>JBCCXA010000001.1 GCA_039192515.1 Verrucomicrobiota bacterium | reverse complement strand
GATTTCAATGCAGGTAGAAGCAACGATTCTGAATACTTTGGGACAGGCCTTTATACCAAATACCTCTTAACGGACATCATCAGCATTGCTGGTCGCGCAGAATACATGCACACCGATGACCAGAACATCGTTGGCTTAACATCCAACCCCAGCGCTAATAATCTGTGGAGCCTGACCGGAACTCTGGGCTTTAATTTACTTGATAATCTTCTGCTACGTGCTGAATACCGTGTAGACATTGGAAATGACGTTGCCGTGAGCGGAACCGCATCTGATGATGTCGTGCACACCATTGCCACACAAGCCGTCTACAGCTTTTAAAATCAGTGGAGATAGATAAGCGTCTATTGGGTAATCAAAAAATTTTTACAACGAAAGGTTAGGACCAAGAAATGATCAAAAGTGCATCTAGAGAATACTGGTGGTTATCTATCCTGCTAATAGTAGGGCTGTGCTTTACATCGAGCAAGTCCATAGCGGAAAAACCGCTAAGTGTATATGTTGTCAATTACCCCTTACAATACTTTGCAGAGCGTGTAGGCGGCGACTATGTAAAAGTAACATTCCCAGCACCTGAAGATGGAGATCCAGCCTTCTGGCAGCCTGAAGCTGAAGATGTTATTGCCTACCAAAAGGCTGATATCATATTACTAAACGGTGCAACTTATGCTAAATGGATAGCTACGGCTACTTTGCCTAAAAGTAAAGTTTCTGATACGTCGGAGTCCTTTAAGGATCAGTTCATTGAGATCAAGGATAAGACTACACATAGTCACGGACCTGAAGGCGAGCATTCTCACGCAGGAATAGCTTTCACAACTTGGTTAGACTTCACTCAAGCAGTCCAACAGGCGAAGGCCATTCACAAAGCATTTACCCAAGCCTTCCCGGAAAAAGGCGGCGAGTTCGATGAAAATTTTCAAGCCCTAGAAAGAGATCTCATGGATCTCGATAAAAAGATGGCAAAGATAGCATCCGTTAGTAAAGAAGTGTCTCTAGTCGCCTCCCACCCAGTTTACCAATACTTCAAAAGACGTTATGGACTTAATTTGGTAGAGGTATTATGGGAGCCTGAGACTTATCCTGAGGAAGAGAGTTGGGAGGCATTCAAAAAATTACATGATCAAAATAAGTTTAAGTACATGATTTGGGAGGGAGAGCCTCTGAAAAAATCTGTGTCTAAGCTAGATGAAATGGGTATAAAAAGTTTAGTCTTTGATCCCTGTGGGAATAGGCCAGGAAAAGGCAAAGACTTCTTAACTGTCATGAAAGAAAATATGGCCAATCTTCAGATGATTACGGAGTCATAACTTTTCTTACAGGTGTCTTTTTTATGGAACCTTGTATTAGAGATAGTAGCTTTGCTTAGGTTTTACGCCACTATGATATGAAACCCAATTCCCGCAATTGCCGCACCCATATAGCGCAAAAGTTGAGGTCCTGCAGAAAATCTCTTTGAGACGATTCCAATAACAACGCCTGCTACGTGTATTAATGCTGTGCCGGTAATAAATCCTGAGGCATAGGGTAAAGGTGTGGCTATTTCAGGCATTTCGGTTCCATGTGCATGACCGTGGAACAGTGCGAAAAAACCAACTGCAATAATCGCCAATAAGGTGGGAAGCTTCTTCTCCGCCGCAATAGCTATGCCGAGCACTAGCACCGACACAGCGATACCCAATTCCACGGAAAATAGTGAAATGTAATTCATACCCATCACACCACCTACAAGCATAAGAACGACAAAGGCGGAAGGAACTATCCAAATGGCTTTCCCCCCCATCTGTGCACTGAGGATTCCTACGGAGATCATCGCTAGTAAATGGTCGAGTCCCAGAACAGGGTGAGTTAACCCCGGCAAGAAACCAACGCTGACACCCTCATCATGGGCTTGAGCCATGCAAGGAATTAGCAAAACCATTAAGACTATCAATTGTTTTATTTTCATCATTCTCTGCTTCATTTTATCTGAATCATTTTATTTTTCTAGAGTTTCCATACGTTATCTTAGCATCATCAGGATGAGGCTCTTTTTACTCTATATTCGAAGACTAATTTGCTGGCAGCCACCCTCGCTTTCTCTATGTCATTCGATGTTACATTATTCCAAGTTTGTCGCCTGCTGCTATGATAGAATCTCTGACAGCATTGCTTCCCGCAACAATTTCGGCTCGTTTGCTCATAGAAACCTTGCTGTAAGGAGTAAAAATACCTGACTTATAAAATTCTTCGATGCTAGAAAAGCATTTTTTGAAAGCTGACTCGATATTATCCTGCAACTTTGTATCCTTTTGCGACAGCACACCATAATAAGGTTTGATCTGGCTTTGAATACCTAACCAGTTATTCCAAAATATAAGCAGTGACTGATCGGACCAGGTTTCTTCTTCACTGGAAATTTTTTTACAAGCCACTTCATTGGAAAGTCCGATCATTCCTTCAAAGTTTTTGGCAGCCCAAAATTCCCCGCGGTTTTCGAGATCTTTTTGCAGTTGAGTACATGCTTCAATCAATTTGGTTGCATAAGGTAAGGCAGCCTCTAGGTCGCCTTCTCCGAAAATCAGCATTTCTATGCGGTGGACGCTGCGAAATTCATCCGAAGTTGTGCCCTCGTCAAATGCGTATGGGCGAGCGTCGATGTTCGCATCGGTTTCTTCAAAGGAACCAGCATAAGTTTCAATCTGTTCGTAGGGAGGGCGGCAATCGACATAGGCCTTTTTTGCTTTATCAAGGTCTCCGCTAGCAATTGCATCCTTGAGCCCTATAATTAGAGGCATCTGATCCTTGGCCAACTTTTTGAAGTAGGCGAGCCCCTCATCAATCTCTTTGGAGTAGATTTTTTTATCAGCTTGATCTGCAGCGGAGACTGTTTGGATGCCACTCGTTAAGCTGAGCCCAACAATTCCTACGCCGGCAACCGATCCTGTTTTTAAAAAATCGCGACGAGAAGTTTTGATACCGATCTGGGTTTTGGTTGATTCCATCATATGTGTTTCCTAGTGATTTGATTTTGCCTAATTGTGAAGATACCTAGAACTAGAATGATGATGAGAAACTTTTTTTAAATCAAGAGTTTGTTTTGATTTGATCTTTAGACAGGTCGCCTTTCGAGCTTCCATGCCAAGCAAAAACGCGACCGAGCCAATGAAGAAGTTTTCTTTGAAACATCCTTTAGATTCGTCGACGGGACATTCGGCATCCCCTAAGCACTTAAACTCCTAAGAAAAGTATTTTGGGTTAGATGTTTTGAAAAGGATCTAACAGCAAGCTGTATATACCCACTCGGATTTTAAGAATAGGGCACAGGTCATTAAAGAGGCTTTACGCAGATGTATCCTAAGATTAATCTCCGATACCTAACCGCTAACAAAGGCCAAAGGGATACAAATGATATGCATGAGACTAAAAGCAAGATTCAAAATGCAAAATTCCTCAAGACTCTAAGAGTGGTTGGTTTTATTGAAGGTTGTTCCACCCTGGTTCTTTTTTTTATTGCGATGCCACTCAAGTATATCTGGGGGATGCCAGATGCTGTTAGTTGGCCCGGCCGCATTCACGGTGGACTTTTTGTTTTATTGGTATTGCTAGCCTTGATTGCCATCAAGCAGGTACCCATTACATATAAATTGTCCTTTAAGATTATGGTAGCCGCGGTGATTCCCTTTGGACCATTTGTAGTCGACAAAGAACTTAAGGCGCTTTCTTGATGCACTAAGCCGCTAGTTAAAGAGAATACTCAAGAGTGGAGAAGGCACGTAGTAGGGATTGGAAAGAAGATCTCTAGTGTCTTGAGCATCTAGCCTTCTTGGTCGTGTAGATCAGACAACTGCCAGTGAATTGATTTGATGAAGAGGCTTTACCCTCTGATGCACTGAGATTATTCTGCATGCTTGAGTGCTGCCACAGAACCAGAGCAATCTCCGCATAAATCTTTTGCAAAGGTAAAAAAGTCGGAGCTTTTTGGCTGGTGTTGCTTTGATTTTGCGAACTCCGCATTTACCACAATCATTATTACCGTGGCGTTTGCCCCGTATTTTGTGGGAGTTGTGTGTAAGGGAAATGAGTTTGCCAATACTCTATGGGCGACAGCACTTATTCTATCCCAGGTTTTGGTCGTTTTGCTTTCTCCTTGGCTAGGGACGGTAGCAGACCTAACTGCTCAGAAAAAGAGGTTCCTATTATTTTCTGCTATCATCTGCTGCTTTTTTACAGCCCTTCTTGCTACCTCAGTGGAAGGGCGCATTTTATGGGTGATGTGTTTGGTTATTGGAGCCAATTTTGGTTTCTCGATGGGTGAGAATTTTTGTGCAAGTTTTTTGCCTGAAATCAGTCACAAAGGGAATGTGGGGAAAATTTCAGGTTATGGATGGAGCTTTGGATATTGTGGTGGGTTATTTAGTCTGGTTATGGGAATTATTATTCTAAATTTCTATAGTGGGCGAGAGTCTGAGGCAGTTCCTTATCTATGTGTCTTAACAGCATGTTTTTTTGCCGCTTCCTCCCTACCAACTTTTTTACTATTGAAAGAAAGGAAACTACCAGCAAAAGGTGTGACTTTAACAAGGGCGTGGAATGCTGCTTGGAGAGAGATCATACACACGTCTCGGCAGTTAGAGAAGCACAGGGAATTAAGCTACTTTCTATCCTGTTATGCCATTTATATGTCTGGCTTGTCAGCCATCTTTGCCTTCGCTGCAGTTTTTGCCACCCAAGTCCTAGGCTTCAATACTGAAGAAAACCTTATGTTATTCGCAAGTTTACAACTCAGTAGCGCATTAGGTGCTTTTGCCTTTGGTTTTTTTCAGGACCAATTTGGCTCAAAAACCATGTTGATGATTTCCTTGTTGATATGGGTAGGTGTTTGTTTTGGAGCTTTCGCAAGTATAGAGAAGTGGCATTTTTTTGTGGTAGGAAACTTTGCTGGCTTCGTTGTGGGCTCAACTCAAGCGGGTAGCCGCGCGGTTGTCTCTTTGATGAGTCCAAAAGGTGATGAAGGACAGGTGTTTGGATATTGGGGCCTGTTTGGAAAACTCGCAGCAATCATTGGGTATCTTTCTATGGGAGCCTTGGCTGATTTTATAGGTTTTCGTTGGGCGGTTTTCTGGAACTCATTATTTTTTATCATGGGCTTTCTTCTGCTTTCAAAACTCAAACTAAAGACTATAGAATCATAATACGTTTGCATGAAACTCAGATGTTTCCCATGACACCCAGTGATTTTTGACAGGTCAGTTCGTGCTCCAAGTCCAGATTACATCGAGATCGGGGTGATTTAGGATCTGTGCGGAAGGCTCATTATCAAGCATGATAGCCTTCATCAGATGGCGATTTGCCTCTGGAAAATTCGATGAACGGGCAAAGAACCTCGCTCTCAGATATTGCCATTCAGGGTCTCTTTTGCAGGTGTCAGATATTGCCGAAAGGAGTGTATCTGCCTGATCCAGAACGCCTTGCGCCAAAAGAAGCTCAATCTCTAGCTTGATAAAGGAGAGGTTTTTTCTTTCCTCTACCGGAATTTCATAGAGCTCTTCGCTAGCTTCTTGAAGCATTCCCAACCCGATATAGCCTCGAGCAGCTTCAAAAGATCTGTATCTCTGCATATTCATAACAATCCAATTTGTTAAATATTAAATCGATCCCATTTTGATTGGAAAAAGTATTGGGAAACTCTTGCATCGCAGAAGAGGAAGGAAAGACCGCGAACTGTAAGCATTGACCATTTGCATCAAAAGGAAGAGCTTTTTAGAGGTATTTAATTCCTCTTGATAAGAGCTCTAAAGCCAAAATCGGGTTGATTAAGATGAGGGCTTGATTCGTCTACACAGTTATAGATACCTTAGATGGCTATTTCTATGAGTGAAGATATCGAAAAAAAGCATGACGCGCTTGCTTTATTAAGAAAGTTAGAATGGCGTGTTAGGGACTCTGCTGATTCCGTCTTGGGAGGCGACTATCGCTCTGCATTTAGGGGCAGAGGGCGTGAGTTTGACCAGGTGGTTCGCTATGAGTGGGGCGACGATGTCCGCGATATTGATTGGAACGTAACCGCTCGCTTAGGAGAACCATACCGTAAAAAGTACATCGAAGAGCGAGAGATGACTATGGTCTTGGTAATAGAAGACGCGGTTTCTTTGCAATTTGGCTCAGGGGGTAAGACGAAGCGTGAAGCACTTCTGGAGATTGCGGGATTACTGGGTCTTCTGTGTGCAGCTAATCGTGATAGGCTTGGGATTGTGCATGCCACTCCTGAAGGGTATTCCATGCGCGAGCCCGTTCGGGGGCGAAGAGCTATTATGCATGCAATGGCGGGATTAATGGCTGGAACGAAGCCCAAACTCTTCCACGAATCACCCAGCCTTCAAGTTCCCTGGAAAGAGCTTTCTCATACCCTTCCTAAACATACCCTATTACTCTGGCTCTCGGATTTTACTCCAAAAGGTAACCCAGAAGGCTGGCAGATTCTGAAGCAGCGCTTTCAATTGTTAGGGTTCCGAGTCGATGATCCCTGGGAGAGAGAGTTGCCGCATGTTGGGACTGTAACTGCCTATGATCCCTTGTCTGCTGAACTAGTTTATTTAGATACGGAAGATAATGAGAACCGAGCCGAACACGCCGCTTGGTGCCAACATAGAGAGAATTTTTTCAAAGAATTGTTTCCTGATCCACTTAGCAGATGCGCGGTATTAACCGAAGAGTCTGTACTAGAGGCCATGTTGAATTTTTTCCGAGCTAGGATGAAACTAATTACCCATTAGAATGGATTGTAGGGGGCGCTTAAATGATAAATAACTGGATATTTGGAAACCCTGAGTGGTTTGGATTACTTCTGCTGTTACCTTTGATTTGGTGGCTGAGGTCGCGCGGTGGCTCTGAAGTACTGATCATTCCCAGCTCCGCAGAATGGCATAAACCAAGCTGGATGAAACAAACGCGTCTGCCAGTTGCCTTAATTTATATGGCTATTGTTTTTTGTGTATTGGCCTTAGCACGTCCTCAAAAGGTGGAAGAGAAAGTCGAGGTCAAACAGGAGGGTTATGATATTGTTCTGGCGATTGACCTTTCTCCCAGTATGTTAGCAGAAGATTTTCAAAAGGGAGGGGTTCGACTTAACAGGTTGAATGCCGTCAGGCCGATTATTCAAAAATTTATCCGTGAGCGGAAAGGAGACCGTATCGGTTTGGTAGTATTTGGAGGCAGGGCTTATACTATGGCGCCTCTAACCTTTGATCGTAACTGGCTAAAGAAGCAGGCGGATAGGCTAGAGACAGATCTAGTAGAACAAGGAACTGCCATTGGAGATGGATTGGCACTGGCGCTTAGCAGGCTAGAATTAAGCAGACGAGATGATAGTGCAGAACGTATTGGTGCTTTTGCGGTATTACTTACTGATGGCGCACAGACTATAGGCGCTTTGAAACCCGAGGATTCTGCCAAGGTAGCTAAAGATATGGGGATACCTGTCTATACGATAGGCGTAGGCACCCAAGGAGTGGTTCCTTTTCCTGCCTTTGATCCTAACAGTGGACAGAGAATTGGAACGGAAAGAAGACGTTTCCCTTTGGATGAAAAAACCTTAAAAATGATCGCAAAGGAAACGGGAGGGCAGTATTTTAGAGCGCGAGATACAAATGCTACGGAGCGAGCTTTTGCTGCAATTGATAAATCTCAAAAGATTGAGTTTGAAAAGCAAACACGTTTGAAGAAGCAGGAGCACTATTATTGGTTTGCCGTGCCTGGCGCTATACTAGCACTTATGAGTTTACTGACCTTTACTTCCATCAGTCTCATTTCCAATCATACTAGAAGGGCAATAAATGGAATTTGAGTATCCATGGGCTTTAGTGGGCGTCCCTTTCATTTTATTCTTCTTTGCCATTTTTATATGGTTGGTCAGAGTAAAAGAACAAGTCAAGCGTTGGCAAAATATAGAACATGCGGTAGTAGGATCCGCCAGGAAAAAAGTAGGTAAGCGAAGGTCTCTCCAGCGTTACTATTTTCTGATGTGCCTGGGCCTGATCTTACTTGTGCTGGCTTTGGCCAGGCCCAAGTGGGGCGAGGAAGAGCAAATTTCCTACCAGCCTGCGCGCGATGTCATGATTGCCATGGACTTGTCAAAAAGTATGCTAGCTCAGGATGTCACGCCAAGCCGCTTAGATAGAGCGAAGCTGATGGTTCAGGAACTATTTGGAGCTCTGCAAGGTGAGCGAGTCGGCTTACTCGTTTTTGCTGGAACGGCCTTCGTTCAAAGCCCCCTAAGTGGTGATTATGAAATCCTCAGAGAAATAGTACCCACCCTCTCTCCCAGTTTCTTGCCGGAGGGGGGAACGGATTATGAAGCGATGCTAATGGAAGCAACGCGCGGCTTTAGTGTGGATGTGCCCGCTGATCGCTACCTTATTGTCTTAAGCGATGGTGAAAATCTAAGCGATGACTGGGCCTCAGTGATGGAGACTATCAAATACTACGGCATTCGTATCATTACGTTAGGCATAGGCACATTAAAAGGAGGGGTGATTCATTTGGAAGATGGTGGCGTCCAAAAGGATGAAAGCGGACAAGTCATCTTATCTAAATTAGAGGAAAGGGTATTAATGGATATGGCAGAAGAATCTGGTGGCATTTACAAAAGAGCTGATCGATGGGTGGATATTCATGATGAGGTGAAAGCACTCATCGCTAAAGGAAAAAAATTTGCTGCTGAAGAAAAAAGAACTGCCAGTATGATAGAGAGATTTCAATACTTCCTAGCACCTGGAGTTGTGTTGCTTCTTATGAGCTTGTTGTTCGAGTTTCCCAAGTATCCAAGCAACTCCGAGAAAATGAAACGTAAATTAATGGAGAAAGATTTACAGGTTGTCACTTTAGTCGTGTTGTTGGGGTACTTGCCTGTAATAGGATTTGCTCAATTGAGTGGAGGGGGACAGCCTTTAGAGCAATTGATACCCGCAGCAAATGAGAGGCAAGCCGACCCGCAACAAGCACAAGCCTCAGAGCAATTGCGTCATGCAGTCACCCATCTATTTCAGCAAGATAAGCCATTGGGCAAAGATTGGGCGCACATGGCACAAGCTACTTTAAGCTATGGGCAAGCTATGCAGGGCGGCAACCCTGCCGTGATAGAGGATGGACTTAAAGCAGTTTCGGAAGGTCGTTCTACAGACTCTAAAGCCGCAGATTGGGATACATTAGAAAGTCAATTACGTGATCTGCTTAACCAACAAGAACAAGAGCAACAACAAAAAGACCAAAATTCCGAGCAGCAGGAAGAAAATCAATCAGAAGATAGCTCGAATGATAGTCAGAACCAACAACAAGATCCTCAACAAAACCAAGAGCAAGACCAAAATCAAGAGAGCCAAACCAATGGCGAACAACAGCAAAATCAAAATCCTGAACCGCAGAGGAACCAAGAAAATGGTGAAGAGCCAGATGAACAACAGCCGCAAGAACAAGGCGCCAGAAATGAAGAGCAAAAGCAGGAGCAAAACAAGCAGCGCCAGGCCCAAAATGAAAGTAATTCTGAGCAAAGCAATGAACAAGAGAATCGGCCCCAAATGTCTCAAAGTCAGGATGGGGATGAAACTAACCAGGATAATGAGGCTAAGGAGCAGAGGCCCATTTTGCCTGCTAACATTTCAAGGATATTAAATCGCATTCAGCAGAAAGATAAGCCAGCAGTTTTGTTCCAGAGAATGAATGAGCGCGAGGGTTTAGAGACCAAGTCTCCAGCACAAAAGAAGAAGAAGGACTGGTAGCAAAAAATCAACAGCAGTCTATAAAGCCCGGATGATACCATAGAAGCTGAACGAGATGAAAAGGAGTCATATTGGATGAAATATTTGAGGAGTCAGCAATGCATTCAGGGGGCGCACCCTAAAGCACTTCACAGGGGCACGATTCCTATAGCTCCTCATTGTGCTATGTTGCGTTGGTGTATTGAGATGAAGACGGTTTTATTGCACCAGCTATGTGAGAAACTAACATTAGCCATAACTCAGTCATCCACATTCATCGGGCCGCTTCTAAGCACAAGATTATTATGGGGGGTTAGCTTCATTGCCTGCTTATCGGTAGCAGATGCTCAAACCGTTACCTGGAAAATTCCTGATGCCGGGTTTGTTCGTGGGAATAAAGAAATTCTCCAGTTAGTTTATGATGGGTGTTCTCCCGAAGGAACCCCCACATTGCCCAACGTAGAGCATTTAGTAATTTCTGATACTCCATCTGTTAGTAGACAAACGCAAATCGTTAATTTTTCGACGGTTGTCAACAATGTAACACTTTCCTATGCAGTCATGGCCTCCAAGGCAGGTGAATATGTGTTACCAGATTTAGAAGTGATGACCAATAAGGGAGCTGTAAAGGTTCCTTCCATTAGGTTTACCGTTTCGGAAAGGCAAGCAAGGTCTAGCAAACAACAAAGTTCTATACAAGCAGAACTAGTGGCCTCTCCAGAATCTGTCTATGTGGGACAGGTCTTTGAGTTAAAGTATGAATTAACAGCCGTTCAAAATCTCGTTTCCCGCTACGGATATGTTCAATGGGAAGAAGACCGTGTCATTTCAGATCCCTGGCCGCAAGAGCCCAAAGTACAGGCTGTGGGCAATAGGCGTAGTTTATACACTTTCGGGAAGGAGGCATTATTTCCTGATACAGGAGTTTACCAGCTTCCTTGGGCACAGTTAGATGTTGAAATACGGACTAGCAGGAGAGATTTCTTCAGAAATTTTGTGAAGGATGTTGTAAGTGTTCCCACGGAACCTATCACTATGGAAGTAAGGCCCTTACCTCCTGATGACACAGGCAAGTTCTCTGGAGCTATCGGAGACTTTAGGCTGACATCTAAGGTACTCCCAAAAAATGTGAAGGAAGGAGATCCTGTTACATGGACTCTGGAATTAACAGGGAAGGGCAATTGGCCATTAGAATTTCAAAAGCCAAATCCTGGCTTGCCATCTAATGTTCGTGTGATTCGCCCTGACGACAAGGTAGAGATAGATGATACTAACCAATTTCAGGGAACATGGACTCAGGATTTTGTGATTGTGACTGAAGCAGCCGGGACTATTGAGTTACCTGCTTTGGACTATGTTTACTTTGATCCCACCATGGACCTTTATAAAACTTTAGAAGTTAAACCAGATCAGATTGTTGTAGAGAAAGGCGATTACCAACCACCTGCGACTCCAACAGTTGCCTCCGTGCCTAAGTCCAGCCAAGGAGGTGAGAGTGCCGATATCGATCCAAAAGGATTAAGCATGGAAGAAAAATCATTAGCTCCAGCAGACTTACTTCCAGCACAGCCAGCAATTGGTTCCGGCAAGGTCTTTGGTCCGGTTGATGATCGATTGTTCTATCTTATTGTAGCGCTCCCAATATTAATGCTTTTCTGTGGATGGTTTTATTTAGCGATGCACCGTGTGATTCTTCGCGATGAAAGTAAAACAAGGCGTGAAGCATTCAAGCGACTGAAGGCAAACATTAAGAAATTAAAAGTTTGCTCAGGGCAGGGCGTCAGAGAAGGACTTGTAGCGTGGCAAGAGGATGTTATGCGTTTATGGGCAGGGAAATATGTCGCGCCCTCTTGGTCGGTTCTTAAGGAGGGTTTAGTAAAAGAGGGTTATGAAAGAGAAGTAGATATTTGGTTAGGTCTCTGGCAAGAAGCTGAAAGCGGGTTGTATGCTAGGAATGAATCCGTGTCTCGCGAATGGGGGCGCCGTGCTGATGAAGTTCTTCAACGAGTTAAGCTTCCATGGGTCCCATTCTGGAGAGTTTTTTATCCCAAATATCTGTTACCCCTACTGGTAATGGGTCTTTGTCTTTCCGGGCGAGTAGATGCCTCTGCTTCAGGATTAAAGCTATATGAGAAGGGCAAGTTCGCAGATGCAGCAAGTGAGTTTGAAATATTAGTGGACCAGACACCAAAGGATTGGGTAGCGCGCCAGAACTTAGGACTTAGCCTTTATCAGCAAGACCAGCTGGCAGATGCCACCGGGCACTGGGTATCTGCATTGGTGTTAAATCCCCGCAATGATGATGTCAGATGGAATTTAACATTGGCCAACGAAAAAGAGGCTCGCTTAGACCCTCTAGTTCGAGATGTTTTAAGAGAACAAGGGCTTTGGATGCTATTTGGCAAAGCTTCTCCCTTTGAATGGCAACTAATCGTGTGGATGGGTGTAATTTGCCTCGTGATAGGATGTGCTATCTTGTTGATCCAAAAGTACCAGATTATTCAGAAAGATTTTAGCACTGGAGGTTTTATTTTGGGGCTAATAGGTATCCTAGCAACTGGCCTAGGGGGTTATGCCTTATGGGAGTATGATTTGCTAAAAGAACCTTGGGCAGTGGTGGTAAAGAATGAGAGTGGATTACTCTATTCTATTCCGAGTGATGTAGCTGATGACCAAGAAAAGAGAGAATTGCGTTTGGGCACGGTAGGCGTTGTAACAAGTGATGAACGCATTGGCTGGGTGGCCTTAAAACTATCTTCTGGAGAAAGCGGTTGGGTCAGAGAGAAGGATCTTGTTTATCTCTATCAATAAGTTCTTGGGCTTTCCTTAGCGCTTCCTCCTTAGATTGAAGGGCACCCTCAAGTTGCCCGTCCGAAATGATGCTTAATATTTGGCCAATCTGAGGCCCAGGCTTTAAGCCAAGGGCAAGCAAATCACTTCCAGTGATTAGTGGCGCTGGAGCTATTTCTTCTTGTGATAGTTCGGCTTGTTTCTCTTGGATAAATTGATAGACGCCTAAGTCCCCATGGCTGCTAAGACAGTCGATGCGGTGCAATTTTAATTCATCACTAAAATAGGGCTGCGCCAAAAACCTTTTTAAAGTAGATAATTTCATCTTTGGTGCATCCTTGAATTTCATATGTCCTGCAACTAAAGCACATGTAGCCTGAATGTCTTCATTGGAAAAACGCAATCGCTTCATGACTTTTTCCGTCATGCGGGCTCCGACATGCTCGTGCTCGTTAAAGCGAATTCTGCCGGTTTCATCAACTTTGTAGGTTTTTGGTTTGCCAATATCATGGAACAACGTCCCGAATGCTAAGGCAGTACTTGGCCGCTGATCTGTGAGCATCTCGATCATCATTCGTGTGTGAACATATACATCCCCTTCTGGATGAAATTGTGGCGGTTGCTTCACCCCTTTGAGTGCGTCAATTTCGGGCAACCACAACTTCAAAAGCCCAGACTTGTCTAATAAATCCATGGCTTTAACCGGAGTAGATCCCGTAAACATTTTAGTAATCTCAACTCGCACACGCTCAGGTGGCAGAGCTTCCTTCTTCGGGCTAGCTGTGGCACTCGACATATCCTCAAGTGCATTCCAGGTTTCTTCTTCCACTTCAAAACGAAATTCTGCGGCAAAGCGCAAAGCTCGAAATAAACGCAGCCGATCTTCCCTAAAACGCAACTTGGGGTCACCAATAGCTCGTATAACCCCTGCCTTGAGGTCTGGCAACCCATGGACATAATCGATCACTCTATGGGTGGTTGGGTCAAAAAAGAGTCCATTGATAGTGAAATCTCGTCGGAAAGCGTCTTCCTCTGGACTAGAAAAAATAATTTTCTCTGGGCGTCGACCATCTTTATAGTCCCCATCTGTTCTAAAGGCGGCAACTTCGTAAGAATGCTTATCAACTATGACACGAACAACACCAAATGACTTGCCCTGTAAATCCGTAACACGGGAAAAGAGTTTTTGGACCTGGTTTGGAGTTGCCGCAGTGGCTATATCTATGTCCTTACAAGGCAATCCTAACAAGACATCACGCACAGAACCCCCTGCGAAATAAGTGGTAAATCCAGCGTCAGACAGTTTTTCGACGATACGGAGAGCGTTTTTATAAAGCCGGCTTTTTTGAAATTTTCTTAAGGCTTGGTCTGGTATGGCTATGGTAACCGCTTTGGACATTATTTCTCTGAAGAATTGTTTGAAGAGCTTCTTTCCTTTAAATCTACAGGTACTTGCTTTTTATACAATAAGTAGAAAACACCCCCAATTAAGCTCCAAGATGTGATCACCATGAAATAAAGAAATGAAACAGCTAACGGCAGTTCACTCTCAGATTTGTCAGGAATAAGCCCGAATAGAACAAATAGAAATAAAAGCGCAGCCTCCCGCGTTCCAATACCACCTAAGCTGATTGGCAAGCCCATAACAATTACAGTAATCACAAAAATAAGAGCAACTGTGAGATAGCTGGCATCAACCCCTAGGGCAGTGGTAATAAGATAGGCGCTAGTGAAGTTGCTAGTAATAAGAGCTAAACTCAGAATAATAGCCGTAAAACTATGCTTCCAATGCTTCCCGTGGTCCTTGAAGCCAAAGTATAGTTGCTCGATGATTTCTCTTTTCGGAACTTTTATCCAGAGGCTTTGCAAGGTTTGCGGTATCCATGACAAGGGAAAGAAATAAGCGGCTATCATACCAACTACGCCGCAGGCAAGAAATGCGTAGACTGAATAAGCCATCCAAATAGTTCGTTCATCATGAGAAATGACCTCGATTTGAGTTAGCAACAGAAGGGCACCAACAATTAAAAGTATGATAAAACCAATGACTCGATCCATCAGAATAGACAAAAAGGCTCTGGCTTTTTTGTCAGGAGCATAACGCAGAATATAAACAGCCCTGACAACATCTCCACCTGTAGAACCTAGTAGAAAGGAGTTAAAAAAAATACCAATAAAGCTTAATTGTATGGCAACAAACTGGGACACGTAGATTTCCTGTATTTTTAATAGATAATACCACCTATAGGACACAAAAACCGCTACCAGGCCAAAGCAGCAAAAAGAGCCTAACAACATCCACGGATCTGCTGACGTAATGTGTCCCACCAGCTTTGCAAAGCTAAAATCTGTAAACAGAAATATAAAGGCCAGGATCCCAACGAGAATGAAAATTTTAACAAAGACTTTCCAGTCTAGAGTTTTCCTTTTGCTGTTTGAAGACTCGGGCCGTGTTGATTCCACCAGCTCAGACATTCTTGAACTCTTTCTGTTTTAATTTTAGGGGACAATTCTAGCACCATAACGGGATCTCGTGCTTTATTCAAGTAGGGCCAGAATTTTTCAAAGGGAATCGTTCCACCACCTATCGGTAAATGGTCGCGGTTTGGCGGTAGAAAGTCGTGCACATGACAGCCCAAAAGCCTAGGAGCAAGTTGTTCAAACTGATCGATTTGGTTGGAGTAGCCAAGACAGTCCTTTCGGGCTGCATGTCCGAAGTCATGCCAATAGCCAATCACACCACTATCGAAATGATTGAAAATATTTTGCCACTGGTCATCTAGGGGAATTTCCTCTGCCGATTCGCGGCATTCGATACCTAGCTGAACATTTATTGAAGATGCATAGCTCTCTAATTGACTCAGGCAATTGTGAATATAGGGCCAACGCTTCTGGTACTGCGTTTCGTGCTGCGTAACGGATTCAATCTTAAGCTTGGTATATTTTCTAGAACCGAACTTACCCTTCGCAAACAATTCTTCTAACTGACGGGTAACCGATTTTTGTCGAGTTCTACCAATATGTAAGACAACTTTCTTAGTCCCTAACTCTGCAGCATGCTGGATGGTCTCCATTGAATACTTAATTGCCAGATTACGACTATCGGGATTAAGGTCCGAAAACTCATAACAGTTAGGGTCTGCCCGCGGAACCTCCAGAGGAAGAGGACAGAAATTGTGCAGTGATGAAATTTTAATGATACCTTTGCTTACAGCTTTCAAGATTCCCGGCCACAAGCTAAAGTGAATACCGTAACTTAGCTCAACATATTCAAAGCCCAGTTGAGCAGCATGTGTAAGCATATCATAACCATCTTTATGACGTTTGGATAACCAGCTTGTGGACAATGATAGAGGTAATTTCAAATGGAGTGCCTCTCAAAAATTTAAACCGCATCATGCCATAGAGACTCAGGTGTCTACGTAAAATCTTGAGCCCAAGAAACATAGATTCTCCTAAAGGCATTACTTTTGGATACATCTCCAGCGACACTCTTTTCTTTAAGGCTCAAGGTATTACACATCTCCTTCTAATTCCATGACATCATTCGGACTTATGATTACAGTAGGTTATTTTGTTAAGAAATGCCTACAATAAAAATCCGGCATCCTTTTGGGGATGCCGGATCAAAAAAATAGAAACTTATAAAAACTTAGAGAGAAAAATTGCCCCAGTAGTTAAGCTTGGGCTCCTTCGCTTTGCGTCTTTTTTTGTCACTAGGCTTTTCATGGTTACGGCGCAAGCGTGCTTCACGAAGTGTTCCCTCGCGATCTAACTTCTTTTTCAAACGTCGTAACGCTTTTTCTACCGACTCGCCTTTCTTTAATTTGACTTCAGACACGTTATATTCACCTCGATTCCATCTATTCGTAATAGGACCTAATATCATATGGAGCAGATAGACTCTGTCAAACTCTAGTACGCTGCAAGAGACATAGAATTATAATCAAAACCGTTTAACTACTTGATAATGAACCGGTTAGAAGATTGAGCGACAAAATGACTCTATAGGTTTTTGCTTATATTATGCAAGCGTATTTTATCAAAGGTTTTCAAATGGCAGGGTGCCTCGACTTATTGCCATGCCATGTATATAAAATGTGGACAACTGGTTGTGTTGAACTTGAGCTCTGATCGCATAGGAGTACTTTCAAAAGAATGGTCCAAGATTTTGTTCATCTCCATGTTCACACACACTACTCATTATTGGACGGTGCATCCAAGGTAAAACCATTATTAGAGAGATGTAAGGAGCTGGGAATGAGCTCGCTGGCACTAACTGATCATGGAAACATGTTTGGAGCCATTGAATTTTACCAAACAGCCCATAGCCTTGGCATTAAACCAATCATTGGGTGTGAAGTTTATACAACCCCTGGTAAGATGACTGACAAGGGACTGCAAAATGGCAACAAGAAACCTGACCCGATTCATCACTTCCTCCTACTTGCCAAGAATGAGGAAGGTTATAGGAATTTAGTGAAACTAGTTTCCGCAGGTCATATAGATGGATTTTACAGGAAGCCTCGCATTGATAAGGAGCTTCTATCGCAATACTCCCAAGGACTTATAGGCACGAGCGCCTGTATAGTAAGTGAAATAGCGCGACATATTATTCACGATGAGATGCGTGAGGCCGAGCAAAGCCTAGATGATTATGTCCATATCCTAGGAAGAGATAATTTTTACCTGGAAATACAGAATCACGGGATACCTGAAGAAGCTAAAGTTCGCGAAGTGTATCGCAAATGGTCGAAAGAAAAGTGTATACCCATCATAGCCACCAATGACGTTCATTATATTTTACAGGAACACGCAAGGGCTCATGAAATTTTACTCTGCATAGGCACAGGCGCTACCATGAATGACGAAAAGCGAATACGTTATTCAGGGCCAGAATACTATCTAAAATCCAAAGAGGAAATGACTGCACTTTTTGAAGATCTTCCAGAAGCTCTGACCAATACTGTAGAGCTTGCCGAGAGATGTGACGTGGAGATTGATTTAAAATCCAACAAATACCCTGAATTTGATGCCCCTGAAGGCGGTGATAGAGCAGCTTACTTTCGCGAGCTATGTTTTAGTGGGCTAGAAGATAGGTATGGCGCCGAAAGAGCTAACCAGGACAAAGAACTGAGAAAGCGTTTGGAGTATGAGATAGGCGTCATCGAGAACATGGGCTTTGTCAGTTACTTCTTAATCACTTGGGATTTTGTTGACTATGCCAAGCGCAATGAGATACCAGTAGGGCCTGGAAGAGGTAGTGCTGCCGGTTCTATTGTAGCGTATGTGCTGAAAATTACTGATTTATGCCCACTGAGGTACGGGCTTATCTTTGAGCGATTTCTTAATCCAGAACGTGTTTCCCCCCCGGATGTTGATATTGATTTTTGTCAGAGCAGACGTGGAGAGGTAATTGAATATGTCAGAAAAAAGTATGGGGATAGATCAGTTGCCCAAATAGTAACTTTTGGGACCTTAGCTGCGAAGATGGCAGTGCGTGATACCGCTAGAGTCCTAGGTCTTGGCTTTGGCGAAGCAAGCCGGTTAGCAGATCAAATTCCTACGGAATTAAAAATGACCATTCCCAAAGCGCTTGCGCAGAATCATGAGTTAACGCGTATGATAGAGCAAGATGAGGTTTCTGCTGAGGTCATTGAAAACGCCATCAGCCTTGAGGGGTCTGTTAGGCAAACAGGTATACACGCAGCTGGCGTGGTCATTTCAGATCGCGATTTAACTGATTTTATACCACTTATCCGAGACGAAAAGAGCGGTGGCATCGTCACTCAATACTCCATGGAGCCGTTGACTACAGTAGGTATGCTGAAAATGGATTTTCTGGGCCTTAAAACACTAACCGTTATTCAAGATTGCTTAGATTTTGTAGCACAATCAAAGGGCAAAAAAATCAAGATAGAGGATATTTCTCTAAAGGATCAGAATACCTTCGATCTTCTAAACCGCGCTGAAAATATCGGCATTTTCCAGGTGGAATCTGAAGGAATGCAAAAGATTTGCAGTCAATTCGATATCAAGAGTATTGATGATATTATCGCTCTAATCGCTCTTTACCGTCCCGGACCCATGGACTTGATTCCCGATTACATTGCACGAAAAAAAGGCAAGGCTAGGTTTGAGTATGATCACCCTCTTCTAGAAGAGATTTGCTCTGACACTTACGGAATCATGATTTATCAGGAGCAAGTTATGAAAGCCGCTCAGGTCTTAGCTGGGTATTCCTTGGGAGATGCGGATTTGCTTAGAAGAGCCATGGGTAAGAAGAAAAAGGAGGTGATGGATGAGCAGAAAAAAATCTTCATCAAAGGCTGTGCCACCACGAATGAGATACCAGCGGCACAAGCAGGAAAGATTTTTGATACACTAGCTAAGTTTGCGGGCTATGGCTTTAATAAGTCTCACAGCGCTGCCTATTCGGTAGTTTCCTACCATACTGCCTTTTTAAAGGCTAATTACCCGGTGGAGTTTATGGCAGCTTTGTTATCTAATGAACTAGATAATACAGATAAAATTGCCATCTTTGTCGATGAAGCAAAGCGCATGGGTATAAGAGTCTTGCCACCATGCGTTAATGAAAGTCTTTTTTCCTTCTCAGTTGGACCGCATCAGATACGTTACGGTATGGCTGCCATCAAAAATGTGGGCGAGGCTGTCGTTAAAGCTGTTATAGAGGCTAGAGAGTCTCAGGGACCTTTTAAATCCATGTTTGATTTATGTAAACGAGTAGATTATCACGTTTTGAATAAGAAGGCCTTAGAGAGCTTAGTGAAAGCGGGAGCCTTTGATTCCATATCTGGAAACAGAGCAGAGATATACAATCAGATAGATCAAGCTTTAGCCCAGTCTGCTTCCTTAGCAAGAGATCGCGAGAGTGGCCAAGGAATGATGTTTGATATGGGGAATCTGGACAATCCGCGCAACAAGCCTCTAGGAGGTCAGAGCGAGCACCAGAATAGAATTAAAAACTGGCCCATGGGAGAACGTTTAGGCTATGAGAAGGAGCTGCTAGGCTTCTATGTTACAGGCCACCCTGTCGACGAGTTTGATTCTGATTTGAGGGCTTTCCGCACGCTTCATATAGGTTCTATCAAGAATATGAGCCAGGATACTGTAGTCCGAGTTGCAGGTGTTTTACAAAGTGTAGAGGTAAGATTGTCTCAAAAAACTGGCCGTCCCTGGGCCAGAGTTTCTATTGAAGATCGGACTGGTAAAGTAGAAATAGCACTTTTTAGCGATCAATATGAGCGTTATGGTAGTCTCCTCATCACGGGTAAACCACTTGTCATTAGCGCGAGGGTTGACCTCTCACAAGGTGAACGCGTCCAAATTAGACCTTATGAAATCTGCACACTCCAGGAGGCTTGTTCGAGAGACTTACAAGAGATTCATTTAGAGCTTAGAAGAGACAGATGCCAGCAAGACTTATTTGGCCTGCTCAAAGGTGTCTTTCATGAAAACCCTGGAAACGTCATTGTCTGCTTAATCATACCTGGCGAAAATACTGGTGCTGTCTTGATGGAGACAGGGGAAAAGTTCCGTATAAACGCACCGCTTGAGGTCATTACTCAATTCCGCGAGATCTGTGGACGTGACCAAGTTAAATTATGCGTAAGGGATCCGCAACCAGCACCTAAAAGACAAGGATTTCAAAGAAATGGATCGCGAACCAAGAATCTTCAAAACGTTTAGGCTAAAGCTCATCTAACCCGAATGATGTCATAGAGACGTAAAGATCTCTGCAAGATTTTTAACTCTCTATGCATCTCGCTGAACTTCTCTTACATCGCTCATGTTTAAATTTTTTTATTAGAGCCCGCAACTGACTCTCAAGAGTGCTTTTAGCTGTCCGATTACTCACTATTGACCTAATATACTTCAATAAAGAGTTTTCTTAAGATGATTGCTAGTTATCTTTTTTCTATAACAAGAGGTGTTAAATGTTAGCTTTTGCTACTTACTTTGAAGCCAATTTGGTAATCAGCTTCTGCCTACTGTGCTTTCTAGCGGTGCATATTATATCGCGCAATACCATGTTATTTGTTGCTTTACTAGGCCTTTTGCTTGTCCCACATGTCTTCCCAGTACCTACAGAATACAGGGGCTGGTTTAAAGATAAAATGGCCTTTGAAGTTGAAAAGGAAAAGAGTGGAAAACTAGTCGAAGAAGCTCAATCTAAAGAAAATAGATCTACTGATAGGGATCCAGATGGAGAAGTTTTTTACCAAAGGCTCTCCGAAGTGTTTGGAGTTTCTGAAGAACGGGTTAGAAGTATTCACGGCGAAACACTTGAAGGCGTGGAGATCTCCCTAGACCAAATGATGGGAGGATCCTCCAAGGAACGTATGGAGGCCGTGCTTAACCTCTATGAGAGTATGGGTGCAACTCTAGGAGTCGATGAGAAAAGAATGGAGTTAATTCAGGATTTGGTAGCCAGTAAAGCTGGAAATAACAGCTGGTTTGATCGATCTCTTACTCAAGGAGGCGAAGTTGAAAATGGCAGAACACCTCAAAAAGGAGGCTTGCCGTCCGTTATAGAAAGTATCAAAAAAGGAGAGACACAGACCATCACGATAGATAAAGATTTTAGAAAATCCTTTCTCGGTGGAGGAGAATCCAAGGAGATCAAAGTGACTCGGTTGCTCAAGGACGCCTTTCAAGATCCTGAGGCTATGTGGTTGGTGATTCGCTTTTTTTGGATAGTGGGCGGGTTTTATATTTTCATGCAGAAGCAGTCATGGGGGATTGGATTACTAAGTATGAATTTGATGCCATTTGCTTATCTGACGGAATTCATTCCCTTTGTCATGTATATAGCAGAGGAAAACCCCTCGACCCGGGTTGCTAATTATCTATTTGATAATCCTCAACAGCTCATTGCTGCTGTTATGCGCATGGATGTGAATCCCTGGTCTCTTCCTATGTTGGGGCTGGCGCTTGTTTTTGCTTTCTACATGCTTTGGCGCCTAATTATAAAATCCCAGCGCAGTAAAATGGCAGACTATCTTGACCCCAATCATTTTCAGATAATGATGTATGGAGAACTCAGAGATTTTCAAATTAGTGAGGAACAGATATGGGTAGATGGTGTCCCTATCGAGATCAACAAGATGCGGTATGACCCCAAAAACAAGAAGAAATGGTTCCTAGCTAGTGGCAGTGAAATAGAGTTTATTGAGAGAGATAGCGGCTGAATTTAATGGTGCTATCACCGTTAATCTACTTCGTTGATTGCCTCTAAAATTTCTTCCTCCAGGTAGACTTCCTCTAGGACTTCCGAGGCCCAAGGCGCTAAAGCAGAAAGTCTTTTTAGCATTCTACCTGCCATGATTTGGATAGCTGGCACTTCGCTCCATATGGTTTCGCGCAGACACTTCCAGTAACGCGGGTCAAGTTCTTTAGGCTTCTCGATTTGCCTAAGACATCCTTGGCAAATGAAAATGCATTTCTCGAAATCTGGTTCTGCAGGGACTGGTGGCACCTCATAAACGAAGAGCCGGTCAGCTTTTTGACATAGCTCGCACTTAGAGCGTGAGCGCCTTACCAGATCCTTAGCAAAGATCTGTAAGGATGATTGACTGTGTTGATGTGCTGCCCTTTTCTTAGTCATCATAAGGTTGTTCATCAGGCAATGGAGTCTGAAATAAATTTTTGAAAAGATACCCATTTCGGTTCGTCATCGTTTTCTGCTTGCACCCAATACCGGCTTCGATCTTCGGGATGTTCACCAAGAACTTTAGTGTATGACGGAATCACGACACCAGCTACACGAACTCTCATAGAAATATGGACATGAGGATTAATAAGAGAATCTCTAACAATAACGCCTGCGGCCAGGTAGGTGTATTCTCCTATAATAGACGGGCCTAGAACTTGAGAACCGTTACCAAAAAAAACGTTCTGTCCCACCTTAGGGTGTCTTCGTCCAGATTTGGCTGCCAGGTTAGATGCGCCCAAGGTCACGCTGTGATACATAAAGACTCTTGGCTCAATTTGACTTGTAGCGCCAATGACTGTGCTATGCCCATGATCCATAGCAAACGGGCTCGCAATTTTTGCTAATGGGTGGATCTCTACATTAGTGTCTTTTTGCACATGCTTAGCGATGAGCTCTATTTCATATAAGTGGTTAGGGTCCAATTCAAGAAGAGCTTGAAAGATTCTGTGTGTTGCTATAGCAGCCATACCCCGGCGCACACTGAGAACTTGAAACTCCGTATATTCATTGGAAGCCGGGTCATGCTCAATAAAGAAAGAAAGATCTTTCAGGATATTTTTTGTTATAGACTCTGACACCTCAGGCTGAAAATATCTATAGAGAAAGGAATGAAATTTCTCGGCAGTTACTTCGCCACCATCTAGTCCTAGGACATTGATCAATTCTTGTTCTAATGAAATAAAGTCAATTTTCATGGAGCTCTAATTATATTTGGGAGAGGAGGGGGATATTGGAATCATTACACTTGGTCAGACTTACCTCTGGTCTATAACATGAGCAAAACGGCTCTTGTCAATAGACTTCATATAGGCCTCGTGCCCAGATATGATTCCTTTTTTCAAAAGTTCGTCAATAGCATCGTCCATAAGTTGCATACCTTCTTGCTTTCCCGTCTTGATCGTATCCTGCAGTTTAACGGTCGAGCCCTCTCTAATGATAGCTGAAACTGCGGCATTGGCTTTCATGATTTCATTAACGGCTACTCTTCCTTTCCCATCACGAGTTCTCATAAGAAGCTGGGCGACAACCCCTCGTAATGAAGTGGAAAGCATCGTTCGCACTAGCTCCTGTTCATCTGCGGGATATGCGTCAATGATGCGGTCTATCGTTTTGCGAGCATTATTGGTGTGCAGCGTGGCAAAGACAAGGACACCTGTTTCAGCAGCAGTGAGAGCCAATGATATGGTTTCTAGATCACGCAGCTCACCAACGAGAATAACATCAGCATCTTCCCGTAGAGCTGCCTTCAGGCCATCGAAAAATGTTGTAGTGTCATTGGGCACTTCACGCTGGGTAATGATGCTATTTCTGTTGTGGTGAACAAATTCAATAGGCTCTTCAATAGTGACAATGTGCTTAGCGTAAGTTGTGTTAATGTAGTCCATGATGGCAGCCAACGTAGTTGATTTACCAGATCCTGTAGGTCCTGTCACAAGAACTAAGCCTGAGTGAATATCTCCAAAAGTCTGAATGATACCGGGTAAGTTGAGCTCTCTTAATGTCTTAATGCGGTTGGGAATGAGGCGAAATATGGCTCCGTAGCCATTTAAATGCTTATGGTAGTTACAGCGAAAACGAGAATCTTCATCCATTTCGTATGCAAAGTCTAGATCGCCGGTCTCTAAGAAATGATTCCACCTTTTAGGGAGACAAATCTCTGACAAGAGAGTATCTAACTCACTTCGAGTAAGAGGTTCTTGCCGGATAGCACTGATATCTCCATGTTTACGGATTTTAGGAGGTTGGCCTTCAGATAGATGGAGGTCTGAACCATCGTTTGATACTAAGATGTTAAATAATCCGTCTATTTTATTAGGGGAAGATAACGTCATTTAGTTTATGCCTTCTGCAGCTAAGGCGGCTGCCATGAGTTTTTTATTTTCAGCCCGATTATATGCAGCTTGCCCTGCTATGACCCCTTGCTTCGCAAGCTCTATCAGGGAATCATCCATAAGCATCATACCTTGGTTACGTCCAATTTGCATCATCCCTGGAATTTGAAAGTTTTGACCTTCGCGAATGAGGTTAGAAATTGCTGGAGTGTTCGTCATGATTTCTAAGGCTAGGATGCGTCCGGACCCATCTAGTCTGGGAACGAGTTTTTGACAGATGACCCCGCGGATAGATTCCGAGACCATGGTGCGAATTTGTGCTTGTTGATTTGAGGGAAATACATCTAACAACCTTTGCATGGTGCGTGCTGCGGTTGAGGTGTGCAAGGTAGCTAACACCAAGTGGCCCGTTTCAGATGCTGTGATGGCTAAGGATATAGTCTCTAAGTCTCTCATTTCTCCCACCATGATCACATCTGGGTCTTGCCTCAATGATCCTTTCAGTGCCGTTGCGAAAGATTCGGTGTGTTGACGAATTTCACGCTGAGTAATTTGGCAACCCGCAGGAGGAAACACATACTCTATAGGTTCCTCTAAGGTAATGATATGTTCTTTTCGCTCATGGTTAATTTGGTTTACCATAGCCGCAAGTGTGGTGGTCTTGCCACTTGAGACAGGGCCCGTGACTAAGATCAGACCATTGTGGTAACGAACCATTTCATAGCATACCGGAGGCAGGCCAATCTCTTGCATAGTCAGGATTTTTTCTGCTATAATGCGAAATACGCATTCCCAGCCTCTCCTCTGACGAATAACAGAGGCCCGTAACCTGGCAATGCCATCTGCCGTGTAACAGAAATCTATAGACCCCTCCTCTTCAACGGATTTGATTTGTTTAGGGGTTAAAAACTGTCTAGCTAAGGCTTCTGAATCATCAGGTGTTAGTTTGGAGTAATCCGGACTTAGGGGCTGCAGAGCTCCAAAGCGTCTCATAAATGGAGGGCTGTGGGGACCTATATGAAGGTCCGATGCATGATAAGAAATAGCTTGGCGAATAAACTCTAATAGGGAGTGCGTGGTTTGAGGGGCGGCGGAAGAAGTAAGCGAATGAGAAGTGCTTTCTTGGGCGGTGCCTTTTTTGTCTTCAGATGCACCATTTGACTGACTTTGGTGCTCTTGAATGAGTGTTTTGAGTCTTTCAAGTTTGCTTTTAGGAAGAATTTCTTGTTCTTCCATGAGGTCTAGGACAGGAATATTCCCCCCTAAATGAGCGACTGCTTGTGTCAACCTTTGACCTGCCTCATCGTCAATCCAGCCTGCCTCTAAACAACTGCTAATGATCCATTCGTTATATTCAATCGTACTCAATTTCTCTATTCTTATTCAAAATTCAAAGCTTCTAAGACGTTCAGAGACGAGGCTTTCACGGCTGGGTAGATACCAGCAGCGAGACCTACAATAGCCGACGACGTAAAGCTTATTATAATTGCAGACATTTCAATCATAGGTGTTGCACTGAGTGGAGCCAAGACCATAATCAATTGAAGAAGTCCCCAACCTGTGAAGACGCCTGCAACTCCACCTAATAGAGAGAGCATCGTCGATTCTAGAATAAACTGAATAAAGACATCGCCAGGCTGAGCACCTATTGCTCTGCGGATACCAATCTCGCGAATTCGGTCTACCATAGTCGCAAGCATAATATTGGTAATCCCTAAACCTCCGACCAACAGACCTATACCTGCAATAAACAGCCCATTTACTCTGGTAGAGAAAATCTGCTTCTCAATCTCGGCTACTTCGTCTTCTTTGGTTTCAAGCTCAAAATTTTCCACTCCATTGTGAGTGAATAATAAGGTCTGACGGATTATATCCTTGGCTTCATTAATTTGGTTGAAACTTGGGATGCCGACTTGCAAAGACGAAAGGGTGGGGTCTGGGCCAAGATCCTCCTTAGAGCTCGTATTACTACCTTTCTTATTCACCATGGTCGTGGAACGGAAAGTGCCAATCGCTGTGGTGAGTGGTATGGCTATAGCATTATTTTTTTTATAAAAGGGATCTTGCCATGGTCTCTTTTTTCTTCGTTTCATTCTTTGCTGGCGTTTCTCTTCGATCTTTTTGGAAAATCCGGTTTCGCGTTCACGCTTGGCTTGTTCGGTGAGATACTCCTCAAAAAGTCCTATGATTTTGAAACTCGTGCCGTTGATAAGAATGGTGGATCCTACGCTATCTCTTTCGGGTTGGTTCCATAGCTCTTTGGCAATACGGTATCCAACGACTGCCACACGGTGCTGGTTTATCATGTCAAGGTCGCTAAAAAATCTGCCCTGAGCAACAACGTGTCGATCCATTACTAGAAAATCATAAGTGCAGCCATAGAGTATGGCATTGCTTCTTCTGTCCTGATACCTGGCGTTCACTCCCATCTCAATCAAGGGACAGACCCAAGTGAAGAAGGGGTTTTGTTTTAGTGCCACGGCATCTTCATAAACAAGGCCTATATTCTGATCTGCGAGGTGCTCCTGATGAGCTGGAGGATCTGCCTTGACGACTGTAACTCTCTCCAGAGTCCCCATTTCTCGATAGCCTTCCAACATCTCGAAGGTCATACCGTTGGTGATAGCAAGCATGGCAAATAGGGATGCAACTCCTAGAATCATGCCTAACAAAGTCAAACAGGATCTAAATTTATAGGACCACAGTCCGCGCAATCCCTCCAATAAGCCAATCGAGAAATTCATCCTAGTTGCGACTATTCGTATTTGAGTGCTTCTATTGGGTTAAGCTGTGAAGCTCTAAAAGCAGGATAGATCCCTGAAACCAATCCTACGGTGACTGCGGACGCAAAGCTGAGAAGCAGTGCATAAAATCTAATAATCGACTCAGTGTCTGAGGGAGCAATGATCTGTAAAAAATGAACAGCGCCCCACCCAAGAATTAGCCCTATAGAGCCACCTATACATGAAAGCACCAAAGCTTCTATCATGATTTGAACGAATACATCCCAAGGCCTCGCACCAATAGCAAGTCGAATACCTAATTCTCTAATGCGCTGCTTGATAGATGCTAACATAATGTTGGTAATACCAACACCACCAACGATAAGACTGACCAAGGAAATAATGCCTCCACTCAGCCGTATCCCAAAGATACGATTATCCATCTTGCTAAAATACTCCTCCATCGTCACGAAACCAAAATCTTCAATTCCATGATGAGTTATCATGAGAATCTTTCGCATTTGTTCCAGGGCGTCTTCATAATAAGCTAAATCCCTAATTTCCACGCCTAGAGAATGCAGTCTATTTTGCGGTCCTTCATCTACTTCATTGACAACTTTAGCAGAAGCAAAAGTATCGAGCATGGTGCTAAACGGAATACAGACACGATCATCTTTCCAGAAAAGTCCTGTAGACGCAAAGGTGCCTATGATTTGAAATGAAATCCCATCTATCAAAATTTTCTCTCCCAAAACTTCAGGATCCTCTTGGCCAGGCCAGAGTTCTTCGATTATTCTTGGTCCTATGACTGCTACTCTATGTCGATTAACGTGATCTAAGTGAGCAAAAAAGCGCCCCTTAGCAACTCGAACATTTTCTGTTATTAAGTAGTCATTCTCCACACCCCTTGGGTCTTCGAAAGCGACATGACCTTTATAGCTAATTCGGCCTTCTATATCTGCTTTCAATTCTGGTGAAACTGCGGACAGTAAAGGTAATCCTCTAAGTGCAACTGCGTCCCTGTAGGTTCTTCCCACAGCCAGCTCCTCTAGACTTTTTTTTTCCGGTGGCAGTTCCTGGTTCATAATTCGAACTCGATTGAGCTTACCGTAGCGTAATAAACTGTTTTTGTATTCCGTGGCTATACCTTCGGTGATCGCAAACATAGCGAAAAGGGAAGACACGCCAAGCGAGATACTAAGAGTTGTCAAGAATGAGCGAAACTTATTGGCACTAGCTTCACGAATGCCCTCCATTAAATTCAGAAACAAATTCATGCTACCTGGTCCCTGCCAGAAGAGAACGAACTGCAAACACTTCGTAGATGGTCTTTGACAACTTTACCATCTAGCAGTTCGATTCTCCGAGGAGTTTCTGCAGCTATCTTGGAGTCATGGGTAACGAGAGCTACTGTATTTCCTTGTTCATGGATACTACGGAACAGTTCCAAAATAGCTTCTCCAGTTTTGGAATCCAGAGCCCCTGTAGGTTCATCAGCTAAAATGAGTTTGGGATCATTAACGAGTGCTCTTGCAATGGCTACCCGTTGATTTTGTCCACCTGATAATTGGGTGGGCCGATGCGAAACTCTTTTTTCGAGCTGCACAGCTTTCAGAGCCTCGTGAACTTTCTCACGTCGGATCTTAGCCTTGATTCCGGCATAGACTAAAGGCAACTCCACATTCTCAAAAACATTAAGCTTAGGAAGAAGATTAAAGCTCTGGAAGACAAAGCCCAGTTTTTGGTTGCGAATCTTGGCAAGAGAAGTCGCAGACGCCTTGCTAACGTCAATTCCATCCAAAGTTACAGAGCCTTTACTAGGCGTATCAAGACAGCCTAATAAATGCATCATGGTGGATTTACCTGACCCTGAAGGACCAATGATAGAGACGTATTCTCCTTTCTTTATACTGAGAGAAACATCATCCAGAGCTCGGACTTCATTGTTGCCCATCCGATAGATCCTGCTGACTTGTTTGAGTTCTAGAAGTGTTGACACGAGTTTAATTTACCGACTGCTAAAACACAGTAGGAGGTCTAGCTTCCTTTGACATGATACTCAATTTTAGGTCGAGTAAGGAGCACTGTATCTTGCTCGGAAAGTCCTGATTTAATTTCTGCATAGTTGATATTGGAAAGCCCAACTTCAACTTCTCTCTTTTCAACATGGGGTGGTTCTTGTGTGTCACGGACGTAAGCGACTTTCTTATCGTCTTCATCCTTGAAGACTGCAGCAAGGGGGACCGTTAGGACATCATTTGCAGTTTCAACGGGCACGGACACCATAGCTGTCATGCCAGGTCGGATTCTTGGATCCGGCGTATTGATGGTCATTTCAACCGTGAAGCCTTTGATGTTTCTTTTGATGCTAGCTACCGGGGATATTTCGGAAATTTTTGCATTCATAACTTTCCCAGGCATTGAATCTACGGTGAAGTTAGCTGACATATTGGACTCTAACCAAGTGACATCAACCTGCCCCACATGTGAGATGATGAGCATTTTATCAAGTTGGGCAATTTCCATAAGAACGGTTCCAGAATTGACACTGGCAGCAGCGACAACCACTTGACCCTCAATCACCGGCATGGTCAAAATGCTACCGTCCATGGGTGCGAGTATTTTCGTTTTGACAAATTTGTCTTCTACTAGGCGTAGTCTTGTTTTAGCACTTTCAAATTTATTAATGGCTATGTCTCGCTGGGTTCGAGCATCAAGAAAAATTTGTTCGGCAACTAACTCTTTTTTAAAAAGCTTTTGATTTCGGTCAAAGTCTCTTTCCGCTTTTTGCAACTCAAGTTTTGCTCCTGTGATTTCTTGCTGGCGAGCTTCTTTTTCGGTCAAAAGATCTCGAGCATCTAGCTCAATGAGTAATTCACCTTTTTTAACGGTATCGCCAACATCAAAATGAATCCTTTTGATTTTAGCGGAAACCTCAGCCTTAACTTCTACTTTTTCTGCTGGATCGATATCACCCGCCGTTTCTACGGTTCGAGTGATTGAGCGTCTTTCTACTGAGGCAATGAGATCCGGAAGGTTTTCGGATGCTGCAGAATCCTGCACTTCCTGAAGATACGGCAACCCCCAATAGCCTGCTGCGGCCACGAGTATCATGGCGAATAAAGCAAAAGTAAGTGTTCGTATCATTTCATCTTAAATTAATAATATTTTTCCAAAGACGCAAGCAAGCGTTTAATATTCACTAAAAGTATGGATACGGCAGAAGTTGCAGAAATATTAGAGGAGATTGGTGCTTTGTTGGAAATAAAGGGTGAAAATCCATTTAAATGCAGAGCTTATTATAACGGCGCAAGGATAGTCTCGACTTTGTCAGAAGACCTAAAAACACTTGTTGATGAAAACCGATTAGGTGAGATCAAGGGACTGGGCAAGGCCCTGCAAGAAAAACTGCAAACACTCGTATTAGAAGGAAGACTGGATTATTACGAGAGCCTTAAAGCAAGCATACCTCATGGAGTTATCCAGATGATGCAAGTTCCTGGTATGGGACCAAAGAAAGTGGGACAAATCTACAGAGAATTAGCCATAGCAGATATTGAGACTTTAGAGAGCGCCTGCCGAGATCATAAGCTTGCTGCTCTAAAAGGATTTGGAAAGAAAACAGAAGATAAGATCCTTCAGGGAATCGAGCAATTGCGCAGGTACAAAAATCTGCATCTATACGGTGATGTTATTGAGCTTGCTGGAGAGCTAGTGGATCAATTACGCGCGCACCCTCAAGTCAGTAGAATAAGCCTGGCCGGAAGTTTACGTCGGAAAAAAGAGGTGGTTAAGGATATAGATCTAATAGCCTCTTCTAATCAGCCTGAAACTGTGATGAAGGATTTTGTATCACTTCAGCTGATTGAAACAGTCACTAACCACGGCGTTACAAAGTCTAGTGTGATTTTAGAAGGTGGCATTCAGTGTGATTTACGCGTAGTAAATGACGAACAGTTCCCCTATGCACTTCACCACTTTACGGGCAGTAAAGAGCACAATGTGGTCATGAGACAGCGGGCTATTGAGAGAGGGATGAAACTTAGCGAGTGGGGTTTGTTTCAAAGAGATGAAAAAGGTGCGTTAGTGAGATGCAATGATGAAAAAGAACTCTTTGATCAACTTGACCTAGATGAAATTTCACCAGAGCTACGAGAAAACTTGGGCGAAATTGAAGTTGCTGATCGAGAGAGTGCCGAGACATTACCAAGACTTTTAGAATGGACGGATTTGCAGGGCACTTTTCATAACCATACAACTGCTAGCGATGGGCGAAACTCTCTAGCAGAGATGGCAGAAGCCGCTGCTAGCATGGGCCTATCCTACCTAGGAATATCAGATCATTCGAAAAGTTCTTTCCAAGCAAATGGACTCTCTGAGGAGCAACTCTTACAACAAATAAGAGAAATCCATGACTATAATAACAAGCAAGATGCGATCTATATTTTTTCAGGAGTGGAGTGTGATATTTTAAAGGATGGGTCATTAGATTATGAGGATGATATCTTAAGACAGCTCGATTATGTTATTGGCTCGGTGCATAACTCCTTTTCACTTGCGGAAAATGAAATGACCCGGAGGATCATCAAAGCAATAGAGAATCCCTACATCACCATGTTGGGTCATATGACTGGACGCATCTTGTTAAGGCGTGAAGCCTATCAAGTAAACGTGTCGAAGATCATTGATGCGGCTGCGGAAACAGGAACCTGGATTGAATTGAATGCCAGCCCGCAACGCATGGATTTAGATTGGCGTTGGTGGAAGAAAGCGCGGGACAGCGGCGTCAAATGTGCGATCACTCCAGATGCGCACCGCCGGGAACAGTTGGGTTACATTCGCTTTGGTGCAGAAATAGCGCGCAAAGGATGGCTTAGAAAGCAAGACGTCATCAACACTCTATCATTAGACAAGATAAAGAAGGAGCTAAGGAAGAAGTCTGCCGCGGCGTAATCCCCCTCAGTTAAGATTCTTCATCATACCTAAAACAAAAAACGTGAGTTTGCCAGCCATCATAAAAATAAAGAAAGCAAGCACCCCGGCAAATACTATCTCTATGGTATGGCGTATAGAAAGGAAAGCACGGTGCTTAAGGTAGAATTCGTTGACAGGGATTCTGCGCAGGTTTATTTCCACATAATCACCATTGGTGAGTTCACCGACTTCAAAATTTTTTATGATTTGGTCAATGTAGTAGCTACCAATCGTGCGCGAATTTCGATTTACGTGGTAACTGCGCAAGTGTGCTTTAAAATGCATAGCCACCTCCGTCATTAGATAAAGTAGATTTCGGTAATGCGATGTTATAAAGTGCAAACCTAATAGATTTTTCATAAGCAACCTAACCCGAGAAGGTTATTAACCGGAAAAGCAAGCTATATCATTCCGCACTTTTGGCAACTTTTTTTTGAGAAAATAGGCAATAAAATACTGTATAGAATAACCCGCAAGGTATTGGCCTACACCTTATATAAATAAGATTGAATGTAAGGAGATGCTAGAATTTGTATGTAAATTATAGATTTTACTGATATAAATAAAATAACCGGTAATTAGGGTATCTTGACGGTGCTACACCAGTAATTCTCAAATTTTTCGGTGATACCTTTCATATCAGAAAAGGTATCTGGCTTCCGAATATAGCTGCAAGCTCCTAGCTTGTATGAATTAGTGACATCGTCTTCATTGTCACTTGTTGTCAACATAACAACTGGAAGTGACATAAAATCGTCGTGCTTACTAAGATGTTCTAAAACTTCAAAGCCACCAATGACAGGCATATTGATATCAAGTAAAAGCATGTCAGGACGCTCCGCCTCAGAGTATTCGCCTATTTGTTTGAGATAATTTAACGCCTCTTGCCCATCGTTTACTGCATCAATGATGCTTAGTCTATCGCATTTTTTGAAAGCATTCTTGATCAGCAAGATGTCGTCATCACTGTCATCCACCAACAATATTCTCAGAGGTCTATCCATAACCAATATATTCATCCGATGATGTAATATACAGCTTTATAGAATTTATGATAGTGTAAAAATAAATTTAGATCCACCACCTTCGCGTGGCTCAATCCATATCTTACCCCCGTGACGCTGAATGATTTGGCTAACAATGGCAAGGCCTGCGCCGGTGCCTTCAACATTTCTTCCTACAGCTCTCTGGAATAGTGTAAAGATCTTTGCCCTGGCTATTTCGGGAACACCTATACCTCTATCAAGCACTTGTACGCCTCGCACTGTGACGTGATCTATTTTTTCCTCGTAGGGCATAATCTGAATACGTGGTGGACTATCACCAGAGAACTTTATGGCGTTATGGATTAAATTATTAAAGACCTGTTTCATCCATGTCTTATCACCCTTGAAGGGATGAAACCCATTAGAAATATCAATCTGCGCCTTTGCCCCATGTATACTGGCATCCAATGACTCAAGCGAACTTTCGATGCACTCTCTTATATCCATAGGTTCTAAAGTAAAAGATTTATTCTTTGCCCTAGATAGATCCATGATGGCATCTAGCAGTAGTCTCATACGGTCTACACCCCTACTAATTCGTTTAATATAGTCAGCCGCCTCATCATCGAATGCTTCATAGTATTCTTCTTTAAGCAGGTCAGAAAAGTTGGCGATGGTTCGCAGGGGTTCACGGAGGTCATGAGAAACGACATGAAGCATCATTTCCAAATCTTTATTTTTCGTCCTAATATCGTCTTCTGCTTTTTTGCGGTCGGTTATATCCCGTAAAAAACCGCAATACAATACCTCACCATCTACAGGTAGTTCAGACACCGAAAGCTCTAGCGGGAAAATTTCTCCATTTTTTCTTTGCGCCTCAAGAGTTCGTCCGACCCCTATGATATCTGCTATCCCAGATTTCTGATTCTCAGAAAGATATTTTTTGTATTTCAAACGATGGGATTCGGGAATCAGCCGACTAATATTTACTCCAATCATGTGTTCAGACTGATAACCAAAGATTCTTTCACACGCTGGGTTGAAACTTTGGACATTTCCGTTTTGATCGACAACCGCCAAACCATCGATCATGTTCTCTAAGATGTTCTTTAATTTTTTTTCACGATCACTTAGCGCTGTAGTTGCCATGTGTTGTTCTGTGATGTCCTTAACTAAAGCAATAACTCCTACGATATCTCCTTGATCATTGTAGTATGGTACCTTATCTGTTTCGATCCATCGCCTTCCGCCGGACTTGGGTTCAAAGCACTCTATAATTCCTAATTTAGGTTCCCCTGACTCAATGACTTCTAAATCATCTTTATGATAATCTTCCGCTACAGTTGGAAAGAACTCTCGAGCATTTTTGCCCTCCACCTCTTCAACGGTTAGCCCCATGGCCTCAGCAGCTGGCATGTTCAGTCGAATGATGTTGTTTTCAGCATCCTTATAAAAAATAAGTGCCGGCACACTATTAAGAATAATATTTAATTCTTTTTCAGACTTTTTTTGTTTATTCCAAGCATTACTTAAAGTTTTTGCCAGATCGCCAATCTCATCTTGGCGCAAAGCTGAAAGGCTATGGGATTCACCAGCAGAATGAGTACGAATACTCTCGGCTATAGCACTAAGAGGTTGGAACAGCCTTTTTTCTAAAAGCAAGTAAATGAACCCTGATAACAACAGGATGATAGAGATAAATAAAAAGGCTGTCTGCTTGAGTTGATTTTCAATATCTTTTTCTAGTCTGTGGGTATTTTTTTCAACAATGACCCAAGCCTTATCGAGCTTCCCTGGAGCATCTGGACTGTCGACGAAAAAAGGCGTAAGAAAAAAAAGGCGATGTTCATCCCTGTAATGAAGCCACAAATGTTCCATAAGCTTAGCGTTGCCTAGTTTTTGGACGGCCTCTTTGTGAATATTTGCGCCTGCCACATTCATGATATTTTTGCCCTTCCAAGCGATGCGACTAGAGGACATGACCTGGAGATTTTTCTCTAATATGACAACCACAGAACTAATATCTTGCTCTATCCCAAAGGCCATAACTGCTCGATTAAGCTTGGGTGAGAAGCCGGAGATTTCTGCAACATATTTTGTGGAGTAGGCAATGACCTCTGCCTGGACTTTGGCATCCTGAAGCAACCTGTTATTTAGGTTACGATGTTGCATCCACAAATAGAAAAAAACGGCTAAAAGAAAACTTAAGAGAATAGGTGCGATAAGACTAGTTTTTAGGGATATAAATTTTCTGCTAGAGCGAGTCATGGACTGATGAATTTAATCTGCTAGTTTAATGGCCTTTGAGAATATAAATGCTTCACTAGAGGGAAGCTCTTGGTATTGTCCCGGAGTTAGGATTATTTCTTTGATGAGTCTGATTCCGTTTTCTAACTCCACTTTCTCATCAAATAAACTTTTTTGTCTATCAATATTGAGTAGCCGTATGCCCTCTAAGGACTTCTTGAACTCATGAGGTGTAATGTTTTGACGATCTGCGGCAAATTTGTGAGCTTCCGCAGGAGACTGAGCGGCAAAATCTAGAGCCTTTTCCCAAGCTTTAATGATTTTAAGAAGATCTCCAGGTCGCTCTTTTACAACCTGACTAGTAGCAGAAACCACATCAATAATCTCACCAGGAATTTCGCTGCTATCAAAAATGATTTTGTTTGTATTATCCCGAAGAAGTTTTACCGATACGGGTGGATAGGTCATCACAGCGTCAACTTCAACACTTAGGATAGCTTGATGCATCTCCTCTTGTGCCATGGGCACCATAACTATATCATCCAAACTCAGGTTATGTTTTTGTAGAGCGCGTGCCACCATGAATTGCCCTAAGGAGGCCATTTCCAGGCCAACTCTTTTATCTTTCAAATCTTTTATGCTCTCAATGCCCTCTCTAGCTATAATCACATCAGCACCATTAGAATAATCGGTGATCATAAAAATCTTTGGGATATTGCCTGAATTTGCGGCAGCTTGTACGACCTCGATAAGACTGGTCGCCATCACGTCTACCGTGCCGCGCTCGTAGGCTCTTCTCAGGTCATCGAGACTTGCCGTCTCTACGATCTGCATGTCGACTCCTAGTTCCTTATAGTATCCCATAGACTCAGCGAGAAAGAGATACTCATAGCCTGGCCATATATTAATACCAAGGCGAATGGGGCCTAATTCTTTCTTACCAAAAAAGTAAACCCACATCATCATAATGATGACAATGGGCACCATGAGAATAACAAATTCTTTGCGCAGATTAGATAATTTTGAGTTCATATAGCATGAATAGATGACTGTTGGGCGTGGCCTATTAGATTTTAGATATCGGCAACTATTCTTTCTTACTGAAAAATAAACACTTTGCAGCATATTTTTCACCTATTTGTGCTAAACCCTGCCATGCCTCTCATCTTGAGCGAGATAGGTGTCTAATAGGCAAAAATGGTGATTAGATTAGATAAGCCAAAGCATTTCCTGGATTAAACTCGAATGATGCCACAGAGACTTATAGATCTGTGCAGGATCTTGGCCTTAAGAAACATAGAGTCTCTTGTTCTTTTGGCTCAAGCTTTTTTGCATCTCGGTCTAACTTCTCTACATCATCCAGTTAAAAAACCTGCGGCAACCCTTCGGTAAGAAAAGTTAGGTTTGGAAGAATTCCTTTAGCCGCTGCTGCCTGCATAAGGCGCTGCGGGGGTTCGTGCATGGGCTCATAGCTGAGTCTATAAGTCCCATAATGCATGGGGATCAGTCTCTTGGAATTCAGTTCTTGAAAAGCTTCTACTGCTTGCTCTGGAGTAATGTGGTGGTCTCGAAATGAAGGTGGCTCGTAGGCGCCTATCGGGAGTAAAGCGATTTCAGGAGATTCACGTCTACCAATTTCTTTGAAACCTTCAAAATAAGCAGAGTCTCCACAATGATAGATCTTACGCCCTTGATATTCAATGATGTAACCTCCATAGAGGCGATGACGGTCTAGGACCATGCGTGCACCCCAATGCTTAGCAGGTGTGAATGTAATTTTGAGATCCTCAAATTCCCATTGGTCCCACCAATTCATTTCCTGGGCTAGCTTAAATCCTAGCCTGTGAACGAGATTGCTGACTCCATTGGGAACGATTATGGGTTGTTGGGCCGCTATGGATTTGAGACTAGGTCTGTCCAGATGATCGAAATGGGCGTGTGTAATTAAAACAAGGTCAATATTAGGAAGTTGGTGCTGAAGGGCACCGGCATGCTTCAAGCGCTTAATAATAAAAAGCCACTTAGCCCAGTTGGGATCAATCAAGACATTGCGTTTGGGTGTTTGAATCAGGAAAGAAGCGTGACCTATCCAAGTTATGGCAAGCTGACCTTCTTTAAGCTTTGGGAAAAGAAGTGGTTGAGGAGCTTTCTTACCTCGACGAGGCTGAAGGAGTGAAGGGATAAGAACCTCTGAAATAAAATTGCGCTGTGTCCACTTGGGTTTGCGCGGGAACCGGGGCAAGCGAAAAGAGTGAATGTTCCGAAGGCTTCTTAAAGGCACTGCATTACTTTATCCTTCATACGCAGTGATGTGGCAAACCTAAAAACCTTCAGGAATTGGAATATGAGGCAAGAGCATAAAACAAGCTCCCGCTATAATCGTTGGGATGAGTGCACTTAAGGCTAAGTAAAATGGGCTAACAGATCGATTAGCAAAATGTTTACTGAGAATAGACTGTCCAGCAGGGTTAGGGGCATTGGCAATAACAGTTAATCCTCCTCCAGTCACAGCCCCAGCGACTACTGCATACTTCATTTCATCAGTAAATGAAGGAACCAAAGAAGCAAGGTAAGTAATAGCCGCATTATCGTTGAATGCTGTAAGAGCAGTGGAACCGATCATGAGAGGCCACGCGTTAAGCACAGAGAGCACTGGCTCGATCCACCATGTTTGGCAACCCCCATGTATCTCTAGACCTGCCAGAAAGAAACCAACCAGTAAAGCGGGCTTTAGATTGATAGAATCATTTTGATGATGTTGTGTTGCATAAGTAAAGGCGATGTAGAAAAGGAAGCCTCCAATGCAAAGTGGTGAAAAGTGAGCAAAAGATACGGTGTAGGCCATGAACAAGAGGTGAACAACAACAATCCAAAGAGGAATAGACTTGGCTCTCGCATCTTTTGAACCATCGACCTCAACAGTCTCAACTGCCATGGTTTTGAATTCCTTAGCAAAGACTACAAAATAAAGGGTGTTGGAGATAAGTATAGCGGCCAGGGCTTTCCAACCAAAGTGAGCCGCCATGAATGGAGTGCTCCAATCCCAAGCAGTAGCTACCATAAGCACGGGAGGCGCTGCAAAATTAGTCAGAGTTCCCCCTATAGAAATGTTTACAAAAAGGAGTCCAATGGTTGCGTACTTGAGTTTGTTGCTTGGGTTGAGCTCATAGAATTTCTGACTCAGAAGTAGCGCTCCAATGGAAATTGCAGCAGGCTCGGTAATGAAAGAACCTAGTAGAGGAGCAATGGTTAGAATGCTCAGCCAGTAAGCAAGAGGGGTGCCTTTACCCAGAGCCGCAATAAAGCTGATGCACTTTTCAGCAAAAAACATCACCGGTCTAGAAGCAGCGATGGTCATAATCACCACTACAAATATGGGCTCTCTGTAATTTACAGTTTCACCAATATAATGCTCCATGACACCACCACCATGCATCACAACTATGATCACTGCGAGAGGCACCACCCAGATGCCGAAGATCGCTTCAATCTCCCCTAAAAAGTGAAAAAGCGTGGCCTTGAAAGATACTTTCTCCTTGCCATCTCTATTTTTCTGTTCGGCCAGTTTCTTTTTGTGTTTATGCTCAATCTTATGAGCAATCGCCATAAACTTACTAGCCATGAAAGTGTGAAGAATAGCGCAGAGAAAAATGATGCTAGCAATAAGATTAAAAGGGGCTTTATCGATCCTACCTTTGAGTTTGGTCCAGATATTTTTGACCTCAGAATCTTTGTAGTCGCTAAGCTTGACAGGAAAATCTGCTTCAGCTCCTCTAACTGAAGCCTGGGTTAGATTTGTGAACTGGAATAAGACCAAAAAGGTCAGTGCCAGTAAACTAACATTTCTAAAGATAGCCATAGCTTTATAGTTGCTTTAACAATCGCAAATCATTAGACGAGAATGGTAAGAATTCAATCTTTTCCGAGAAATTTGCGGGAAAGTTTTATGGTATAGAACCGAAAGAGTGTTATACCAATGGACTAGGAAAGAGGATAAGGTGATGAGTCAGGAAGTTCTAACAACCTCGGAGAAGGCACTCCAGGTTAATTTAGATAATGCAAAGTACGGGACCTTTGCGGAAATTGGAGCTGGGCAAGAAACGGCTCGTTGGTTTTTCAGAGTAGGGGGTGCGGCTGGCACTATTGCAAAAAGCATGTCCGCCTATGACATGAAGTTTTCCGATGAGATCTACGGAGTGAGTGAACGCTACGTTTCTCGCAAGCGTTTGCACAAAATGCTGGATCACGAATACGAGCTCATCATGCAAAGGCTATCAGGAGAGAGAGGGGAAACATCACAATTTTTTGCCTTTGCAGATACTGTTTCCGCTCGAAATTTCCGCGGAACTAATGAGTGTCATGGATGGGTTGGCATTCGCTATCAATTGGGTCCCATGCAGGACTCTAATGACATCATTATTCATGTGCGGATGCTAGATGATACAAACTTGGAGCAACAGGAAGCGCTCGGCATCGTGGGGGTTAACTTAGTCCATAGCGCCTTTTACTTACATCATGAACCCGAATCGTTTGTTCGCTCATTATGCCAAAATGTATCCAAAGGGAGGATAGAGGTGGACATGGTGAAATTTTCCGGGCCTTCGTTTGGGCATATCGATAATAGGGTTCTAGCCTTGTATCTTGTAAAGCATGGTTTGACCGAAGCGACTATGTTTGCGCCTGATGGTGAAGTATTGCAACCAGCTGAGATGCTTTATAAACGACCCATCCTAGTTGAAAGAGGAAGGTTTCGTCCTGTAACCAAGCTCAATATTGAGATGTTAGAATCCGCACATTTTCAATTTTTCCAAGAGGACGGCAAAACGGAGCAGAAAGAAGAACTAGTTGAAATCATGGAGATCACCATGAATAACTTGATGACCAAGGGCGAAGGAGGTCTAGACCTAAAGGACTTTATTGCGAGAGTAGAAATATTGGGTGCACTCGGAAAGTCTGTTGTCATTTCTAATTACGCGGAGTTTCACCGTCTAGCAAGCTACCTTTCTCGAGCCTCTAAAGAAAAGATAGGCATTGTCTTGGGAGTACCTCTTCTAAAAGAAATTTTCAAAGAGAAGTATTACGAAGATTTAGCTGGGGGCATTCTAGAATCATTTGGACGACTATTCCGCAACCAAGTACGATTGTATGTTTACCCTGCGAGGAATCCAAAAAACGAACAGATTATTACGGCTCATAACCTTGAAGTAGAGCCTCATTTGCAACATCTGCACCGCTACTTGATAGAAAACCGCTTTATTGAGCCCATCCGTTCTGAAAACCCCGCAATGGTCAACTTCTCTTCTAGCAATGTTATTAAGAAGATAAATCTAGGAGATGCCTCCTGGCAGCAACTTGTTTCACCACGGGTTGCCAAAATCATTAAGGAACGAGGTTTTTTTGGGTTGAAGTAGTTACGCCACATCACAAAGAGACAGGCGTACGGTCTCAGTGAAGGAAAAAGGATTTGGCATCCAGAAGCTCAAGTATGCTGCTCTAATTCATGACTTCCCTTGCTCAAGTGCTCATGAATGACAACCCATGAATCACCTTCCCGCGCCAACACGGTAGTCCCCCGGCCTGAACCTGAGGCAGCTTTGCCACGAACGAGACCGGACCAATCAAAACGATAAATGCATACGGCGAGTTCTCTGGACTCCGCTAAGCATACCAAATGACTAATCTGATAGGTCTCATCCTTGATTATTTCAAAGTTATTCTTGATAGCCGCTTCCACAGCCTGCTTGCCAACATGACTTGAGCCGTCACTGAACCAATAGACCGCATACTTATCGATAAGCTTTACCATATGATCCAGTCCATGAGAACCTGTAGCGGTTTCGTAAGTGCGCATGAACTCTTTAGCTGTCATAAATCCCTAATTGGCATAAGGCAAAAGCTAAACGCTTGCCAGTGTATCACCCACATAGGCACCTTGTGGTTTGTTTACTCAATTGTGTGGTAATACGCAAACTCAATCAATCTTTCTTTCAAGTTTACCACAAATGTCTGGCAGTTCTTGATCTATTTCTTAAAATCTTTTTTTCCATTTGACCCGGATGATGTAACAGAAGTTGAATGAGATGCGTCATAGCTTGAGTGACAAGAAAAAGAGAGTCGACAAAGATATATCAAAAGGTGATGCCCCTAGGAGACTCTATGCTTCTTGCGACCAAGATGTTCCACAAATCTTTAATTCACGAGTGCATCATCCGGGTTTAATAGCCCTCATACGCTCAAGTTAGCGAGAGACTGCTATGGCCACGCTTTAAGAATTTAGCTCTGGCGGTTCTGCTCTAGCCAATTCTTTCTTAACTGCCGCTTCCACATATGTGCTTCAACATAGCACCCCACCCAACCACCGTTCTTTTTATGTCTCTGTATCATATCCGATATACCCATTCTACTATATGACTCAATAAGCTCAGCGTATGTGAACAATTTTCCTAGGATTTCTATAGAGGCCATATGTCTTGTCAAAAGTGCCTAGAAGAGAAAAATAAGCACGCCCCTCTAGAGGATTGCCAAACTTCTCAGTATAGGAACGAACAAGTAAGTCATCGGCCTCTTTGCGCCAGCAAACAAAATTCTCTCCAAGATCGAATCGATTATAACTAACGAGGGCACCTTTCTCTCTTTCGGCGAGTTTCTGAATTTCCGAATCACCTAGATCACACATATTCAGATAGGGACCATATTCGTTTTCGTAATAATGGGTGATGTAATCTAGCAGAACCACTTTGCGGATGTTTACGTTTCGCACAGGCCCCTTAGCCCCTGACCTAAAACCAATTTTATTTTGCAGTTACAAAACCTAGGGCTGCCACAACCCATGTTGAATTTCGTCCTGAATAATGATTGCCCAGGTCCCAGTTTCTCCCTGTTTTGTAGGAGGGTATGCGATTACTGCGCCGGCGGCCTCGGCCTCTTTAACCGCCTTGGTTATGTCTTCGACTGCGAAATAAACTCGAACGATGGGCTGCTCATGTTCCGCCAATGGTGCGCGAACTCCTATGAAGGTTCCGTCGCCTGTTTTCGCGATTTTGGCTCGCCCCAGATCTTCAACCTCTGTACCAAAGGATACCCCATGAACTTGCTCCAAAATGTTGCACTGTTTCTCAACCGAGGCAGAAACGAATTCAACGTAATGAGCTTTCGTTACTGGACTTCCCTTCTCACCGGTGCTTTGTTGAGACTCACAAGCCCAGAGCAGTAGAGGACTTACAGCGACAAGCAGTTTGCTAAGCCAACCCATTAAATGGGGCATCCTTTTTTCCTGTTATTAACTCTCAAATACTCAATGATACATAAAAGACTTAAAGATCTTCGTGAAATAAGTTCCAGAGTATTCTTTTGATTTTTCATTGATGTATTCTTCATTGGAAGCCAAAGCCTCATGTTCTACTTTGATATCTCATGACATATCTCATAAACAGACATATTGAAAACCCGATTGCCATAAGAATAACAATGCCTGTTACCATTGAATGAATAACCAAGAGATTTTCTGGCAAAAAGAATCCCAGTATACCTGATAGGAACAGAGGAAATCCTAACAAAGAGAATAGCATGCCTCCTACCTCGTTTAAATGATACCATGCTTTGTCTGATATAAATGTCTGGGGCAATCTAAATCCATAAATCGAATTCATTGGAATCCTATTATAAACCAGCGGCATTGCACACACTGTAATTAGAATGCCTGCTAGTAGCCACACAATACTCAGTATGATCATTTTTAGCCTTTCTTTGAATGAATCAATTACCTTAACTTTATCTATAAATAACTACAAGTCGCCATGATAATTTTTAACCCTGATGGAAAATTAAAAGACAATACGGCAAACACAAAAGATGCCCAATAGGCACAAGACAACCCCGGCAACTCTAAAACCCTTTTTCCCATAACGCCCTGCCATGGCAAGAGATTTGAGTCCGTATTTAGGAACTAATAAACAAAGGGCCACCTTTGCCATTAATGCATGCCCATAGAGTGTGATAATTATTCCAGGCCATGCCCATTGCTGATGAAAAGTCACTATTATAGCAGCCGGCCAGAGCTCCAATATGCAGGAACGCCAAATCACACCACGCTCTCCCATAGAGTGCAGTGAAACAAAAAACTCTTGCCACATATTTGGTCGCACAAGGTGCGAAAAGCCCATGATAAGAAATGGAATTGCCAGAATCGCTTCTACAGGATGTTCAAGAGTACTAAGCTGCATGCTAACAATAACCTTAAATAAGATAAATGATCATCACATTTTGGCAATAACCTTAGATCAACTAGTATTAGCCCTAAAATTCCCTAACTATTCCCAAATACTATGGGGTGACTAGCAGACTGTGTTGTGGCCCATCCTGAGGATACTTCAATTTGTCTCTATCTGGAGACTAATAAATAAAGAAGCATCCGGGCCCGGATCTATAGCGTATTTTACAGATTCCATTTCATTATCCAACACCTCGGTTTCTGTAATCTCCGCCCCTGTTTCATTCCAAGTGATTAAGTCTGGTGAAGTCAGAACTTTGTAAACGATTCCTTCGCGCTCGGCATTTCTTAGCCTTAAGTGTGAATACTCTAACATTGACCCGTTCCATACACCTAGTGAAGGTAAAAGAGCATGTATACTTTTATTCAAGGGATCACCACCGAGTCCAACCTCTATAAGGTTTGAGAGCCCATCGCCATCGAAATCTTCATCCGCACCCCCAATATCCATACCTACTTGCGACCACCATTGATCAATACCATCGATTATCCACTTTGTAGCCATCTCCTTTTGGGCTAACTCGAATTTTAAGGAAGTAAGGGATTCATCGTACATTTTTAACTCTCCAATCATTCCACTCATGTAACAGGAATTATTGGTGGGGCTTCCCAGGGTCACTGCTTCCGACAATGAAAAATCCGCCGATCTTACACTTGAACTCTCTATTGATTGATTCATGGAATCCCAAAACTCAAACAATTCTGAAGCCGGATTATAGTTAACGGCCAATACAACTGTATTACCAGCGACAAGATTTTGCCCACCCGGCGTAAGTGTCAGTCTCCCAAGGCAAGCCTTTAACTTACCACTTGATTCATACCTTATTCCAAAACCTGATGACGTAAATGCTGAAGTATTCCCAACAATGTCGTTTTTATTATTGAGGATATTCTCTGCTCTCAACGCAATGATCACTGCAAACCCATTACTCGAGCTCATGATCTAACCATGAGTCAGATTCCTCATCATCAAATAAATGGCTTCTCCTCGATCCCCTCGACTCATTACATGATAAATAGCTCCTTCATACTCTACTCGAGGTTGTCTAGGCATATCGTTACCCTAGAAATGATGATCTTGTTGTCAATAACAAGGTCTGACCCCTTTTCGGAGGCCTTCGATTTCTTGGATTTCATTTTTTTCATTCATTCAGATGAATGCTCTACTTCAAAGGTATAGGAAACCTGTTTTCACCGCTTTTTCTTTTTACTTCCAGCAACCGTATAATTATCCAGGAATAGCGAAGGAGTTAGCTTCATGTTGTCAAACAGGTCTCTGGTTTCTTCAAAAGACGGCAATTTGCCTAGCTGTCCCCAAGAGCTTCCCAGGGTATCAATAGCCTTTTTCAACTTTTGGAGGCAATCCCTATTGATAACCCTGGTTCCATCCATGAATGAACAATCATTATCAAATACTTCGCTTGGGTGAACAATTACGGGAGTCATCTTGCATGAAGCATCATACTTGTTTTGGAACCAAACAACGGATCCATTGAGCTGGTCACAATCACGTTTGCAAACCGTCTCCGTCTTTGTTCCGCTTTTGCACTCAATGACGAAATAATTCATTTCGCCGACGGCCCACAGGTTATCAGGACCAGATCCAAATTCCTTCTCAGGGCGTTGTCCTTGATATCCAAGGACAAAAGCAATCTCGCGCATGGCACGTTCGAACGGCTCGGAATCAGATTCAGGAATAAAAACTAAGTCTTCTATTAAAGACCGGAAACGAATCACCATATCATTAGAATTCCGGTAGCTCTCTTGATAGTAGGCTTGGGCGGACTCAGCCTGTGCCTTTCTTGCCGGTGCCAGACGGTGATAGGTGATTCCAGATAAAGGCCTAAGTAGGGACGCATTATGCCTAACAGACTTTTGTTGTATTTTCTGAGCTTCCACAGGATCGAAAAAATCAGTGTAAGAAGCGAGCTCCTGCATTAGTATGCCTTGTTCTTGATCTCTGTTTTCAGAATTAACAGCATTCTGCATTTCTTGAGCTGCCGCGTTGTGCTGTCCAATTTCAGATTCTTCAAAGGCTTTCCTTCTATGAACTGCCGTTTCTAACTCACTTTCCACAGGATATTCTTCAAGGCCTGCGAGAGCATTACGGCTTGCATCTTTCCATTCAGAATTTCTTTCAAGGCAAAGATCCATTAAACCGCGCAACTCAGATAATTCCAGCCCGCGGGCTTGTTTTGCCACTTCGTTCGATAACTCAAATTGTTTTCTAGTTGCCGGAGTAAATTTCTGTGTTGCTCTGGGATCGTTCAAAAAATCAATCAGCCTTGGCCCCATCGGAACCACAACACAATAATCATTATTTGCCCGGATACCCCGCCCCATGCCTTGTTCAATTTTCTGAATACGCCGGGCCATTAATTCTTCGCTGCCGTCCAAAAGCATATCTTCGTAGCGTCCAAGCATGCTTCTGGCTGTCGGCAAGTCATCAAGTACCAAAACGCGGCAGGCATCATGAGGCAGGTCCACCCCGTCGTATTTGTTAACAAGAATATAAAGGCCTGATTGCCTCTCTCTTAATGCTTGAACGCCTTCATAGATATTTTCCGCTCGCAGAATACCGTCTGCAAAAGCCGACCAAAGGCCAGCCCTCCGCTCCGAAGGAACAACCACTATAACAGTTGTGCCTTTAGATATTGCTGAAAGTTCTTGCCTCAGATCTTCATCGCCTATGTTGGGATTTAGGCTTTGGGGTATGATAATTAGCCTTTCGCCAACATCCCCAATCTGTTTTGGAACAATAGGCTTTTGAATTGCACCGGAAGGAACATTAAATGCAGAAACAAGAATACTATCATAAGTGAGAGTTGCAGATAGATAGATTCTTCTTTTTGCTCTGGCAAAACTCCGGATTATGGAGATGGGAACACAAGGCAGAGAAACACTGATTTTACTTCCGCTCACTAGACATCTTCCCAAGCGAAGCCTGTCTTTGACAAGAGGCCAAATGAACTGGCATTTGCCTTCCCAGTTGTGAAGAATGGAGAGAACTTGTTCAAAGTGCTCCCGCCAGCTCCAATAAGGAACAAGCATAATTCTCCGGGCATCTTCAGATTCTATTTCTTCATAGCCAATCTCAGACTGTTCTATAAGCGAGTGTTTAAATATCGATAAAATGGATTTATACACTTTTTGGTGCTCATTCCGCTCGATTACTAACGAAAACTGGCTTTCAACTTTTTCGAGGCATGCGTGAGCATCATCAATTATTACAGATCCCAAGGGAACTTTGATTTCATCAATTCCAAAAACGGACTTGCCGTTTACCAAACTTGCAATGTTGTCAACAAGGATAGAGCGGCCTTGAAGAAAATCAGGATCGTTTGGCTCGCTGCATGTATCAATTCCTAAATGAGCTGCCTCTTTTCTAACCTGGTTGGCGAGATAGATGTCAGGAGCAAAATAAGCTGCTGGCCCTAATTTTTCATTCAAACTGCTTTTGAGAATCATCAAGGCGACAACAGTCTTGCCGCTGCCAGTGTTCATTTTAACAACCAGATCGAATTCGGCCCTTCTCTCAAACCATTGAGACAAAACCTCTCCCTGCACATCGCGCAAATAGTTATATTCGGTCTCATCCGGTTTGGGCAGTAGAGGAAAAAGCTTTTCCGGCTCAGTAATTTGGTCAGACGGCTTTCCCGTTGTGATCTTCGTAAAATCAATTTTGGTCATGCTTTTTTAAACCTCTCTGTTCAATAAATTATCTATTTTAGAAATCTGCCTCTCAAACTTAGCATGGTCCCGGCATTGGCATTCCCATATCACATGCAGCTTCCAGCCAAGTTTTCTTAACTTTCTATCATTCTCCCGGTCCCGCTCTTTGTTTTCCCGCCTTTAAATCCGGCAAATCCTCACAAGGATCAGTTAATAACTTGCCGACCTTATGTAAGTAACTGTCCTGACTACCAGATGATGAGAATTTAGGAAGACTAAAAAAGGGTAACACTCCAAAGATAGGAAAAGGAGTGTTGAATGATTTAATGATCGATTAGAAATCTCAAATTTTACTCTAGAATTGGCTCTTTGTCTTAAATCACCAAAAGTCCTAACAAAATCACAGATTATTTGCCCTGTCCTAACAAATTGGAGAAGGCAACCTGATTTTTTGACGTCAATCGTCTTAAATCGAAAGTTCCGTCCTAATTCTACAGAAGAAAAGTGTCCTAGTTCTTTTTCTTCATGTCCTAACAACAAAACATGAATTTGAGATCAAATGCTGAAACCTACAAAAATTAGCCTCTTATCAGGAAATTGTTTGCCCAATGATTACCTTTAAAAAAGTGAAAAGGTGGGGGGATTGTTGAAAATGGGATGATGTTTCAACGCGAATTTTATGAAACCCTATGTACTATTTCTGGCAGAAATTTTGCTTATCAGATTATTACTTTAAAAAAGTATAAAGTAAGCCCTTCTTTGTTTATTCAATATTCTTTTCCGTTTATGCCTCAATGCAACGCGATGCAAAACAGTGCAAAGAAATTATAGTGTACTAAGGTCATGCCTTAGAATGACTCTAACTCACCAATCAACCTGTAATTATTTTTTAAAGGCATCTTTTTGCACCTTTTTTGAGTGATGAGAAAACGTTTGAAATCGTGAAAATCATTTTCAAGTGGGAAACACCAAGACCTATGTTATATGATTTCTATTCACAGTATCACAGTTACAGTAGTGGACTACTGATAAACAAATGACTTGGTGATATCTTTAGCCTTGTCGTATTCAAGATTTCTTGAGCCATTGGGATTTACATATGACTTTATTCTAATTTTTGAAGTTTTTTTGTTGCTAGGCAGAAAGGTCATTTCCAGTCTCGCAAACAAATCTTCGTTACGACTACGCACATAAAATTTTTGGCTTAGTCCACTAGTCCAATCTGGATCATCAGCTTTTTTCTCCTGACTCCACGTGTGAGGGGTCATGTGAGGGGTCAGACCTTGTTATTGCTAACTCTTTTATTGTATAGCAAATAGTTTACATAATTCCTGGAACCCATATGAACAAGAGTAGCTACTTCATTTATAGCAATGGTAGTCTCACGCCTTAACCTTTCTGCTATATCAATTTTTTGCTTACAGCCTTTAGGCTTCTTCTCAAGCCTTCTGCTAGTCCAACCCAACTTTTTAAGTTCTTCCTTAAGAATTCTTTTCCTTTTAAAGAGTTCTTTCTCTTGCTTGACCGATCCGCATATATTTCCTTGCGAACGCATCTCATCGTAGCGCTCTAGACTTCGTTCCTTAAAATCTTCACCACCATACTGCCAGCCACGTGAGATCTGTTTTTCATCATCTAAAGCTTTGCCCCTATAACTCTCTCATTCCGGTAACCAGATTGGCTTTCGGTGTTTCGATGACTGCATGGAAATGATTATCCATCAAGCAATAAGCATGAACGAGCTAACTACACTTCCCACAGGATTCTCCTAATGTTTTAAGAAAATTCTCTCTATCCTCATCATTCCAATAAATGGCTTCTCCTCGATCACCTCGACTCATTACATGATAAATAGCTCCTTCATACTCTATTCGAGGTTGTCTAGGCATATCGTTATCCTAGAAATGATGATCTTGTTGTCAATAACAAGGTCTGACCCCTTTTTGGTTAAAGAACACTTCGCATGCCGGTGAACCACCGCCAATCCACAGCAGAATTAAGGATTGAGGTCAAACCGCATGTTCTCATAAATTTTTAATACACTCGGTATCATGAGTAATGGCTATCAAATGACCTCCATCAAGCTTAACATCCACATCATATGGACATGGGATGACCAAGTCTTTCACACCATGGATTCTAAATAATCTACATCTATCTAAAAAACCTTTCCAAGTAAATATGGCTTTACACATGTTTCTAATAAACTGCGCGTTGGACACTGAAAACATCTCGGTTAAATCTGAAGACAACTTACCCGACAATCTTTGAATAAATTCTATAGGTGTATAATCAATGATTGGACTAAGAATCTGTAAGAAATCTGAAATCTCACTATTGTCTTTAGCGCTACCTAATAAAACTACTTTATCTAAATCTATAATATTTGAGATCTCGCAAGCAACCATGCCACCTAGAGAAGAACCCAAAACGGAATCTCTTTTATCTATCCTGTGAATGACAATCATCTCTTGAGCTAAATCTGCGATGCTATTTGCGGCGGACTGATTAGGCCAATCTAAAAATTTATAACCATTGAGTCTTTTCCACTCTGATGAATACATCCTGCTAGATGCTCCCATGCCTGGTAAAACATAATTCATTTTATCTTCGCACGTCAAAGTGTGGCGCGGCCTTAGCCGTTGCCACCACTGCCCTGTTCGATGATTGTAGTTATACTTGTGGTGACTGAATTGGCAAGGAAGCATTCGTAGTGAGACTGCTCATGCAATTCTTCAAGCTCTCCGATGGACAAATTTGTTCCTTCTCCAAATTCGACGGCGGGATATAACTCTACTCTTGTGACAACAAACTTCTCTTCATCACTTTTTTCCAGATATCCCACTGCATTATCTCTATAGCTCTCTACTGGAATTCCTTTTTTTGAACAGATCGCTAGGAAAGTAAGCATGTGACAACTTGACAGTGATGCAACAAAGGCTTCTTCAGGGTCTATTTTGTTTTCGTCACCGAGGAATTGTGATGCTGCTGATGCTTCTATCTTCAGTCCGTTCTGAAATGCCCATTCGTGGTTTCTTGAGTAGCTCTTGTAGCTAAAATCACTACCTGAACGCTTCCAAATTACTTCTGCTCTGTGCTGTGACATTTTTATATCGAACGTGGAGTTAAGCGGGGTGCTCTGCCTCTAGGGCAGATCATTACCGTTGCAACGATTTGTTAACTATTTTTTTTCTTAGGTTCAAATTCTAAGAGTGGCTATTCTTAATAATTGTTTCAATATAGTTACTATATTCGTCTTTCATTGGTAGTTCATAGTCAATTGTTATTCGGTTTCTCTCACTGTTAACAGTCTCTCCTGTTTTAGGGTTTAAGCCTTGTTTAAGGTACTTTTCCCAATACAGTCCGACTCCTCTTTTTTGCCAGTTGGGTAGCTCATTGAAGTTTATTCCCTTATTGAAAAGTATCTCGTTCTTTTGTGCAGTAGACTTTTTCTCTAACTTTTGAGTTGCTTCCTTTGAAGAGGAGCCTGCTTTTCTCAAAGCCCAATAACAATGACTTGATAATGCGTTTCTATGAGCATCTTCATTGCGCCATCTAAAGTAATCTATTACATCTGGGATAGTCGGTAGTTGGCTGATACGACAATCAAAGCTAGCTATTCGGCCAACATGATTAGTAAAGTATGCAGAAGCTTCGCCTGCTAAGATTGAATTCAGTTTTCTAAGTTTACGACTGAAGGGATTGTCATCTCTGTGTAATAGCAGAGAAATTTCATCACTCTCGGTAAAACCGTAGACTACTTTGAATCCACAATCCATAAGATGTTTAACAGTTCCGACCATGGCGTCTCTGAATCGAATATCAAATGGTGCTTCATAGTCGCAGACTTCCTTCGTAAATGTGGTGAAGTTCCGACCATCGATACGAGCCACTACATAGATTTTGGGAAGAACTGTCTGATCATAGTTAGTCTCATAAATTCTCATTCGTTTGTCTAAGTCATCAAATTTCATCGTCCCACTCCTTTTCAATGAAGCCATCATCAGTCAATTCAACAAATATCAGCTTGTCGAAACCTTCAGCTACAGTTGGAATCTCAAGTTTCTTATATGTAGATCTTACTCCTATTTCTGGAATTGGTTTTTTAAGGTTTCTTTCTGAATTTCTTTTTATAGCACCAGTGAGTTTCGAGCTAAAATAGTATCCAATTACTTCAAACTTTCCGTCTTTGGCTTTTTGAATATATTTATTCCGTTCTTCCACAGTTGGATTGGTATTGTCTATGACTACTGGTTGTTTTCCTTCGATACAGGCATTGAGTAGAACTTTTTCCCTGTGTCTGGTACGTAGCATATCCATATTTAGCCTTATATGTGTATCTACAAATTTATCTTTGTAGTAAGAAGATTTACCGGCCGCTTGAATTCCTATGAATATGATCATTTCCATAGTAGTTATGATACCATCATTGTTTCGATCATTCTAAGGTAGTGGGAACTATAAGATTGCGTTTTTTCAAATAGCTAACGTCAGCCGTGAGGGGCCGCTGACAGCGGCAAGTATGTATGAATTACCACAAGCCTGCAACCGCTGTAAGCGATTACCTCAACTGCTTGGTTCGCTTTTTGTTATTAAGTTTCTTCTTAAAGTCTATTTCAACAATATTTTCTATGAGATGAATCTGATCAATTTTATTAACAACAATCAATTCAGACTTGTCTTTGTCTAACAAAATCAAATCGCCTTTTCGTAACTCAACACCGGAATCTTGGAAAAACTTAGATAAGTCATATATAGAATCTGACAATTGTATGTTTTTGTTCTCTTCTGACGTAAGGCTGCTAGCTGCTCTGCTATCAAGCATGTAGACATAACAGTACCTAGTGAGATCAGACTCTCTAGCAAAGCTTACGCCCGATAATAATACTAAAAGTATGATTGTTCTTGTTATCATTGTATCTCCGAACCCCAACTGAATTGTTGGGTCCTAATTGTCAACTCCTATTGATATATAATATGAATCATAGGCTAATGGATCTGAAGGAGCAACAACTCTATGGATAGTATCATAATAAACAGAATTGAAATTAGGAATTCTAGAGATATAACAGCCGTATCTGGAGCCAATAAATTCTATTGCACATAACTCGTCATTAGCATCAAAGATTGCAAGGACATTGTCATAACCTGAGCCCCATTCATGTAAGCTAAATTTTCCCTTTAGATTTTTAAGAATAACTTGTTTTGGAATTAACTTAGCCTGCGAGTAGTATGAAAAGTCTGCATAAATAGGATAGTATTCAGACAACTCTGGATTACTTAAACCCTTCTCTTCAAGAGTATCATAAAAATCCTTCAATTGCTCAATTCTCTCGGGAGTGCCGAAGTCACTCATAGCAGATCGATAAAAATCAGGTGCATAGTATCTTATAATTGAATAAATACCCAATAGTATTATTGCTATAAATCCAACCAAGGATAAGAGGTCAGTAACAATTTTTTTATTTAGTTTCCAACGCAAAGCTCTCACGCGGTGGCTTGCCGACGTTGTGAGCAGCGACTTGATATGCGAATGTTCACTTTCATAAGAGTAGGGCTGATTCGCATAGCTCCATCTGTATACTTATTCTTCATACTCGATAAATTCCCATGGGATTTCATCTTTGAAGATCTGGATAAATCCTTCCATTTCTTCGAGGCTAACTTCTTGCTTGGAAATCCATATTTCTCTCGTTCGTTTCATGTCGTCCCTGAAAATTTCACAAACCATCGAATCATCGTTGTAAATCTCGACGCCGATTCCGTCACGACCGCTCACGTTGCTGGCTCTTATGATTTTGTATTTCGATCTATCGAAGCTCACTTTTAGTTCTGCATATCGTCGAAGTGAGGTAGAGTGCACTACTCACATCAAAGGCGTGCAGTAGAAACTATTACCCCTACTGCATCCATGAGAAGGTAGTCAAGAAATAGTTGACTTTCAATTCAGATTATTATTCATGGTTATAAAGATTTATGGATTGAAGTGAGTTTCGGTTCCCTTACTTAGTCTGGCTTCCATCCGCACTCTTGATGGAGTTTAGTCACTCCGGTGCATGTTAAGGTCCGGTTAATCCTCAAGGTTGCTATCTTGTTAGTAACCATACACTTCTTGATTTACAAAGACAGCATTGAACAAAATATCTGAAAAATAATTACTAGCAATATACCACTTACTATTAGTATAAGATATGCAAGACAGAAGTTACGTCTATTAACGTTTCCTGAGCTTAAAAAGATCCAATATATAAACGCAATTATATTTACGATAGGTATTGCTAAAATAATTAATGTAATAAGCCAATCAACTACACTCATATCGAGTGAACTGTGTTCTTCCCTTTTTTCTGTATAGTTATATTGGTCCATAATTTATGCTAAGGTTAGGCGTGAGTGACCGAGTGAGACGAACAGCTCCACGTAGTTGACTCAACGCGCTTGTTCGATTTTGTAGTGTTTAGCAAATTGGTCGAATAACCACTCCCGCTCTATTTCCGAAAGACCATTAGCCCAATCGTGTCTCTTTGATCCCTGATCGATTGTCAATCTGTTACCACTACCGGTTTCACGTAACCGAATAATATTAATTTCTGTGTCCGCTTTTTAAATACTTTGTTCCAGAAGTCCATTTGGTCACGTGGATCAAATGAAAATGTGAATGGAGCTAAGTCAGAATCATATGCTAGTCGAGTAGAATCGAAAATGTATCTTTCTGGCACTGCGGGCCTAAGGATGCGGTAGAGAAAAAACATCGCAAAGACGCCGCCAACCGTCCATCCCACTAACCAAAAAATCAGGAAACCGGATGCTCCGCCTTCGGTATCGAATAGACTTCCGAAGGCTGAAATCCAGCCGAATGCCCAGCCTCCAAGCCACGCAAGGAGGAAAATGGCTATTCCATATCTCATAAAACCGCCATCGCTATACGGTGCCATTATGCAAGTTTTACCAGCATCAAAACTGACCTTCATTTTGGATCCATCTGGCGGTGTCATATTCTTATATCAAACTTCAAAGTGTGGCGACGGCGGCGCTAGCCGACGTTGCCACCACCGTTTTGTTAGCTTTGATTCATTACTTGGCCGAAACCTATGTCATGACCATCTAAATCCTGTGTCCCGAATTCTTTGCATCCGTAAGGCTGTTCACAAATTCCATAGTCTATTTTGACCCCTTTTTCGACAAACTCAGCATGAAGTCTATCAACATCAGAAACCCAAAAGTATATATTCCAGAGTTTATTAGAAACTGTCCAATGCGGAATAACGCGCTTTGGATCTTCAGCCTGGCGGAGCATCACATACATCCCGTCACGATTCAAAATAACGAAATTTGGCGGCTCGCCCCAAAAGCGCTCGTAGCTAAATCCCATTGTATCACGATAGTGATTCGCTGCCGCAATGACATCCTTTACAAGAAGCACGGGCGAAGATGCAGTTAATTTTGCTTTTGGTTCCGTTTTCATTTTTTTTCTAACGTCAGACGTGAGGCAAGAAAGAGCCCAGCGAGAGAATTGCCTCTAGGCCTTTGTTCGATCTGATTTTCTCAAAAAATAGTAACCCATGGCGCCTTGGTTGGAAATTTGCTTGTCTGCCTACTTGAGCTCGCTACCCGAACTTTGAAACACTCGTCTCCAGAACCTCATGCCAGCGGTGTCCCTCCCAGTTTTGATTCTGTACACGTAGCCCAGTAGAAACTGAATCCCAATCAAGAAGACTAGCCCTGCAACTATCATCAACTCTGGTCGCCACAAAAGACCAAGGAAGAACAGACACACTGCGACAAGACAGATTCCGGCCCAAATTCTCATCTTCTTGTAGGCATTCTCAGTATCACTCGTTTTGCAGGGAAAATGGTTCACGAGCAAGCGCTCCGAGAATAACCAGAGAGGAACGGCTACCATAAAGATTGCCGCTATGGCTATGAGAATGGAAACAGCTGTCTCATTCATTTTTTTCTAACATACATTGGGTGGAGGGTTGTATCTTCTAATTCCATGTTATGAGTGAAAAGCGCTTTAAGCAATGAATAATGAGATAGCCCCTCTGGGAGACTCTATGATTTTGTGTGCTCAGTCCATTTCCCAACCACCTTGGGATTGGGTAGTGGGTTGTCTTACTTCGACAAGAACCTGGAAGATGCGTCCGCGTCTCGCTTGTTGCACAACAAATTTTATGCCGTCTTGTTCGTAGGTAACGCCAGGATAGCGGGTGTCGCCAATCTTTGCCTTAAGCCAGTTAGCTAGGGTTAATTCCTTGGCCGATGGAGGAACGTCTATGGAAAGTTGTAAGATCTTTTCTAACCGCTCTATGGAGAGATCCGCCCCGACTCGCCAAAAATTAGGACGGATACGAATGATGATGTCATTACTTTGATCAAATTCATCTTCAATCTCACCTACCAATTCTTCAATGATATCTTCGAGTGTCACGAGGCCGACGACGCGTTTCTTTTTATTGCGAACGAGAGCAATGTGGTGACGTCGAGCTGTAAGTCTTTTGAAAGCAGTATTTAAGTCTAGTTCATCTTCAAGCGCTAGTATGGGGCGTATAAATGCTTCAAGAGAGATTAGGTCATAGTTGGCATCAGGCTCTATCGCGACAAGGTCCTTATAGTTAATGTATCCATTGACATCTTGAATATTGTCGGATGAGCTTACAGGATAACGACTATGGAGGGCGTGGCGGGCGAGCTCGAGGTTATTAGCCACGGTGTCCTTTAAGTTGAGGAAGACGATCCATTCTGCAGGCAGCATCACTTCATTGATTGCGGTCATGCTGAATTTAGTAGCACTGATAATCATCTTTTCTTGTTCAAGAGCGATGACCTTTTTGTTTCTGGCCAACTGCGCCATGACTTCGATATCCAGCGCAGATAATTTGGTATTATCACCGTCCCCCTTAAAGCGACGTGAAAACTTTTCTGTAATGATGACAAGAGGCTGTAAGATGTTGACGATGGAATAGAGTATGGGGCCTAAGGTCGGTGCAAGTTTCTCACAATAGACAGCTCCTAGCACCTTAGGGCCCAACTCGGCGAAGAAGAGAATAGAAAGGGTGAGCAGAATCATAAAAACCCAAAGCCAGTCGCTACCAAAAACTTGATCGAAGAGAAAGCCAGCTAGAGTGGCCCCTCCGGTATTAGAGATGGTGTTTAGAATCAGAACAGCAGAGATGGATTTGTCGAGTTCGTCTTTGAGCTTAAGCCAAATGCTGGCATAGCGTTTACCCTCGCGCTTCAGTGCTTCAAGACGAACAGGGCTTAAGCTGAGTAAGGAAGCTTCTGCCAAAGAACAAAAGGCAGAAATAGCTACCGAAAGCACGCAAGTTAAGATCAGATAGAATAGGAGTGACATGAGAGGCTGACGCTAAGTCAATATCAAATCATAGGACATCAGAAGGGTGCCAGGTGGCTTCTAATGATCTATGGCCTTTCATAAGAGATCGTGTTATTCATATGGGCCAAAAGATACCAAAACATCTAAAATAGCAAAATAAGAATTTCTTTGCTGTGAGGGTTTTGACTATTCCAGAAGATTTTTCCCGAAGGACGGAATTTTCTCCCCTCATATTTTTTCTTTTTACAGTTGTGAACAAGTTTTTCAAGTTTGCTTCATGTTGATTATCAAGCACTTATAAATCCAGCAAATCAACCTGGCACACCGCATGCGTTATAAGGAGCGGTTGGTATTATATGAATGTTGGAATATATCAGGCAATAAATGGCATGCTCAATCAGTGGGAGCATCAAAATACCGTAAGCGCTAATCTTTCTCGCAGCGCTATTCCTGGAGCTCGTGCTGAAATTCAAACCTTTGGTTCCATGTTGAATCATAACAGTCAATTACAGGATCCTGATAAGGGAACATTAGGTCTTCACGAAAAACATTATGATTTTTCTCAGGGTCCATTACAGAAAAGTGATAGCCCTTACCATTTAGCGATCGAAGGTCGCGCATTTTTCAGTGTTCTTGAACCAGAAGGACAAACAAGCTTTACACGTAACGGACAATTCGTGCGAGGGACCGATACCTTATTACGCACAACCGACGGTGCTATGTTGCTTGATGTATTTGGAGCAACTATAAGTATTCCTGACGGCGGGGAATTTGTCGTTTCAAGAGAGGGAATGATCCAGGTAGATGGGCAAAATTACGGGCAAATAGGAACGGCATATTTTCAAGATCCCAGCCAACAACTTGCACTTAGTAAATTTGGCCGGTTCGAGGCTAAAGGAGATCAAGAGCCCGTACCGGGACTCGCCGTAGGCGACACACTTTCACAATACACACTTGAGGGTAGCAACATCAAACCCGTGGAAGAGATGATCCATATGATTCAGCTCACGAGAGCCTTTGAAGCAAATCAAAAGGTTGTGAAGGAAAGCGATAGGTTAACCGAGGAGTTGCTTCGCATAGCAAATCCATAGGTAGAAGAAAGATAAAACTATGATAAGAGCACTTTGGGCCTCAGCAAATGGCATGACAGGACAACAGACCAACGTTGACATCATTGCCAATAACTTAGCTAACGTAAACACCTCTGGCTTTAAAGCCAAGAGTCTTCAATTTGAGGACTTGATGTACCAAACGGAGCGGGCTCCGGGAGGCACTTTAGCAGATGGATCAAACACACCTACGGGGTTACAAGTAGGTTATGGGTCGCGTCCAATCGCATCCGTAACATCATTTAGTCCTGGAGATTTAAAAAGCACGGGTGCTCCTCTTGATGTTGCTATCGAGGGAAAAGGCTTCTTTCGGGTCACCTTACCGGATGGAACATTCGGTTATACACGTGACGGGCAGTTCACCTTAAATGCTGAGGGCCTAATGGTTACTACCACTGGTTATCAGCTAGATGGTGTAGGACAAATCGATACAAACGCGACAGACGTATCCATTGGCAAAAGCGGCAGTCTTTCAGTTGTGGTAGATGGGGCCATTCAAGCGCTTGCTCCTATTACACTTGCCACATTCCCTAACCCAGAAGGGCTACGTTCTGCGGGTAATAATCTGTTCCTCGAGACAGAAGCTTCCGGAGCTGCAACAACAGGCATTACTCCGGGCGAGCAGGGCACTGGCACGATAGCTCAGGGATTCCTAGAGGGGTCAAATGTACGAGTCGTGGAAGAGATGGTGCGACTGATTCAGGCACAGCGAGCCTATGAAATCAATTCCAAATCCATCCAATCCTCGGATGAGATGCTTAGTCTAGTCAACAGCTTGAAACGTTAATGAGAATCGACAACACAAAGAGTAACCAAGCAGTTAAGACCATAGATTTCAGTGTCTATGATCTACCACTACCCAATCCCTTCTGCACGTTGCTCTCGAGTCTCACTCAATTTCTTTCCGTGTGCCAAAAAGCAAAGCGAGTCGACAAGCCCTTCCTGAATATTCTATTCATTTCCATGCTACTGATAAGTCCTTTTAGAGGAACTTTGACGGGCCAAACACTCATTCTGCATGAGAAAGTTTCTGTAAAGGGTGAGGACCTACAGCTGGGCCAACTGCTCCAGCAGGCACGCGGAATAGATCCGAAAATTCTCAAGATGCGCATAGGGGAAACCCCACCAATCGGTAATAAAAGAAAATGGACACGTGGCATGGTAGATAAATTTCTTAAGAAACATTACCACGGCACTATTGCTTGGGACGGAGATGGACCCAAAGCATGCATAGTAGATCGGCCAGGGCGTTGGGTGGAGGAAAAAACGGTGCTATTGATGATTGAGAAATCACTACGTCGCCTCACCAAGGGTGAGGGGAAAGCAAGTGTCGAAGAGTTAAATCAATTCCAGTCTTTTGCTATACCAGCGGGCCCCTCAGATATTGTAGTAGACCTTCCTTCTTCAACACTCTCGAACCCATGGGCAGTAGCAACGATTCATTTTGAAGAAGATGGAGATAGAGTAATTACCAAAAATATTCGCTTTCGCTGGTCCTGGGTCAGACCAGCATGGCGGTCCAATGATTCGGCCAAATCCGGAGCCTATCTAAATGCTTCGAAGTTTGAGGCCATCATGGTAGATGTGCTCAAGGAATCCAGAGATCTTTACTTGGATGGGCAATTCCCCATAGATATGCAACTAACGCGCTCAATATCACCAGGAAGTCTTTTAACCAGGAGCCAGTTCCGCCCGCGTGTTCTTATCCGGCAAGGAGATCCGGTAGTCGTTCACTACCGCGATGGAGGTGTGAAAATCTCGATCTCTGCTGTTGCCATGAGGGATGGAGCGCGGAACGAAATCATTCCTGCCCGAAATAATAAATCCCGGAAATTATTATCTGTCCGGGTGATAGACGAAAGGAACGTTGCCTATGCCAACTAAGCCAATCATACATCACAAGCTCGGTATTGGAACTACCTTAGTCGTTGGTCTCGTGATCGTTGGGTTAACCAGCACAGGAAATGCTTCGGGCGGAATTGGCTCCTTATGGCCTTCTACCAAGACCATGTATCAGTCGATCTATGCGGATGACAAGGCATCCACAGTAGGGGATTTAATCACCATCGTCATTGACTTGAGCACGGTTGCTACCAAAGATCAAAGCACCACCACAGAAAAAGATACTTCGCTTAACGAGGGAATCACGAATCTTCTATTCCCTCCAGGCGGTGATTGGGATTGGTATACTTATGATGGAAATACCCCTACTTTTTCATGGAACTCATCTCGTTCACACGAGGGGTCTGGATCGATCGCCAACAGCGAAACTCTTCAAACAACCATCCAAGCACGCATTATTGAAATAGCCCCGAATGGCACCATGCGAATTGAAGCACGCAGAGGCTATGAGACAGGCAAAGAGCACAGTGAGTTGGTGCTTACAGGCTTTATTCGTCAGTCAGACCTTACTGCAACCAATACGATCTCCTCTGCAAACATTGCAGAAATGCAGATTTTACAAAAAGGCACAGGCACTATTTCAAGACAACAGAAAAAAGGATGGCTTACCAAGTTTTATGAGTTCCTTAGTCCATTTTAAAGGCGCTATGAAGCAAACTGCATCTGTCTCTAGCAAAGCAGTGGCAGTTGCTTTGCTATTGCTACTGCCCTTCTTTGCTTTAGGCCAATCTCGAATTAAGGATTTAGCGCATGTGCAAGGTGCGCGGGAAAATCAATTGATTGGTTATGGGTTGGTCGTTGGTCTGGATGGCAAGGGAGACTCAGACCCATTGCTTACACGCCAGACGGTTTCTAACTTACTCAAAAAATTTGGTATGACCATCACGGCACCAGATATCAAAGCCAAAAATGCTGCAGTGGTCATGATCACCGCCAATGTTTCAGCTTTTGCTCGCAATGGGTCTAAAATAGATGTGCAGGTTTCGTCGTTGGCAGATGCTAAATCTTTACAGGGGGGAACCCTTCTTCAAACACCGCTCATGGGGGCTGATGGAACGGTCTACGCCGTTGCTCAAGGCAGTGTCTCCGTGGGAGGTTTTTTAGAAGGTGTTGGGGGGCCAGGCGGAGCTACTGCTAAGAAGAATCACCCTACAAATGCACGTATACCAGGAGGCGCCATCGTAGAGCGCGAAATACCCGCAGAGCTATTTGTGGAAGGGGTGTTAGAAATCACAGTGCGTGAACCAGATTTCACCACTGCAGTGCGCATGGCCAATGCTATCAATCAGCAGATTGCGAAATTAGCCTATGCGGTGAACAGCAGCACTGTTCGAGTCTATGTGCCAAAACAATTTCAGGCGGAACACAAGCATATTGATTTTGTTGCCCGCATAGAAAACGTGATGTTTCGGCCGGATGCTCCAGCGCGTATTGTCATCAATGAAAAGACCGGAACGATTGTGGCAAACTCTAAGATTCGCATTCATAGCGTAGCGGTAGCACATGGCAATCTCACGGTTTCTATAGCCAGGACTCAAAATGTATCCCAACCCAATGCCTTCACTGGAAATGTTCTAGGTGATATTTCCGCGGGTGCCGGAGGTGCTGGTGGCACTGCCGCGCAAGGGGTTGTAGGGGCTGCTGAAACACCTTTGATTATTAATAACCGAGTTGTTTATGAAAATCAGTTCGGCCAACAGGTTCAGCTTGATCAAAACCAAATACCACCACCAGGCTTTGAAGTCAAAATGGTTCCTGGCACGAGCCAAGAAGGAGTTCCTGCCAATGGAGCAGGAGGAGGCGATGTTAACGTGACAACAGGGGCTCAAACAGTTGTAACGGATAGTACGACCACCAATGTCGTTGAGGAAAAAGCAAACTTTCTCGTCTTTGAGGATTTGCCAACCGTAGAAGAGGTTGCTACTGCACTGAATAGCCTAGGAGTAACTCCAAGAGATATGATGGCCATATTCCAATCCATGAAAACGGCAGGCGCCTTGCAAGCAGAATTAATACTCCAATGAAAATTGATCCTACAATATCTAGCATAGCCATGAATAAATCTCCCGAACAGGAGGCTATTACTCGTGATATCAAGCTAAAAGATGCGACTAAAAAATTAGAAGGTGTCTTTGCTTCTTTTATGCTTCAAGAGTTATCCAATAGCCTGGCAAAGCAAAATGGATCCATGCCAGGCGGAAGTATCTATAGCGACTTTTATAGCCAAATTCTCAGCAAGAAAATTACTGAAGGAAAAGGTTTAGGACTGGCAGAAATTCTCTACCAGTCCATGAGCGATATGAAGCGCGCTGGCGCCGGCGTTTTGCCCATTGAACCGGAAGTTAAGGTCCCATTTAGTCCAACACTCGAATCATCATCTAGAACAAACAAAGAAGAGCCCTCTATGAAGCTTGGAGACAATCTATCATGAATACAGAAACGCAAACAGAAGATCCAATCCTAGACGCATTCAATGCCCTAGAAACAACTATTGATGAACTCATAGGCTGTCAGAAAGAAGAGCAGGAATCTATCCTCTCAAGAAATCCTAATCACTTGCCTATCATTACAAGTCAAATCGACAAGCATTACATGCGTCTTGAACAGTTGCTAAGAGCAATTAACCAAGCATCTCCAGCAACGCCCGAAGCCAAAGACGACCCATATCTCCCACAAAGAAAAGCTTGTCGAAGTAAAATGGAGTTACTTCAAGAAATTGCACTGCAGAACCACCTTCTGTTGGAAAATAGTCTTCAATACTTACAAGCAATCTTTGGGGAAGTTTTAGGAAACAACGACAACATTGTTTATAACCAATTAGGAATCTCACCTTCTGGGTTTGCGCCATCTGGATCGTTACTAAATGTAGAAATTTAATAAGTGCGAAAGAATATTAATCAGGAGTAATTATGTCTGGAATGGGATTAAATGCCTCACTGCAAATGGCTGCAAACTCGCTAAGCGTGTCTCGAGTGAATATGGAAGTAACCGGGCATAACTTGGCAAATGTAAATACACCAAATGCAGCACGCCAACGCGCTCAAGTTCAACAGGATGTTTCCATTCCTTTAGGCAACGGTCAGCAAGGGATGGGCGCTTATGTTGTAGGTATTCAGGCTCTTCGATCCAGTTTTCTTGATGATATGGTAACCCGCCAAAATTCTCTTTTCCATTTATATGAGTCGAGGGAGCAGGGCGCGCTCCTTATTCAAGATGCATTAGGTGAATCGCTTTCAACTTCTGAGACAACTATAACTGAGGGGATTAGCTCTGCTACAGGACTACAGGAAAGCTTGAATAAATTTTGGGATGCTTGGCAAGACTTAGCTACAGACCCTAGTTCGACTATCAAACGCAGTGAAGTTCTTTCAAGAGCCAACAACCTAGCTTTAGATATTCAGTCTACTTACGATAGGGTGCTCGATGTCAAAGCGGGGATGTTTGAACAGGCTTCCAGCGTAACTTCCCAAATTAATAGCTACGCAACCGAAATAGCCGAGTTGAACCAACAAATCTCACGCGTTGAAATCAATACTCTATCTACAGCCAATGATTTGCGTGACCGCAGACAGGAACTTGTCGAGCGGATGGCCGATCTAGTCAATATTGATGTCACCACCAACGGCACCAATAGCGCTATGATTGATATCGAGTTGACCGACGCAAATGGCAGTGGAAACGATATTATTCTAGTTAATGGAACAGATGGGGCGGGAGCTGGCGGCACACATGCATTATCAGTGACAAACGCCTTTAGCAAGGCAACTAATACGGTGTTAGCCATAAGTGCTTTATCTGCAACCGGCACAGATTATACCCCCGTAGGAGCGGCAGAATTGCCAACCGAAGGAGAGTTAGGCGCCCTATTGATTACTGCCAATAGTGACATTGGCTCCCAAACTACGGTTCCTGGCACTCAACCCGCTAGCTCAGCGCCACTCAGCAATAAGCTACATTACCTAGCAGGGCAACTTATTTCTCTAGTTAATGCTCAGCATACAACAGGATATGATCTAGATGGAACTATAGGAGGAAACTTTTTTACGGCTGGAGGGACTGCTGCCAATATCGCCGTTGCCATTACGGATACAGATGACATAGCTGCAGCAGGAGCTTCCGGTGGCGCATCATTAGGCGTTTTAAGTGGAGATGAGGCTCAGGACATTGCGAACTTGAGGGATAATGCCACACTTGGAGAATTCTATAGGTCATCTGTAGGGGATGTCGCCATCATTGCTCAACAAGCTCAAAATAATTATTACTCTCAGGAGCTAATCTCACAACAACTTAATAATCAACGTGAGGCCATCTCAGGTATATCCATAGACGAAGAAATGACCAACCTGATTGCCTACCAGCGTTCCTTCGAAGCATCCGCACGTTTTATGTCCACCATAGATCAGATGATGTTAGCAGTTATAGGAATTGGAGCATAGTAATTAGAAGATGAGTTTAATCTTAGAATATTAAAGGATAGATTGGAGCATATACCATGCGTGTTACAAGTAACTTATACCCGGAAGTTTTTAAGAGTCAGCTAAACAATCTTAAGGAACGTCAGCTTATATTTCAGAATCAAATATCTACGGGTATTCGGGTGTTAAAACCATCGGATGATCCAGTGGATTATAGACTTTCACAGCAAATAGCAGCAGATCAAGCAACCAGGCTAGGGTATCTCAAAACAACGACGGAAGCGCGCGCCTTGGTAAACGCCAATTATCAAGCTATGACAGACTTGCAGCGAGCGCTGAGTCGTTTAAGCGAACTTTCCATTAGGGGTAATGATGCATTAGATTCATCCGCGTTACAATCAATCGGTCAAGAAGCAGCTTCCATCGTTGAGCAGGTGGTCACTATAGCGAATCGCCGACATGATGATAATTATCTATTTGGCGGCACGGGCGATGTCCCGGCAATAGATACTTCAGGTGCTCCCAATTACGTATTTAACGCAGCAGCTACTGCTAATGTAACCCAGGCAAAAATCAGTGACGGCAACCCCGTAAACACTGGGATTGTAGCTGGTGAAGCATCTAATGACAATCCACCCACTACGCTGACAACCTCTGGCTTTTTAGCAAATTCTGCGGTGAATACGATGTTTGTCATTCAGGACATTCGGGACACGCTGACTGCCGGCAACCCGGTGACGAGTGCACAGATATCAAACCTTAATGAAGCTCTTGAACTCACTTCAGAATTTGTAGGCGTGACTGCCGCACAACTCGCTACCTTGGATTTAAATGAAAGCGCTCTAGAAGAAAGTGTCCGGTCTGGAGCGGAAAGGATTAGCGAACATACCAGTGCAAATCTCACTGACGCCGCTACGGAATTAAATAGAACCCAACTTCATTATGAAGCTGCTTTACAATCTGGTGCAAGAATCCTTAATATAACATTACTAGATTTCGTATAATGATTGATGCAGACGCCAAAGCCGCCATTCCTGAGCAGGAGATACTGGATAAACAGATAGAGTTTCCCAACGGACTACCAGGTTTCCCCTCCTCTACCCGTTTCATTTTATCACAAGCGGAAGGTGAAGCACCTTTCGCCTGGATGAGGGATATCGACGATCCTGATCTTGCCTTCGCCGTTATTGAGGCTTATCACCTAGTCCCTGACTATACTATAGAAATCGACGACGAAGAATTGTCGGTGATCAATTCTCCATCAGCCAAACACTGCGCAATTATTTTGATTCTACGAATAGAAATAGATGAACCGAATCATACCCTTATTATCCATGCAAATTTACGTGCTCCGATCTTGATTAATACCATTGACCACAAGGGCTCACAGTTTATGCTACCAGAAGAATCACCTTACTCGGAGAGTACAGTGTTTAAGTTCCAAGTAGGTTCTAAAGAATAAATATTAAAAGGTAAGGAAACCGCCCGTGCTCGTACTATCTCGGAAAGCTGGAGAGTCAGTCAAAGTCGCTGATAACATAGAAATTGTAGTTGTCTCTGTTTATGGGCAACGAGTCAGGTTAGGGATTAAAGCCCCGAAGGAAGTACGCATATTAAGGGCTGAATTTGACCCTTCGACCATTAAGGCTAATAAAGATTCTGCAGTAAAGTCTACCCCGCAAAGCGAAGGTTTGTTAGCCAAAGCCGCACAAGCTACTCGATCCCCTAAATAACCCTCCATTACAGCTTCTTAGAAGAACATCATATAAGGACTACGGGCTTATTATTGGGCCCGTCATTTTTAGATCGAGAGTATGAGGGAAATGAGAATTCTTTGACTCGAATGATGTCATAGAACCTCCTAGACGTATCACCTTGTGGGTCCTGTATCCTCACAATATCAGGATTGGAACCCCGCGCACTCGTTTATATGAGTAACGTTAGGCCATATGATTGATCAGTCTTTGTCGACTCTCATTTTCTTGTAGCTGAAGCTTTTGAGCCTCTTGTTCAACTTGTTTTAGATATTTCGGGTTTTAGGGAAACTGCTTCGATTATTTGCCGATATGAGATAAGCAGAAAGATTCGCTTTGAAGCTGTAACGGTTTAAATGTGGTATGAAGGCCCTAATTATAGAACCCTCTAGTTTATTTCAACAAGTGCTGCAAGCATGCTTTGAGGAAACGAATATCCGAACAGTAGCATGCACGAATGGAAAGTCTGCACTCAATACTTTAAAGAAAGCACACTTTGATCTTATTTGCAGTGCCTATTGTCTTGATGACATGGACGGAGCAGAACTATGCAAAGAACTGCGTGAGAATCGCGTAGAGCAGACCCCCTTAATTCTGCTAACATCAGAGGATAACACTGCTAGGTTGCAAGCTTCTTTGGCTAGGGATACGGCAGAAATATTTGGTAAATCCGACCTCGGGCGTTTAAAGACTTACCTAGAAGCCGTGGCAGGGAAAACCGAAGCGCTATATTGGCAATCAGGTCAAGTACTACTCTTTCGGAAAAGCAATGATACCAAGGGCCTATCAGAAATGTTCCATTTATTAGGTTTGGAGGTTGAGCATGTGTTAGACACAGGATGCGCGCAGGAACTTTTAGAATTGAATCCCGAAAAATATAATCTGTTGATGATAGATCTTGGTTTTGGAGAAAAAGCAAATGGGCTAACGTTGATGCGTAATCTTCGTCAGCATAGGAATGCTCATCTATTTCGGCTTCCCATTCTCACCATAGCATCCCTAGATGATATGGGCTCTGCTATTGAAGCACTCAGAGAAGGAGCTAATGATTATCTACCACAGCCCTTTTATGAACGAGAAGTAATTCTTCGTGTTCGGAACCTCATAGAAAATAAAAATTTGTTGGACAAGGTCCATGCACAACAAAAGAGACTTGAAGAGCTATCCATAGTTGATCCTCTGACACAGCTCTATAATAGACACCATCTGATTTACACACTTCCTTCGATTCTAAATGAAGCACAACGCCATAAAATTCCTGTATCCCTCTTTGTCATGGATTTGGATCACTTTAAAGCAATTAACGATACGCACGGTCACGTGACTGGAGACATGGCGTTAATATCTGCAGCTCAGTTGCTAAAAGATCATATCAGGGACTGTGATATAGCTGCACGTTTTGGAGGCGAAGAATTTGTAGCAGTTCTAAAGCACTGTGAAGGTGACGACGCATTAGAAAAGGTGGAAAAAATCCGCCTATTACTTGAGGCTTTAAGGCCTGAAGACATTCTAGTGACAGCCAGCTTTGGAGTAACTTGTTTGACTCCTGGAGAAAGTGCTACATTTAATGAGCTCTTTGAAGTGGCAGACCAAGCATTATATCAGGCAAAGGAGAGTGGGAGAAACCAGGTCCGCTATTTACCCTTCTCAAGGAAATAAGATCTTCAGAAAAGCCTAAGCCATGTTCTTTTGCAAACCTGTTAGAGCTTTAGCGTCTCCTGTTATGCGGTCCGGGCTTATATGTATTAGGGGTGGTCCGGTAAATGATACGCCCCTTGCTCAAATCATAGGGGGACATTTCCATCTTCACTCGATCACCAACTCCTAAGCGGATAAAGTTTTTGCGCATTTTCCCGGAGATATGAGCTAGAATCTCATGGCCGTTCTCGAGCTCTACTCGAAAAGTTGTTCCCTTCATGACTGCCTTAACAGTACCTTCTACTTCTATCGTTTCTCCTGCCACAATATCTATAATTCCTTAATGCTTGTACTAAAAATGAGGTCGGAGGTTAACAAAAGGATAAATGAAAAGCTAATCCTTTTTTCATACCCAGATACTTTGCCAGGCCTTACCCATAGAGTCTATGACATCACTAGCTAATAAGGTTATCGATCTATTTTTTAACATGGCATGATCAGCAGAGGCTCCATGCCACCAGACACCTAATCTGGCCGCTTTACAAGGGTCATATTTTTGAGCACATAGTCCCCCTATGATCCCTGATAGCGTGTCCCCCATTCCTGCCGTAGCCATGGCAAAGTTGCCAGTCGCGTTGTAAGAAATTTCTCGACGTGGACCAATCACAAGGGTGTTAGGTCCTTTTAAAACAAGGGTTACATCCTTCATTCCTTCTAATAAATGGAGCCACTCTGGTATAGCCTGGCCTCTTTCTGTAAAATTTTTGCCTAAGAGTCGCTGCATTTCCCCCATATGCGGTGTTAAAACGACTGGCGCTTGCGCTTCTTTTAGTAGGTCAACGTTTTCTGCTAGTAAGTTTAAAGCATCCGCATCCAGCAATATGGGGCATTGGGCTTTCTTTAAGACCATCTCGAGCCAGCATAAAGCCTGAGCTGATCTACCCATGCCTGGACCACAAACAATGGCATCCATAGATAAAATACTATCAGGCAATAGTTCCCCCGAAACACCCTGTGTTATAACTTCAGGTGTCTGCACTGCTACTAGGTCTATAATCTCTTCCGGAACAAAGGCATGCACCAAACCGGAACCACTTCTTAATCCTGCTCGAGCAGCTAAAACAATTGCTCCTGACATGCCTAAGCATCCGCCGACAATTGCTAATCGCCCTTGACGGTTTTTGTAGGTGGCGGCGTGCGGAAGACTGATGATTCTACGCGTTTCTTGTTTATCAAAAAAACAGGCTTCCTCTTTCTGTGGACAGGGCGTCTGCAATGAAATGGGAATAGCGTGCAATTGTCCGACCGCCACGCGGGCATTATCCTCGAGCGCACCTTTTTTGATAGCGCCTATCATGCAAGTATGATCTGCCAAGAAGGCGGTAGGATAGACTTTCCCCTCATCAGCATCTAAGCCAGACGGAATATCTACACTGACATGGATATCTGTCGGTTTTTTTCGCTTGCTGGCCCAGCGAATGATTTCGGCGGTCACTCCCCGCGGAGCACCTTTGACTCCTAAGCCTAATAATGCATCAACAACAATCACAGGTCTATCTTGGTAGATAGCCTCCAATCCTCTTTCAGGCCAGACCATTGCCTTAGCAGCCATTGTACCAACAGGCCCTTGTTCCAGTTCAGGGAGTATAGACGAGGAATCGGCTCGAATGGCTGCTACATGCTTACCTTCTTGCTCTAGCAGCCAAGCGAGCCATAAACCATCATTCCCATTATTGCCTTTGCCACATAAAAACAACCAAGGTAAAGCATCAGGCAACCAATGATTCAGGACCTGATGCATGCCTGTAACTGCCTCTTCCATCAAGGAGGAAACCGTTGCCTCTTGAGCAAGCGCTAGCTGCTCCCACTCTTGCATAGACCTGACAGATATTACCTTCATTATAGTTGTTAAATGAGTAGATCGAGCATATCACTAACGGCAGTTTTGAAACCTACGGAAAGCGCCCTTGATACGATAGAGTGGCCAATGTTTAGAGTGTCTAAATCATGCATTGCAACGATTGGAGCGATGTTCTGGTAATTTAAACCATGCCCGGCATTCACTTGCAATCCTAGCGCTTTAGCTTGAACCGTTGCTTCTTTTAGAAGATAAAGCTGTGACTCTCGCTCATCTGCGCCAAGGGCATTTGCATAGGCGCCCGTGTGGAGTTCAATGCATTTGGCTGTTGTCTTCGCCGAGGCTTCTATCTGTGCCTGATCTGGGTCTATAAACAAACTCACTAGCATATCCTGCTCCTGGAGTTTTTTCACCGCGTTAGCGACACGGTTAAATTGCCCAAGCACATCTAACCCTCCCTCGGTTGTAACCTCCTTGCGATTTTCCGGAACTAGGCAAATCTCATGGGGCCTTATTTGGAGGGCAATGTCAACCATCTCATTCGTCACGGCCATTTCAAGGTTTAAAATGCCACTAACCTCTCTGCGTAAGGCCCAAACATCTGCATCTTGAATATGGCGACGATCCTCCCGCAAATGAGCAGTAATACTATGTGCGCCTGCCTCTAGACTTAATTTTGCGGCCTCTACTGGGCTTGGCTCCGGGACAAGACCCTTATGGTTTCCGTCTTTGTAACGCGCCTGTCTTACCGTAGCGACATGATCAATATTTACCCCTAATTTCAACATGGTATATAATTATTCCTTCAGACTTTAAGCCTTCAAGTCTAATTCTTGAAAGATATCCTCGAGAAGCTAAATCCATTTTCCGCTTCTTTCTTTTTGACCCAAAGCTCAGTCTGCTTAAGTTAACAAAAGTGGAAGCACATTTACAGAAGGTTCAAGAACACGCTAGAAAGAAGCTTAAAAAAGCAAAAGACAGCTCTCATGCAGATGCCATCGAAATTTATAAAAAATTCCTAAAAATAGAATCTCACAGGCTTCTGCTTCTACACAAACAAAGCAAGAGCGGTTTAGACGTTGCTAGAAAGCGCTCAAATCTTATGAGCATACTGCTCAAAATTATATTTGAGAACGCTATGGATAAGGCTGCTACTAAATTCGAAGTGCGTTCACAAGATATTCCCATTGCTCTTATAGCAATTGGAGGCTTTGGCCGTGGGGAATTAAATCCCTATAGCGACATCGATATCCATTTTTTATACAACCGTTTTAGGAAAAAAACCCGTATACAAAATTATATCACAGACGTGGTAGAACAAGTTCTGTATCTGCTGTGGGACATTGGTTTGAAAGTTGGTCATGCTAGTCGCACACTAGAAGAATTAGTTAACCAAGCAAATAGCGACATGCAGACGCTTACCTCACTATTAGAAGCACGGTTGTTAGCAGGGTCAGAAGTGCTCTTTCAGGAATTTGAGCGCCGTTATGAGCGCCTATGTCTTAAGGGCAAGGAGAATAAATATCTTCAGTGGAGAATTCAGGATCAAAAGGAGCGCCATGCCAAATTTGATAACACACCATTTCTTCAAGAGCCGAATACTAAAAATGGTTGTGGCGGGCTTCGCGATTATCAAAATCTACTATGGATGGCCCGAGTTAAAACCGGCACTAATTGCTCTGTCAAGGAGCTCCATAAGATGGGTTTTATAACCCTAACCGAACGTAAGACTCTGCAAGCAGCCTATGATTTTGTGATGCGTATCCGCACGCAGATTCATATTATTGAAGGCCGTGCATCGGATGTTCTCACGCTTCCATTGCAGGGTATTGTCGCCAAGAAGCTTCATTATAATGAGCGACATATTCTACGAAAAGTCGAGGCACTAATGCGTGACTACTACCAGCATACGAGAAATCTATTTTATAGTTCAAACCTCTTGGCCAGAAGACTAGCAGGTCAGCCTCCTAAAGGGATCGAGCAGGCGCTTTTATCGCTCATTCCCGGAAGTGTTCGAAAGCTAGAGGACATAGGCCCCTTCTACATAGAACAGCATGAACTCCATGCGAAGTCAGCAGACATCTTTCGTGAAGATCCTTCTAGACTTCTGCAGGCGTTTCAGATCATTCAGCATCACAATTATGAGCTAGGCGCAGAGTTGCAGCAATTGATTACAGAGCAGGCAAAACTCTTCAATCGTCGAATACTATATAAGGCAAGCACTCAAGAAACTTTTCTCAATATCCTCGGCAATAAGGGCAAGGTTGGCAGAATCCTTAAACTCATGCATAGAACTGGCATGCTCGCAAAAGTTGTTCCTGAATTTGCTCCCTTAACGTGCTTAGTTCAACATGAGTTTTACCATCTCTATACAGCTGATGAACACACCTTAGTTGCTATAGAGCAACTAGACAAAGTCATTGGAAGCGCTGACCGCCCCTTTTCAGATTATCAGTCACTTTTTGTTAAGACTGCTTACCCGAACATTCTTTACCTAGCCATTTTATTACATGATACTGGAAAAGCTTCACTTGCAAAAAATCATTCTGAGGCGAGCGCACAAAATGCTATTCGCCTAGCTCGACGCTATAAAATCAATGGCTCAACGCTTAAGACTCTCACCTTTTTAGTAGATCATCACGGAACCTTATCTGAAACAGCTCAACGGAGAAATCTAGATGATCACCAAACTATTTTGGACTTTGCACGCATAGTGCAAACTCAAGAACGACTTGATCTTTTGATGCTCCTCACCTTCTCAGACGGCATGGGTGTCCGTGGAGAGCAGGAGTGGTCGAATTGGAAGGAAACACTCGTTTGGCATTTATACAAACGAACTTCTCAAATGTTAGAGGGTGAAAATGAATTCATTGAAAAGGCTGCTCTGCATCGAGCTAAAGTTAGAACTCGTATAAGAGATCATGTGCCAAAGTCCATTAATGATGGAGAATTACTCTCCCACTTTTATCTTATACCAGATACAGCTTTAAATCACGCGAACCCGAAGACAATCGCGCGGCATATCCAGGGCGTTCACACTTTCATCGAGCGCTTTCTTAATAGTGATAAAGACTTGCTGCGGCCTGAAATTTTATGGACACCACGCCCCCACCAAGGACATACAGAAGTAATTTTGGTTGCCTGGAATACTCCAAGGCTATTTTCAAGAATTTCAGGAGCTTTAGCAATCGCAGGCCTCGATATCCTATCAGCTGATATTCTTACAAGACAGGATGAAGTAGTAATCGACACCTTTAGCGTATGCACCGACCAGAAACAAGCGGTTACGCATGCTATTGACTTTAAAAATTTTGAAGAAACCGTAACGGCTATTCTAGCTAATCCGGAGTACGCTATAGATGAACCTATTCAAAAAGCTCGCAACAAGGCAAGCTATAAGCGCCCGGACGGCTTACTCATTGCAACAAAGATTGATATTGATAACTACACTTCAGAAAAGTATTCCCTCCTAAACATACAAACACCTAACCATGTTGGCTTACTCTATGAGATAACCAAAACACTGGCAGACTATGAGCTGGATATTGAACACGCCCGCGTTATGACATATAAAGGAGCTGCGTTAGACACCTTCTACCTAACTCACAAAGGGACTAGCAAGAAAATTCTAAACTCCAAAATGAAACAAAATATCATCCAAGATTTGACGAGGAATTTAAGCCCAACAAAAGGCCCTACCATTCATGTCTAGCCACGTCGGCCCTTTAGAGCTAAAAGTCTTAGGTCAGCCTCAGAAACTCCTGGAGCTGATCGTTAAAAACGGCGTGCGCATCACAAAGGCCTCCTCTGGATCAATCATGTTGCTAAATCCCAATACAGGTTTGTTAGATATAGAAGCCTCTGTGGGCCTTTCAGAAAAAGCGCAAAGAATGAAGCTACAACAAGGCGAGGGAATAACTGGCTGGGTGGCAAATACAGGTCGTCCTTGCCTTGTCAATGATGTAAGGAAAGATAGACGTTATGTCCAAGTCAACCCCTCAGTTCGTTCGGAATTGGCAGTGCCACTAGAGCTAAGTGGGCAAGTTGTTGGCATTCTAAATATTGATAGCGACAAGCGAGATGCTTTTCATAAGGAAGATAAGAAGCATCTCATTCAATTAGCCAAAGAAGCGGCGGCCTGGCTTCAACATTCCTGGGAAGTCCATCAATTACGCATAAGAGCGCAACAGCTTGAAAGCTTGGTAGACATGAGCCAGACCATCATTTCAGAAGATGCTTTGGAAGAAACCTTAAATCGAATTGCTCAAGATGCCGCCGTATTAATGCGAGCACGACTTGCCTCTATCATGCTTATCGACGAAGATAGCGAAATGCTAGTGCTGAAGGCTTGTCATGGCGCGCCAGCCTCATATCTAGAGCGCCCTAATCTTTCTGTTAGAGATTCGCTAGTAGGCGTTGTGATTCACCACAAGAAACATCTAACTGTTCTGAATGTGCAAGACAATCAACACTATCAACATACCGAATTAGCACGCAGAGAGGGTTTAGTGTCCTTGCTATCTGTTCCCTTAGTTTTTCACGATCAAGCTTTAGGGGTATTGTCTGTCTACACTGACCACTTGCACCGCTTCTCCAACGAAGAAATTCGCCTTCTATCTGCCATGGCTGAGTTATCTGCTATAGCTATAGCAAAAGCTAAACTACTGGAAAAAATCGTAAAAGACGAAGAACAGCTTAAAGCCTCAGAGCGTCTCTCTGCGCTAGGTTGGCTAGCTGCAGAAATAGCTCACGAGATACGAAACCCACTTACGGTAATCCAGATGCTTTTTCACACTATGGTTCATGGCGGAGGTATCAGTGAAGGGTATCAAAGAGATGCTTCATTGATAGAGGGCAAAATGAAGCACATGAACAAAATTTTGGATCAAGTATTAGCTTTTGCTCGTTCATCAGAACCTGATTATGAAGCTCTCAATCCTGTCTCGATGATTGAGGATGTTGCACTCCTCGTTCGGCATAAACTTGGCGGGCAAAAAATAAAAATTAAACTTAAACTTAAGGAGACGAAACAAGATTTCTACGGGGATAGAGCACAGCTTGAGCAGGCCATATTGAATCTTGTTTTAAATGCCGCACATGCTATGCCCAAGGGGGGCACACTAACGCTCGGTGTAAAAGACAAGAAAATTGATAAGCGCCCATACATTGCCATCACTGTTAAGGATACCGGACCTGGCATTCCAAAGGAGATCCAAGAAGATCTCTTCCAACCTTTCCTGAGTCACAGGAAGGGCGGTACTGGACTAGGCCTCGCTCTAGTGCACAAGACTATACAGAATCATGGAGGCAAGATTTCTATATCCAGCAAAAAAGATAAGGGGACCATTTTTGAACTTGTGCTACCGGCAGATGTGGTTCCCGACATGGCTCAAAATCACAACTCTCCATTTAGGCCCCCTAAATAATAAATACCTATGTGAGTCATATTAGTAAGTTTATGTCTAGGTTAATGTTTGTAGCAAATATGAGTAATAAAATTTGTTCGATTGCATGCAGCAATTTATGAAACTTTTTTTGATAACACTAACCATAGTCTAGCAATTCAAGACCGTGCTGGCCTGGCAAATTAGAGCGATGATTGTCTTCTAATATGAAAGTGCACGACACTCAAAGCTCTCTTTAACCCGAATGATACCATAGAGAGTTAAAGATTGTTACATCATGCGGTTTGAACCCGGATAATGGCAACGAAACCCTACTTATTTTGATAACACGTTAGCGCATGAGGAAGACGAACCTAATAAGTAGGCATATTGGGGTCAATATCTTCAGCCCAAGCGTCTATGCCTCCTTCCAAGGCATGCAATTTTTTGAACCCTGCTTGTTGTAAAGTTCTGAATGCTTTTTCAGTACGCTGCTCTCCCTTGCAGTAAATAACTGTTTGATTGGCGGTGTCGAGTTCATGGATACGATTTTGCAACTCGCCGAGTGGAATAAGTGTGCTTTCTGGTATATGAGCAATCTCATATTCGTGTGTTTCACGTACATCTAAAACTACCAGGTTCTTATCTTCATTTTTCATTTCCACAAGTTCTTGCGGAGAAACTTCAGGGACCGCGAGGAGTTTCTGGGCTGGTGCATCTACAGGTGCAGTGCCGCAGAAAATATTGTAGTCAATCAATTCCTTAATCGTTGGATTATCCCCACAAATGGGACACTTAGGATCCTTGCGAAGCTTCATTTCACGAAACTTCATCTTTAGCGCATCAAAAACCATTAGCCTGCCAATCATGGGGTCTCCGATACCCACAATGAGTTTGATTGTTTCAATCGCTTGCAAGACTCCTATAACCCCTGGAAGAACTCCTAGAACTCCTCCTTCTGCGCAAGAAGGGACTAATCCAGGTGGAGGAGGGTCTGGATAAAGACAGCGATAACAGGGACCTTTTTCTCCCCAAAAAACAGTAACTTGTCCATCAAATCGGTAGATAGAACCATAGACATTTGGCTTACCCAGCAAGACACAGGCGTCATTAACTAAATAACGAGTTGCAAAATTATCTGTGCCATCAAGGATGACATCGTAATCCTTACCAATTTCTAACGCATTGTCTGATCTAAATGAGGTTTCATAAGGGGTAATGTTCACGTGAGGGTTGATGTCCTTCATCATTTCGATAGCTGAAGAGACCTTAGATTTCCCTACATTGGATGTTTTGTGAATAATCTGCCTTTGTAGATTGCTAGTGTCTACAACATCAAAATCGCATAAGCCAATATGCCCGACACCAGCGGCTGTGAGATAGGCTAAAAGCGGCGACCCTAGGCCACCAGTCCCAACCACTAAGACTTTAGATGCCTTAAGCTTCTTCTGTCCTTGAAGAGTCACTTCAGGCATGATGAGGTGTCTACTATATCGCTTTACCTCTTCATTAGTCAGACTCGCTTCTGTTGAGCGGGACTCGATATCTGTAATAAAACTCATATGGGGATAGATAGGGTACGGGATTTATTGTGAAGGTCAAATCCGATCTCAGATGTTCAGTATAAGAAGATGGAGAATTTAAACGGGTCGAACGATAATTCGGCTACCTTCTACCTTAATAACTTTAACATCTATGTCCTTGTCGATAAGAGAACCTTCCGTAATAACGTCGCAACGCTTACCATTGATTTGAGCCATTCCGGAGGGATGTAATGGCGTAAGGGTAATGCCGGTTAGCCCTTCTAGTATTTCGGTCTTATTAGGGCTAGCCGTTTTAGGCTGATTAGGGAGGATAAACTTTTTGCCGAAGCTCGTCTTAGGAAAATATTTGGCCCACAAGAAGAAAAAAGCAAAGCCAAAGATGATTTCACCAACCAAGATAACAGTTCCTACGGAAGGCCCATATTCTTTGTACCCTAAAATAGTTGCTATGATGAGGCAGACAACTCCACAAACCCCAGCAATCATTCCAGGCAAGAAAATCTCTACAATAATGAGGCAAACACCACAGATAATCAAGCCAACGATCAGTTCCATATTTAGTAGTCTAATCTAATATTACTAGGCCATTTCAACAACAACTTTGTTGCCCTTAATCGAAGTGATCTTAACTTTTGTTCCCGATGGGATAAAGTCACCTTCGGTAATCACATCCACAGGGCCATCTCCAAAATCCACAGTGCCACTTGGGCGCAAGTAGCTGTTGGCCGTACCTTTATTTCCAATCTCAAGCATGTTAACACTTTTCGTAATCGGCATTTCTGTAGATCCAGATAGAACCAGTGCGTTATACATTGGTGTTTTCGGCAAGATACGGGCAAAAAGCCACATGGCAATAAGTGAAAGAACCATCGATATACTGAGGTTAGTAATCGGCATTTCTAACTGAGGCATAGTAGGTATGACCGGATCACCAGGATAAGAATCAATCATCGCCCTTAACAAGGAGATGATAATAAGTCCCACTCCCGCTAGACCAAAGACTAAGCTGCCAGGAAAAACAAAGATCTCCACGGCGATTAAGGCTAGTCCTAAAGCAAATAGCACGATACCCAGAGAAAAGTCAGCCTCAATTGTGACCCCAGCTATGTAATGCCCAAAGAAAAAGACCAACGCACACAGTATGGCACTAATGCCAAAAATTCCGAAACCAGGGCTCTTAAATTCTATGTATCCTAAAATGAAGGCTGCTGTCATGAGAAACGGGGCGATCATAACAATGAAGCGGGCTACTTGCTCAAATCTTGTTGGTTCAATGGTCACAACGGTTGCCTCTGGGATGCCAATCTTTTCAATCAAAGCATCTAAAGAATCAATCTCTGTAGCAATAAGCGGTTTGCCATCATATAATTTGCTGGCCTCTTTAGTAGTAAGAGTAAGTATATCTCCCTTTGAAACTAGTTCTTCACCATTGATAACCAGTTCTTTTTCTTTATTAACCATGGCATCAAAAACCTCAACCCGATGACCATTTTTCTCTGCCGCCACTCTTACTTGAGCAGCAAAAGCACTCACAAACTTAGAAGGTAATTCTTGTGGACCTTCTTGACCCATAATAACCGGTGCTGCGGCTCCAATAATGGATCCTGGCGTCATGTAAATATGCCGGGTAGATGCAGAGATAAAGGCTCCAGCAGAAAAAGCTTCTTTGTCTACCAGGGTGTATGTTTGAGAGTCAGGATCAAATTTCTCGATAGACTCCATAATTTCCTTCATCGCTTGGCCCTCTCCACCAGGAGTTTCCATGTGTAATATGAGGGCATCTGCTTCAGCCGCTAGAGCCTCTTTGACCGCCCTTTTTACTACATAAGTCATGGCTTTCTGAATTTCATCCCGAATAGGAATTACATAGATAAGCGCAGCCTTTTCCGACACTTCGGGAGTCCCCACTGACTCACTTGGCTCCTCCGAGAAAGCGGGACGATACAAAAAGCTAAAAATGACAACGACGGCAGCAAACTGGACGAGACGTCTTGGATTAAAATAGCGATTAGGCCGATTCATTACATCTAATATCTTATGCCAGATCTCTAAGTCGGCAAGAGGTATTGATCATGAATGGTGCGCGCTGTAGGGTTTGAACCTACGACCCTCTGGGTGTAAACCAGATGCTCTACCGCTGAGCTAAGCGCGCATCTCTACAAGAGCGCAGTACGGTAATAACCTTCATCGACAAGCGCAAGTGCATTTTTTGGGCAGAGCTACTAAGGGTTAATTTTTAGTAATTCTATCTCAAATACTAGGGTAGCATTCGGTCCAATCCGCGGAGGTGAACCTAGCCCACCGTAGCCGAGTTTGTGAGGCACATAGATTTTCCACTTGTCTCCTTCCACCATTCTAGTGAGAGCTTCTTTCCAGCCTTTAATAACACCACTTAGCTTAATAATAGCCGGTCGACCAAGCGTGGTGCGGTCAAAGGTTGTGCCATCCAACAAGGTGCCACGATAGTTAATGGCGACACGATCTGATTTTCTTGGAGACTTAGTACCTTCGCCCCGATTCAGAACTTCGTATTGTAAGCCGCTGGATGTGACCTTTACTTCTTTTCGCTTAACATTTTCTTCTAAAAAATCTCTGCCTGCCATGAGGTTTTTCGTGGCCTCATTTTGAGCAAATAAATTCGAGCTAAAAAGGATGCCTGCGAAAAAGAACGCTACTAAAGATATCTTCATATACAAACGGCATAGTAGAAGATCACTAGCAGGATTCAAGTCGCATGTTTATCTTAATTTCCCGTTATTTTCCAGGTTAACAGGGTCTATTCATCAATGCTTGAAGCAAAAAAGCCGTTTGATGAAAAAATTTCATAGGAGGGGTACGAGGCAGGGCGACATCCGTTTTTCTAGAATTCGACATGCAACAGACCCGAACTTTTTTTATAGCCTTTGTGAGCTTGAAGAGACTTCCTTCCTACCTCATAGCACCTATCGCTTTCCAATTAAAAACTCCACTGGTATGTCTTTGGTTCTGGCTTTACTCCCTATTGCTCTTTTTCAGTACTGATGAATAACCCCTATCTGAGAAAGAATTTCCTTAATTGGTATAGAAATTATAAAAAGCCGCATAAAAATGAAGAGAGCGAGCAATACCTCAAGAAAAAGGGAAAGTTTATCATTTTAAACTGAAAAATGTCTCATGACATTTATCTAAAATGAGATATTACCCGATATCTTAGATGTATGATTGGCGCATTACATTCTGCAGTCAGTGGGATGCAAGTTGAACGCACACGTTTGAACGTGGCCTCCAACAATATCGCCAATGCCACGACCCCTGGCTTTAGGAGCTCTGATGTCGTATCCGGTGAAGCTGCAAGTAGCGGTTTCGGTGCTCGAATCACTGGTACTCAGAGTAACTTTAACCAAGGGCCTATGCAGATGACTGGAGTCCCTACAGACCTTGCCATTAGTGGTAGAGGATTTTTCACTGTAGAAAAAGGCGATGGAAGTGTTGCCTTTACTCGTGATGGATCTTTTAGCCCAGATGCGGAAGGCACTTTAAAAAATCAAAGCGGGGACACTTTGCTATTAGAGGGAAGAGTCGCGGGTAAATTTCCACCTGACTTAGAGGCATTTACCATTGCCTCTAATGGGCAAATCCGCGGGATCAATACTCAAGGGCAAGAAGTTGTCTTGGGCACCGTTACCCTTGCTATGTTTGCCAATGAAGAAGGCTTACAAAGAGAAGGGGAAGGTCGTTTCACAGAAACTGAGGCTTCTGGACCAGCCTCAGAAGGAGCACCATTAGAAAACGGGCGCGGCAGTCTAGTAAGCGGTGCATTGGAGATGTCCAATGTGGATTATGTCAATGAGTTGGTAGAGTCATTTACGGCTCTGAACAGCTTTGAAGCAAACGTGAAGACTGTGCAAACGGCAAGTGATATGTTGGAAAAGGTAACTTCTCTGTAAGAGGAAGTTCGTACTTGCAAACACAGACCTATGCTTTCTGCTAAGAAGCATAGAGAGGAAAGATCTCGCTGTTTTAACAGAGAGCACTATGCTTCTTATTGCACAGCAGCTTTACACAACACGAAACGGCAGAGGCATGCTAGGAACCCGAGCTATATTTGATGGTAGACTCCAGCACTTGTAGTAGTCCTATGAGCTGGCCTTGTGATTCAGAAGGCAAAGGATTCGGCCGATTGAGAATCTCAGGAGAAGATTGAGACCATTGGTTACCAAGAATAGTTTGAGTGTCTATGCCATTTGTAACGTTCATAGTTCCTTTAAGCAGACTAATCTCTACATCATCTTGATTACGAAAGATTGAAAAAATTCCCTGATTTCCAGACGCTAGAAGATCTCGCATAACAAATTTTAGAGAAGTAGCACTGGGGGTTGGGGGCTGATGCGAGGCAACAATCGAGCCTGTTTTAAGAAACAATAAGAGGTCCATGGCTTTGATTACAGAGTCTACCCCAGATTCTTTTACGATCAGTTCAGAGTTTTGCGAAACACGTATACCTGTAAAATTTGAAAATACTAAATAAGCAACGCCAGATGAACCGGTTTTTAAAGTTGCCCCAGTGGGCAGTTTCTGGCCTTCTGAAATCGGCAAAAATTTTGAGCTTCCCTCAGGCGCGATAGAGACTTCACCATGCACAATGGCCATTGTTGGTGGTGAATCCGGGTGTCTATTTTGTATAAGCGAAGAAATGTCTAATTGGGGCAGCGGAGATTTCTGTGGTTTCAGCATGGACCATTCGGGTCCTTGAATAATGTCTAACCCACTATGGGAAGGCCGTGTAGTGCCCATCTGTAGTTGGTCTATTTCCTGGGTTTTTAAAACACTAAGTCGTGGTGGCTGAGTAATCTGATTTGTCGCTAGCGTGGCAGTAGGAATATCGGTCGCGGAGGGTTGTGTTGAGTGCGGCATGGTTTGTATGCCCTGCTTCGTCTCTCCGGGAGTGGTCCTAGTTGTCTTGCGTACAAGTTCCTGCTCTCGTACTTCTTTTGTTTGGGATCTATTTTCTGACTTGTAGTCGACTTGTAATGGCTTATTCGCTAATACCTCTCCATCTATTTTAACCGTGCCTATGACTCCCGGTTTGAAGATAACCGTATGACGAACCGTGTCCAAGGTGATGGTAAGGACCGCGTCGGCAGAAAGAGAAATCTTCTTTTCTAGTAAACTCAGATCAAATGCTTGGGGACTGTTGGTATCTGAATAGAGAATAATTTTTATCCGGTTTTGGATATCTAACCCATAGCTGATCCTGAAGACTTGTCCTTCAAGAGAAACACGTTCTGAGATAGACCCTTGAGAAACAAACCTAAATTCATCCGCATTTTTAGAAATTATTTTAAGCCTAGCGTCTTCTGTTAATTCAAACTTAATTGCCGCCCAAGAGAACAGTGGTAAAAAAAAAAGCATCAAAGAGCTTACTGCGATTATTTTGCGAATCATTGGAACAAAATCAAACTAACTTATTATATCTTTACACCACCCAATGCCACTGATAGCTCTGGATTTATACAGAGCGATCATTAGATAATGTTTTAAATCGATCTTTGATGAAACTTTTTACAGAGTCGAGGCCTTTTTTAGGCGTTTCTAGTTCTTCTGCCTGAGGCATGACATTACTCGGCAAGTTGTATTCTACTTTATGGACTTCAAAGGTAGTAATAATTTTGGTCAATTCGCGCAGTGCATCTTGCGTGGATCGAGGTCGAGAGTCCGTATCTTTTTCCAGAAACCAATGAATCCAGTTACACAAATCTACGGAAACATCAGGGCATAGTTCGGCAAGGTGTTTGGGGTCTTTATGAAGTTGCGCCTGTATGACATCTTCAAAATTCCGATAAGGGAAGGCGACTCGCCCACAGAGTGCATTATAAAAGACATGACCTACTGCATAAATATCCGTTCGCTCAGATAAAGGTTCAGCGTGGAGCTGCTCAGGTGCAATGAAGTAAATAGACCCCATGATGGATCCGTCGTTTGTTCGGATAGGTGCTTGGTTTCTAATTTGAGCAAGCCCAAAGTCCAACAGCTTAACCTTAAATGGTGAGTTGGCTATGGGTTCTAGCATGATGTTTGCAGGTTTGATATCTAGATGCAGAAGCCCTCTTCGATGCGCCGCTCCTACACCCTCCAAAATTTGGGTAGCTAAGGCAATAAACTCACTAAGGGTTAGTGGGCGCTCCTTAACGATGCTAGACAGCGTTTTACCCTCTACCAGTTCCATGACAATGATGATTTTTCCCTGGTCCCAAGCTAAATCATAGATCTTCAAAATATTGGGATGGCGAAGGCTCGCTAATGTTCTGGCCTCATTAACTGTTGTGTCTGAAGAATACCCAAGTTCTTCACCAGATTGGTGAAGTCTTTTTACAGCCACACGTCTATTCTTAGCTATATCAAGGCATTCAAATACCTCACCCAGCCCTCCTGCTCCCAGCTTACGAACAACCTCGTAACGATTAGCAAGCATACTACCTGGTTCGGGTCCACTCATGCTAATGATCTTCTAGGCCCAGTCATATATAACAAAGCGCTTGGCGTAGGGTTGCACATACTCGTTGACAAATTGTATATGAAAGGGATGCGTTTGGTAGGCATCGGCCTCAACCTGATTGGTAAATGACATAGAAACTGCAACTGAGAAGGAATCGTCGACTACCGCTCTGTCGCTGGGCACGGGAGATCCATAGTCTAGGTTTTGGACCTGGGGGATCTTAGCCAATAGCTTATTTACACCCTCAAGAAGCTTTTCTCGGCCTTCAGTATCGGATTTGTTAATCCAAAAAAGTACGACATGAGTAATCATAAAAGACAAAATATAAATCAGTATTTGTAATTTCTCATCACCAAGCCGCTGTTTACACATTAAGTGCTCAGTAATAGAAAGTCTAGTCAAGGTTGTGATAATTTTTTAAGTAAAAAGTGGTTAAAAAATCAGAGTATTGCGCTCGAGAGGAGTCGAACCTCCACGGGAATAATTCCCACAGCCACCTCAAGGCTGCGCGTCTGCCATTTCGCCACGAGCGCTTCACTTGGAAGAATTTCTAAATTATCAAAGGCATGGGCCTTGGCAATGGAAAAGCAAAAGATTGCGGGCAAGAGAAACTCGAAAATCCCTCTAACCCTCGATTTTAGGACGGATTAGGATTATGAATGGAAGTTAAACCAGATTATAAAAGCTTGAGCCACAAGCAAAAGGGAGCCGACGAAGATGTGCTCCATCGCATCATCTGAGCATTCCTTTTATAAGCATGAGAGGACGAAACTAGCCAGTGCGCGAAGAGCCAGACTCTGATAGAGTAGAGGCATAGGTCTGAATTGTTGATACCTCTACTAAACTCAAGTTTCACCGAGCCAAGATCTTGCTTAGATCTTTAAGCAGCTATGTCATCATGCGGGTTCAAGGGTTATCGCTGTTAATATTACGCGCACAGCGGAAACCTAACCAATTTAGTCGATCATAGCTGTTCCTTATTTGCCGAAATTGATTCGCTTTGAGCCTATCGTCATCATAATGCCCTCCTCGCACTCCTTGCATATTATTATCATTGCTTTTTTCAGGGTGTTTGGAACTTAGGATCACCCATTCGGCAACATTGCCGGCCATCCCCTTCACTCCGTAAAAACTAACATCCTCCTGTAACTCTTCTACAGCAGCCGGCCCTCGAAATCCATCAACACCCCTCGCTTTAAACCTGCCTCGTGGATCATCATTTACATCTTTGCCTGTATTTGTTTTAGCGTAGTCATCGAGACTAGGACTGCCTTGAATATTGCGCCATGGAACAGCGTAATTGTTGGGGCCGGAAGCTGCTACTTGCCATTCAAATTCTGTCGGCAAGCGCTTTCCTGCCCATTTGGCATATGCTACAGCATCATAGAAATCAACGTTGAATACGGGAGTATTGCGAGTAATTCGCTCGCTACGGTATTTTTGTGTAGCACTGTTCACACGTCGCTGAATCAATTTCCAATCTTTCGGAACGAAAGAAGCCGTTTTGTTTTCTATACCCGGGATACCTTTTAGGAATTCGGCTGGAGGTGTTTTAGCGTGCTCTGCCAGAAATTTCTCGTACATTCCTATAGTCACCTCGTACTCATCTATGAGAAAAGCCTTAACGGGTATCTTTTCGTTTTTCCTATGAACAATGGCCTCGCCCTCCTCTATTCTCCGCATGTTCTTTGAATAGTCACTTCCAGTAGAAGGCAAGAAGTGATCGAGTAGATGGATGATGATAGCAATGCTTGCGACCGTTAAGACTAAGAGCAGACTCCCGAAGACTATCCAGGCCTTATTCTTTGCTTTTTTCACTGCTATTTGAGCTTGGATTGCTTCTTTTCTTTCAGGGGTATATGTGACAGGGGCCAATTCAACATCAAGCGCCAGTGATTGCTGATAAATACTATCTAAAGATGCATGTGGACTTTGAAGCGCATAGTAAAGCTGTGATAGCTTACTATTATTGTGTGCTTCGGGGCTAAATAACGGATAGGTCATTTCGGCTAAACGCAATAACTGTTCAGGAACACCTTCCTCACCTTGAGCTTCTTCCTCAGGGATTGCTGTATTAGCTACTTTGACTACTCCCTGAGAAGAAAAAGTAACCAGATAAGGTGTAATGGGTTGCGTGTGTATCTGGTTATAGTACAGATGCTGTAGCACTGTAGTGACTACCTTAACAATACGCACAATATAGCGACTATCTAAGGTATTGCCTTGATCTGCTAATTGAGCCAGACTTGGGTCTACTACTGGTTCAGATGCTAAAAACGGCCGACCTTCAATATCACCTTGTTCGTATACACTGTAGACAGCTGGATGACTATTTCTGGCTAGTGTGGCTGCAGTCATTCTAAAAAGCCTATTATGGTCGATATATGTAACTGGGGGTGCTACTGTCACCCATACTTCTCTAGTGATTTCCTTATGATGGGCTATATAGGTTCGTCCAAGATGATTTTGTAAGGCAAAAGCTGCGAGTTGATATTGACCGAAAATTTGTTCTCGCAGGTCTTCACCCAATGTGTACAACAAACTAATCAGTCTTTCTGGGTTGAGAATACCTGTCGCTGCCTGCATGGGGAAAAACGGTGGGAGGTGGCCAGAAATATCGCTCGGACTTATAATACCCCAGCCAAAATTAAAGTAATTGGACTGTAGCGCATGAATGTAACCTGATAGATCATTACCTTCCCATATAATATCTGACAAGACGACGCCTGACTCATGTTCGGAGATGGTGACTTGGATTAAATTAACGTCTGTAATTCTATATATGTTGGCATCAAACTGTGATGCAGCCACGGCAGCTTCCACGAAATTCGCAAAATCGTGATCCGGGGTTGCTATAAATACAGGGATAGACAATGTAAGAAACTACTCCTTTTCCTTAATTGGAAGGCAAGTATTTAGAGCGAGCAGAATAGGCGCCCAAAAATGTAACGATACATCCTCACTTATCATACTCGGTATTACTCTTTGGTTTATATTTTTTTGTAGTTAACAACTAAAAAGAATTAATAGCAACTAAACAGCGCGATCATAACACGCTATCGGGCAAGCTGGGTAGTATTTTTTTTACTTCCTGGGCTCTATCTTTAGGGCATATAAGAACTGCGTCTGGTGTTTCCACAACAATCATATTCTCTATCCCGCAGGCAGCTATAGTCCTTCCAGTAGAAAAAAGAATGTTGCCTTTAGAGTCGTGGGTAGCCGTTAACCCTCTAGAGACGTTTTCATTTTCATCCTTAGGCAAATGAGGTGTAAGTGCATTCCATGCGCCAACGTCATCCCAGTCGAAGTCAGCCTGCCCCATGATAACTTCAGAGGCTTTTTCCATGATAGCATAATCTACAGAGATTTTCGGCAAATTGGAGAAATTCTTATCAAGATAAGAGGCGACATTGTCTTGAGGAAAAGCTTTTATGAAATTTGCTAGTTCCGTTTGGTGTTCCTCTGCTATCTTTAAAAAGGACTGTGCTTTCCAAACAAAAATACCTGCATTCCATTGAAACTTTCCGGAATCAAAATACATCTCCGCTTCGGATTTATTAGGTTTCTCGACAAACCGTGAAACATTAAAGAAGGATGTGCCCTCTGGTCCTATGGGTAGAATCTCCCCTTTCTCTAAATAACCAAAGCCAGTAGACGCAAACGTTGGAGGAATCCCCAGAGTAATGAGTGCTTCTGAATTTTCAGCAATTTTTGCTGCGTCATTAATATTACTCTGAAAAGCACGGATATTTTTAATAAGTTGGTCAGCAGGTAGAAGAACAACGACTGCCTCTTTATTTTGTGCGAATGCTAGTGCCGTGGCTAAGCTGGCTGCTGGGGCTGTATCGCGTTTGGCAGGCTCACAGATGATTTGTTTTTCATCTAAACAGGAAGATAAATCTGAAACCGTATTCTCTCTTTGTGCCTCATTAATGAGAATGAAGGTTTGGTTTTTAGAGACAAGATTTTCTAGCCGAGCAACTGTTTGCTGCAGAAGGCTTTGCTCAGAAAAAAGTTTTAATAAATGCTTGGGAGTTGTTGTACGGGATAGTGGCCAGAAACGCTCTCCAGACCCACCAGCCATCACGAAGACATATAGATTGGAACGTGTTGAAGTCATCCATGCAAAATGGCACGATTTGTTATCTCTGTGAAGGTGAAACCTACTTATTTATAAGAGAGGTAATTTGGTTAGCCGCATAGGCCGCTCCGAAGCCGTTGTCTATGTTTACAACTGTTACCCCAGAGCCACAAGAATTCAGCATGCCCAACAATGCGGCAAGGCCTCCAAAATGAGTACCGTAGCCTATGCTAGTAGGCACTGCGATAACAGGTATTTTTACAAGGCCAGCTATAACGCTGGGGAGAGCACCCTCCATACCCGCAACCGCTATAATAACTTGTGCTGAACTTAGTACATCTTGCTTAGATAAAATCCGGTGAACTCCTGCTATGCCTACATCGTAGACACGCGTTACTTCATTTCCATAAAAAGCTGCAGTCACTGCCGCCTCCTCGGCAACTGGAAGGTCCGAAGTACCAGCAGCAGCAATACAAATAATCGGCTTTAATGAGTTTGATGTGTTCGCTGCTGATTTCTTAGAAGTCTGAATTGTTATGCAACGAGCAGCTTCATGAAACACTGCTTTGGGGCATTTCTTAATGAGAGATTTGTAAGTATCTTTACCTACACGGGTGATCAAGACTGGCTGGTTCGCTTCTAAAAGCTTTTTAGAAATAGCGGCAATATGTTTAGAACTTTTACCTTGCCCAAAAATAACCTCTGGCGAACCACATCTCTTAGCTCTCTCTAAGTCGACTGTGGCAAAGGGAATTTCGTTTGCTGATTTTGGTACAGTCTCTTTATTCTCGGTTCCCTCGGGTTTCATGTAGTGCTAAATGGCTAAGGTGCCTGGCGGATGAAGTACACTTGGTACACTTGGCCACTGGCGGGTTGCGTATAGGAGCCTATCAGACGGTCAGTATCCGCCAGGTATTGTAAGGTATAAGTAGAACCGGGATAACCTCGGTCCTGTAGCACTACCGTAACTGAAAGATTACCAATTTCATTCATAGAGATTTCTGCACTCTCTACATTGATAGGCCCTCCAGGATTGAAATATTTCGCTGTGGTTTTTTTGTCCTTATCGACTTCACCTATTTCAAGGATGTAACCACCATCTGGCCTTAGCCATTTCCCTGTTAAAAGGGTATGGTCTGCGACTTTCTCAGATTTATTGCATGCGGTGATAGAAAAAGCGAAAATAGCTACAAAATAAGTGAGTGGTTTCAGATTAATCATATCCTAAGTCCTTTACTGAAGTTGAGGAAGAAGCTTTTCTACAAGGGCATCTATTGGCAGCCGCTCCTGTTTCATGCTATCACGATGCCTTAAGGTAATGGTATTCTTTGGGCCTTCCAGTTTACCTTCTTCTTCCAAGCCTTCAAGGGTTTCAAAATCGATGGTTACACAAAAAGGAGTGCCTATTTCGTCTTGCCTTCTGTATCTTCTGCCTATTGCCCCACTCTCGTCATAAAAGGTGCTCATATGAGGTCTAAGAAGCTTTTCTACTTCTTTGGCCTTGGCTACTAGTTCGGGTTTATTTTTTAGGAGGGGGAAAACGCCTACTTTAATTGGAGCGATACTTGGAGTGAGTCGAAGAACCGTGCGAACTTCGGTTTTACCTTTTTCGTCGGTTATTTGTTCTTCGGTATAGGCTTCGCAAATAACCGCAAGTGCAGTTCTGTCAACGCCAGCACTTGGCTCTACTACATGAGCAATATACTTTTCTTTGGTTTCTTCGTCGAAATACTCTAGTGGTTTGCCAGAAGATTTTTGGTGACAGGAGAGGTCATAATCTGTGCGATATGCAATACCTTCTAATTCTTGTATACCAAAAGGAAATTCATACTCCAGGTCATAAGTTTTCTTAGAATAAAATGCTCTCTCATTATCAGGCACATCTAATATGTGTATTTTGCTGCGTGGTATGCCAATACTCTCATACCACTTTAAGCGTTCTTCTAGCCAGTGTTCGCACCACTCAAGTCCACTTCCTGGCTTGACAAAGAATTCTATTTCCATCTGTTCGAATTCTCTTGAACGGAAGGTAAAATTGCGCGGATTGATTTCATTGCGAAATGCTTTTCCGATTTGGGCAATACCAAAGGGAAGTTTCTTACGAGAGGTGTCTAGAACATTTTTAAATTGCACAAACATTGACTGAGCCGTTTCAGGGCGCAAGTAAGTGAGGCTAGAATTGTCATCCGTTGGCCCTATAAATGTTTTGAACATGAGATTGAACTCACGAGGCTCCGTCAGCAAACTGCCGTTTTCGGGATTGTATTGAGTGCTGTCCTTAACTTCTTCCTTAGTTTCACCAAGTAGCTCGATAGATTTGAAATTGTTGGGGTCTTTAAGGTCTTTGGCATAGAACTTTTTAGCGGTTTTGCGTGCTTTATTAGCATCTTCACCCGTTTTCACTAGAACAGAGTACTTCATTTTCTTTTCAAGACTAAGTTCATCTGACTTTGCGCCAGTAAAGGAATAGACTGTGCCAGATTGAGGGTCTATCTGGTCAGCACGCATGCGCTGATTGGTCAGCAAGCAGTCCACCATAGGGTCGGAAAAGGTAGATTCGTGACCCGTAGCTTGCCAGACAGCTCGATTCATGAGGATAGAACCATCCATGCCCAGAATATCATCCCTCAGTTGTGTGTGCGTTTTCCACCAATGATCTTTAATGTTCTTCTTGAGCTGCGCGCCAAGAGGGCCATAATCCCAGGCTCCGTTTAGACCCCCATAGATTTCGGAAGATTGAAAGATAAAGCCTCTTCTCTTACAAAGAGCTACAATATTGTCCATGAGTGTGTTATTGGCCATAGTATAAATCAGTGAATTTTGTTATAAGCTATAAAGTGCGAACCATAGCTGGATTAGGCCTGGTTGCCTATTGAAAATTTAAATTTATGAAACTTCTATTCCACAGGCTCACTAGGAGCAGTACATGATAGATATGCGGCGTTTTGGCCTACAGTTGTTGATAGGATCCTCGACCTTGCTGCTTTTAGGAGTCGGAGCAACCTTTATCTGGTTTAGGTTTTTTGGACTTCCAGAAAGGGTTGAGGCCGCTCTACGCGATGAGCTCGCTGCGCGTGGAGTATCTATCAATGCCGAGGAACTTTATCTTACTGTTTTTGGAAACATTGCTGCGGAGGATATCAATATTGAATATGCAGGCGATCAAGCTACACATCAATTAAGCGTTGGCCGCCTATTCTTTGATTTTAACTGGATCTCCTGGTGGAGAGGGGAACCTTTCCTAAATTCTGCGCGTTTATCTGGAGCTAAACTAAAAGTTCCTTTAGAAGAAGGCGCTAGCATAGAAATAGAGGATCTAGATACAAACGTCTATTTGCGAAGCACCTCACTTCTTATAAAAAAGGCTAGTTGGCGCTGCTTGGGAATAAATTTTGAAGTACGGGGTGAGGTCAATTGGGAAGGCTATGAAATTCCAAAATCATCTACTTCGAAAGCCCGAGGCCCGTCATCAGGCTCGGTATGGCGAGCGGTAGAGAAAATTATGGCGCAATTGGAATCAGAGGCTTCTCCTAAGGTAACTATCATGCTTCAGGGCTCTGCAACAGATTTATCCAACCTGAGTGCAGATATTCATATTGAAAGTGAAGAAATAAGATATCAAGGCTTAGCGTTTGATGGCCTAGATATCAAAGCAGATTTATATAATCAGAGAGTTCATGTTTTGGGCACCATGCGTATGTCCCGCGGAGAGATTACATTAGAGGGAGGATGGCGACTCAAGGATACAGAGGCAAAATTAGATTATCGCTCAAATTTAGATCTATCTTTGATGCGTCAAGCCTTCCCTGAGGGAGTGAACGATTTTTTGGAGGAAATAGAATTTCGTGTCCTACCTGTTAACGAAGGTATATTAGAGTTAAAATGGGGAGATGCTCAGGGTTTTAATTTTCTTTTAAGGTCACGATCCTTATGGAGAAATTTTAGCATTAATGGAAGTCAGCTAGATTATCTGGACCTTAATGTTTCGTATGATGGCAAAAGGCTTTTCATACAAGATGCCTTATTGAAAAAAGCATCTACTGAATGTCGCTTTTCATTCTTGTTAGATGGCCAAGGCAAAATCAAAGGCAAATTAGAGAGTGATATAGATCCTACGCAACTTAAAGGCCTCTTTGGTCCAGGTGCACAGCCCTTTTTTAACAGTTTAGATTTTTCAGATGGAACCCTACGACTTAGCTGCACAGCTGAAGGAGACTCATTAAAACTAGAGGACATAAAAGTTGAAGGAGATATAGTGGCTAAGAATTTTTCCTACAAAAAGATTAAGATAAGGAACCTTAAAACTCCCTTCCTTTTTGAAAAAGGAAGCCAACTTAGAGCTGTGTCTTTGTTTATACAAAGGCCTGAGGGTCAAGCCACTGGCGAGGTTTGGCACGATTTTAAGACCAAGCGGGTTCGTATTAGTAACGGGCGCAGCAATTTAAAGGTGCGCGAAGTAGCGCCTATGTTTGGAAATAAGATGGTGGAATATGTAAAACCCTACCGTTTCTATGCTAACCCTTCTCTGAAAATAGAGGGCACATTAGATTTAGGACCCACGAATGAAAAAACGAACTTAGAGATCCTAGTAAAATCTGAGGAAGGCATGGATTATGACTTTCTAGGAAGAACCTTAAGCCTCTCACAAATCGATTCACAAATGCTTTTCAAAGGGAAGAAGCTTTACCTTAAAACACTCCAGCCTACGACTTTATTTCAAGGAACCATAGACGGCACTTTTGAGCTAGATATGAACACTAAAAAGGCTCGGTTTATTAGTAGAGCCAGGTTCGAAAAACAAAATTTTGGCGACCTTATGCTGACATTTTTTGATAACAAGGATGTTTCTGGAACGCTTGATGGAGATTTAACACTCAATGGTGAGCTAGGCGATTTAAGCTCGCTAAACGGGCAGGGTAATATGACGATTCTTGAAGGGATTCTATACCCCATTCCTATTTTTGGCAGCTTTTCAGAAATTCTGAATTCACTTATTCCTAAATTGGGCTATGCCAAAGCCAGTAAAGCCTTCTCTGAATTCAAGATACGTGATGGAGTCTGGGAAACAGAGAAGATTGATATTTCTTCCACTGCGTTTGCTTTAATTGGCAAAGGAAACTACGACTTGGTTAAGGACGATGTAAATCTTTTCATGAGAGTTAATATACGAGGTGTGCTGGGGATACCCCTATTCTTAGTGAGTAAATTTTTTGAATATGAAGGCAACGGCACCTTGCAAGATACCACGTGGAAACCGAAAAACATATAGCGCTCATTCTCATGTAGCAACTCCTAGGATGTTTTAGTTTTTATGCTCAAAGTTTTGCATCAATCTAACTGCCTCGCTTTATCCCAATTACCGATAGCCCAAGAAACCCTCTCTCAACCTCCACTATCAGAGGCATTGTTCCTTCGTTCTTCCAAACTCAGCAAACACTAGACCGTCAGTGTGCAGCTACTTGATTGAGCGAGGCAGTTGCTATAGCGACTTGAGACTTGGCCCAATCGTTTATTTTCATGACCCCTTGATGCATACCTATTCCAGAACTTACGTTGATATCGCCAAATAAATGGTCGCGATAAAGCGTTACCGCAACATCTCTGTTCACTCGTATACACTGCTTAATGGCCTCGGGCTCCTTTTCGCAAAATAGCATGGTCTTCCAAGATCGGATGTGCTTAGGCTTATGAAAATCACTGGATGCAATAAAAGGCATTTTTTTGAGTCCCACTGGATTGAAGAAATCATCACGATTCCCTACCTCCCAAGCGTCAATCAAAGGCATAAATTCCTCCTGATTATCCCATAGGAATAGGGTATCTTTGCCCCATACTGATTTCATTCTATGAGGGTGAGCGGCAATAGCAAGTCCACCCTGTAGGTGTATTTCGGCTATAATCTGCTTAATAGAAAGTGAAGGATCAATAGGCTTCTTCAAATCTACACCTAATAAGTGTGCGGAAGTTTTAGGACGAAGCCCATCTTTGTTGAATTCAAGTCCTGTCATGACAATCATCGAGTATTTTTTCCAAGCACGCTCCTTTTCTTTCGCTATTTTTTCGAAATACTCATCCACTTGTTCATAAGGCAAAACCAAACCTGTCCAATCACAAATCTTGCCAAAAACTTTTTTATAATCACATATGTGGTCTGTTATGGCCATGACATCGAAACCACGTTGACCATAAAAATCAACAACCTCTCTCAATGGAAGCTTCCCATCCGAAAAAGTAGTATGACTATGCAGGTCGCACATTAATAACTGCTTCTGGTTATCATCAATTGAGACATTCTTCTTTACTGGATGTGTAGAGGCAGCCTTACCCTTAGGCTTTTTGTTGGATATGGAAGATGGGGGCAAGTTATCCGGAACAGCCTGCTCGAGGACAAATTCAGCCATTTTTATTTGTGAATCAGGACGACTAATAACGCTTAAATGTCTCTTCCAGGTTCGCCATATTTTCGCATTATCAGCAAACGCCTTTGCGACAATATCAGCAACCTCAGAGGGTTTACTTGCCAATGTACCGCAGTCGTTTCTTCTGAGAAGCTCATAATTACCCTCCTCTTGGCCAGGGACAATCTGGTTAACAATCATTGGACACTCGGCTGCTATAGATTCCTGGACAGTGGCCCCACCGGCTTTGCTAATAACGAGGTGATGAGACATCAAAAGCTCAGGCATTTTATCTGTCCAACCTATGACATTAGCGCGCTCTTCTGCATCTTTACCCATAGAATTAATCAATTTCACAATCTCATGACGCAGCTTTTTGTCGCGTCCGACGCATACAGTCACTTCAATTTTTTTATTTGTCAGAAGTTTTGAAAGTAATTTAGGAGCCTTCTTTTTTGCTGAATTAATAATATAGAGAATTTTTGCGCGAGTCTTTTCACTATTATACTCTTCTTCCTTTATATGATTCGGCTCCGTTATAAACTCTAGCTGCACAGGAAAACCAAATACACGCGTGCGTTGAGAATCTATTCCTTCACTTACCAAAACATCTGCCGTTTCTTGGTTCGGAACTAAGTAATAGTCACTTGGTGTTTTGTACCAGATTGAATTGACGGAGATGGAATCGGTAACAATAGTGATTTGAGAAAAGTTTCTAGGTCTTGCTCCTTCAGGATCTTGATAAATTTCATTAAGCAGATAATTGTAAACCGGGTAGGTAGAGCAAACTGCATCTGGCTCGAGTTCATGAATAAGTGACTTAAGACTTTCTCTCATGCGCGAGAGTGTCATAAGATTACTCTGCATAACATCCGTATTATCTAAGATGTTATAAAAGCCCTGCCACAGCCTCGGACTTTTATTAATAGCCGTGATATACATGGAGCGAAAAAAGTCGTTCACGCGTCCATAGCATTCATCAAATAGATCTAAGACTTCAACATGAGCATCTGCTCCACTAACGTGCTCTATAGCGTCCCTAACATTGCGTGCAGCTGTGTTGTGCCCCTCGCCAAACCCTGCGGTAAAGATTAAGATCTTCTTTTGCACTTCAAAGCCTGTCATTAACTTGTTAGCAAGCTAGAAGCAAGCTTATTCTTACCCCATTTATTGAATTTAAGCTCGCTTCTAAAGAACGAGGCCTTCTCTTTCAAGCTCACCAATACGCTTTTCATCAAATTGATCTACTACCTCATGTAAATCAGGCAGATCCAGCAAGCTCTCTAGAGGCATAACATTATCCTCAACTGGTAGCCCCGATGTTTCTACTACGGGTTTATCCATAGATAGGTAAATCCATGAAAAATCCTCTCCAGCGGTAACTCGGAACTGGGGAGCTTTATCCTCAAGGATATCTTCTGATTTTTTAATATGGATCGTGAGAATGCCTGATTGCTTGCCTGGCACAACCTGTTCAACCTGATCAAACTTATCTAACCAAATCTCGGCGAAAACTTTCAGCCTGCTACGGTCCAGAACGCAATCAAAGATCCCTATATAACCTTTTGAATCTGCTAGCATGAGGTCTATTTAAAGTCATAAGAGAGCGCTACGTAAGCGCTGCTTCTTTTTCAGAATCTAGTTCACCCAAAGTCATGGTACCTTTAAAGTTACAAGGCTCTTCCTCAACGCCGAAATTTGTTTTCCATAATTCTGCAAGTTGAGAGAGTTCACCTTCTGTAATGGTGGGCACCTCAGTAGTAGAAGCAAACTCCTTGATTTGCTCCTCATTGTAAATATTTGGCAAACAACAAGCTATACGATTATCCGTCAACAACCACTGCAGTGCAGCCTGGCCCATAGTCCTGCCTTCGCATTCCATAATAGAACGAATCTTTTCTACTTTCTTTACTCCATTAATCAACCACGATTTGGGGCGATGGCGGCGATGGTCGTTTTCATCAAAGACGGTATCTTCTGTATAGTGACCCTCTAACATACCGGATGAATGCGTGACACGGATTAAGTAGCGGGTAGGGTCCGTTTCCGTGCTAGCGTTCATTATGTCTCGCCCAGGATACTGTTCGAATAAATTATAAATATGCTGCATAACATGAGGTTTATGCTTTTTGACCGCATCATAACCCTCCTTCAACCAGCCGATAGCGGGACCTAACGCTCCTCCATAGGCCAGAATTTTACCCTCCTTCTTTAGATCGCCCATCAGATCCCACAAACTCTGGTCAGCGACTTGCTCCAACTTGATGTTGTGTAGCTGTAAAATATCAATCCGATCTGTCTTTAGCCTCTTTAAGGCCTTGTCCACTGCATCACGTATAAAAGACGCCGAAAAATCCTGGGGAATTTCTCTTTGGCCTTTTCTGCCATCGCCATGATCGTAAAAATTGTAACCCACCTTGGTGGCAATTACGATCTCATCACGCGCATCAAGAAACGCTTTAGCCAATAATTCTTCGCTTCTGCCATTACCATAGGTGTCAGCAGCGTCATAAAGATTTATGCCGTAGTCTCTTGCTTTCCGCATCAATGCTACAGCTTCTTCATCCGTATAAGTGCCCCACCAGCCCGTAGATACTGTCCAAAGACCAAATCCAACAGCACTTACTGGCTGCACCTCTGTTTCCGGTAACTCACGGTATTGCATAAAAGAGAAGCTACACACAATCCTTTCCCTTGGCAACTTTGCGCTCTTATGCATCTATAGAAAAAGTGTCCGAGGAGGTTGAAATTATCCGCGAGCGCCAGGAATGGATGGTTGTCCATAAACCAGTTCCGCTCCTTGTGCATCCCACAAGGCCAGACGGGGCCGACACTTTAATTGGCAGGCTAGAGAGACAATTCCCAGGAAAATTCTTTGCTGCTGCCAACCGTCTAGATAGAGAAACCAGCGGTCTAGTGCTCATAGCAAAGTCCCGCGAGACTGCTTCCTCATTAGGAAAACAAATGATGGCAAGGGGAATGAAAAAGAAGTACCACGCTATCGTTTGGGGTCGCCCCAAGGAGCCCTTGGGCATTATTAATGCCCCTTTGGCTCGGATTTGCTCGATTCGTGACTACCCGATCTATGTCAAACAGGGCATTTTTGCAAAGCATGAGGGAGGACAACCTGCTACCACCCGCTACCAACTGCAGCAAACACGATACGATACAAAAGGCAATCCATACTCCTTACTCAATTTAGAGTTAGATACCGGACGCCTTCACCAAATCAGAGCCCACCTTGGACACATAGGATTGCCCATCGTCGGCGATAAACTCTACGGACCGGATGATCAATGCTATTTAGATTATATTGAGACGGGCTGGACGCCAGAATTAGCCAAGAAACTTATCTTGCCAAGGCAAGCACTACATGCCTCGCATCTCTTTTTCTCATGGGAAGAAGAGGGCATTCATACAGAATGCTCACTACCCCATGACCTAGTGGCCTTCTGGGATTCACTAAACGCCTCACCCCATGAGTCTTGATAAGGAATCTAGAAAGTATTTTACTTTTTCAAATCCTTCTTGCATCTTGCACTGCCTATGAGTGCACAACCTTTAGAAGGGAAAACTGGAGTTGTTTTTGGAGTGGCTAACCGCCGAAGTATTGCCTGGGGAATAGCCCAAGCCTGGGCAGAAGCGGGAGCAAAACTAATCTTTAATTATCAAGGTGAACGTTTAAAAGATAATGTCGAAGACCTTGCTTCTACGTTTGGCGAGGACGTAACCATTGCGCCTTGTGATGTTACAAAGGACGAAGAAATTGATTCCTTTTTTAGCTTTGTCAAAAGTAAAACAGATAAGGTAGATCTCCTACTTCACTCTATCGCTTTTGCTCCTAAAGAAGCGCTCGAGGGTGAGTTTATTAATACGACTCGCGAGGCTTTTTCCACAGCACATGATATTAGCGCGTACTCACTGGTAGCCCTTAGCCGTGCTTGCCTGCCTTTAATGACTGAGGGCGGCAGTATTCTATGCATGAGCTACTACGGATCCGAGAAAGTCATCCCTCATTATAATGTTATGGGCGTCGCAAAAGCCTCTTTAGAGGCTTCGACACGTTATTTAGCCTCTGATCTAGGAGACAAAAATATTAGTGTAAACGCCATAAGTGCTGGCCCAGTAAACACCCTGGCCGCTCGCGGAATCGCTGGTTTTACCAGTATGCTGAAACACTATGAGGCCCATGCTCCGCTAAAACGAAACGTGGAAATCAAAGAACTTGGTTCAACAGGCGTCTTCTTAGCCAGCGACGCTGGTCGAGCGATTACCGGCCAGACCATTTATGTGGATTGTGGATATTCCATTATGGGGATGTAGTGCGGACTCTCCAATAAGAGAAATTTCTTTTTAAGATTGCTAAGCTTTAAGTCGAATTCAATACTTAAAATATGGGCCGCCGTGCTAATTCCAAGCCAACATATCTATGGATACTCCCAGTCGCCATTCTAATAATTGCTGCGCTGGCAGGTGGTTTTTTTGTCTTTCAGAAGTCTGACGACCCTTACAGGACTATACCCGCTCTAGATGTCCAAGCGTATTTAGATAACGCTAATAGCCTCAGAGGTAACGTATATAAAATCGAAGGCAGTATCCAAGAATCTCTTAGATGGACAGCATCTAATGGTCGAATTTTCTCCGTAGAAGTTGGAGAGCCTGGAGGTGCTAAGCCACTAGCGATAGTAGTTCCACCAAAGTTTAATGACATCAATATCCAAAAAGGACAAAAATTTTCTATCAAAATTCAAATAGTAAAGGATGGAGTAATCGAGGTCATCGACCTCAGCAAAAGCTAATAGAACAAGGTACCCATTTATGATACTATAATGTATATGAAGAATCTAATCGCATTACTCTTCACTATTATTTCTGCTCCCTACTTATTGAAAGCGCAAGCTCCGGGGAGCTTATCCCCTCAGAATAATTCAGTTCAAACTCCGACGTTAGATAGAGCACCCACTTCAAAACAAAAACCCTCATCTGCCGAAATGATGGAGGGTAACTCCAATTTTCTAGGCAAAGATATCCCCTTACTTGACTTTGGGACAGATATGGTCACATGGGATGGGAAAACATGGAATGTTAACAATCAAAGAGTCTTTCGAGCGCGCTTTGAAAAGTATCTGAACGCGCCTGAGCAGACATCTGAAGACCAATTATCTTATCAAACCATTTTAAGAAAAATCTATGAGATACTTTCCCCTGGAAATCTTCGCAAGGACAGCGTTAATGAGGCCTTTGAGCTCCTTCCCCAAGCATCTAGTTACCGAACAGACGCCAACTTGTGTGATTCGCTTGCTGGGGCCATTTATAGCGTCTGGGTGGCCAGAAAAAACAACCATAGACTCGAGCTAGCAGATGCTGCTCTTAAAAAAGAAGATGAGCGACTACGCTGGAATGCATCACTGGTTATTAACGAGGGCGGCCTTTCATCTAGACCTAGTGCTAACGATAAGGTTGCCCTAGAGCAGTGGAAAAAGGATAGAGAGATGAAACGAGATCTTAACATGCAGCCCTATTTAAGCCGCCTTTCAGAAATTGAAGCATTGAAAAAAACCAATTTCGCTAAAAGAGAAGCCTCAAAACTTCAGAAGAAAATTGAATTCCAAGGATTACTAGTACAATACTTTATCCAACGCCGTTTTCAGCATGTTCAAATAGGAACGCGTTTTTATCGAACTATTTTCGGAGAAGGAGATACCACTCTTCAGCTCGATCAGAATAGCGCCGCAGCCAAATCATATAATGACTATGTCGGCATGCCCCCCACAATTGATGTGCTTGAGTCCATGGCACATGAAGCGATACGCGACATTGAAGACGGAGTCGATGCATTTAAATTCCTTCTAGAAAAGGAAGAGTTACATAGCGCCACCGAGCGTCTAGGGGAAATCTTTTTGATAGGTGAATTCATGCCACCTGTCCGCCATTTAGCCAGAAACGAGAAAAGGAAAGCGCTTGCTTATGCACAGCTTGGAAACCGTTTGCTTGCTGCTATGGAGGTTAAAGATTATGCAGCAGCCGAAAAGCTTATTGCAGAAATGGAGAATACAGCGAAAGACTTTGATTCATCTAAACCGATGGCCAAAATTGAGACTGCTAGAACACTTAGCCGCATGCACTTAAACAAAGCTAAGACAGCCGCTGTTTCCGGTATGATGGAAGTTGTTGAGGAGGAATTGCGCCAGGCTACTGAGATTTGGCCTCGTAACCCCGAACTGGCTAAGGTTAGCGCCAAGCTATTTGAAGGAGCTGACGTGCAGCAACAAGCTCTCAAGGATCTTGACCGCCTTGTTTCACAAAAGAATTACCGGCAGATCTTTGAAGATAAAGTCAAGTTTATAGCAGCTACAGCGCTTTACCCTGATAAACAGGATGTCTTGAAGGATATCATAGATCGAGTTACCAAGATAGAAGCCGCCATCATTAGAGCCGAAGAAGTAGCCAATCGTGGCGACCATGCAGGTGCTTGGGAAAGTGTAGAACGCGTCTATATTGAAAATAAAGCTGCGGACGTAGCAGACAGTAAACTCAGTGAGGTGCGAGCCAATATGACAACTCATGCACCCGAATTTGTCCAAAGTTTGCGGAAAGCTCAAGCCTTGGAAGAAAAAGACCAAGTAGGCTCTAGCTTGGCATGGTATCTACAGGCAAGGCGCCTCTACCCTATGAGTGATTTTGCTAAAGAGGGGATACGCAAGATGGTAGATAAAATCCTTCCAGATGACGTTGGCATGGAAGAATTTAGCAGCTCTGAGGAAATTAACACTTCAGCAGATACCACTTCATTGAACTGATTTTTTGAGGCTCAAATCTCTATGCTTGCTAGCTAGCTCTACATCCTTAATTGATGCTCTCCTTCTGTTATATCGTGCCTCTATTTTCTTAACTAGATTATCCCAATCTTCTGTAGTAGGTAAGGTATTATAATCCCAATTTAGACTACCTTTGTATTTAAACTGCCATTTGAACTGACGTGCAAATAGGGTAACCCTCACCTCGCGACTTTCACCGTCTTGGGTCTTCTCTTTCCATCGTATCTGACGTTGCATACAGCCATATCTAAGCTAACCTAACTTCTGCTGTCAAAAAGTGATATAACCATGACAGAATATCTCTACTAGATTATGAAGCTATTTGATTTAGATAATGATTTGGCAGTCATCATAGGTGCCACCGGAGTCTTAGGAGGTGCTTTAGCCGAGGGGCTGGCTATGGCTGGCGCTCAAGTCATTATTGCTGGAAGGAATAGCGAAAGGGGATTAGCCCGAGTAAATTCCATCAAAAGCAAAGGCGGCGAAGCCGCATTTATAGAAATGCACGCGAACAGTAAGGAGAGTCTTGAATCAGGGCTCAAGCAAATTCTAAAAGATTATAAGACTCCAACCATTTTAGTTAACGCGGCAGGAGGCAATAGCCCTGATGTTACCGTGACGGATCAACTGGCCTTTGAGGATATTGAAGAATCGGCCTGGCATGCAAATTTTGATATGAATTTAGTTGGTGGCGCACTGCTGCCTTGTCAAGTATTTGGCGGGGCTATGATCAATGCTGGAGAGGGCAGCATAATCAATATTGCCAGCGTCTCAGCACATCTACCTTTATCTAGAGTTGTGAGCTATTCTGCCTCGAAGGCTGCTGTCTTAAACCTAACCACTTTTTTAGCTCGTGAGTGGGCTACTAGAGGAGTTCGGGTTAATTCCATTACTCCAGGCTTTTTCCCGGCAGAACAGAATAAGAAATTGTTATTTAAAGAAGATGGTGCTCCTACTGCAAGGGCTCAGCAAATTCTTGGGCATACCAGTATGCAACGCTTTGGCCAGCCAGAGGAGTTGGTAGGTGCAGCGATTTTTTTAGCTAGTTCCATGGCAAGCAGTTTTGTAACAGGTGCAGACATTCGAGTAGACGGCGGCTTTCTAAGCCAGACTATCTAGACAATCACTAAAGCAGCGTTGGGGCCACCTCGAGATAGCCTGTTCTATAGGAAGGATGCACGGGAATGTATCCCGTATCTAAAAGCTTTCTATTTGATACTCTTTTGTTACTTATGCCCCTTCGCTTTGAGCGCTGCTGGGTTGTCTTTTCTGGCATAGGTTTAGAGAAATTCTCACTAAGCCATTTATAAAGGGTTCCATACTGCACAGGAGTCGAATCCGTAAGATTATAAATTTCACCCTCTGCGGAATTGATTTGAGATAAATGTATCAGGCCATTTGCCACATCTTCACGATGAATTTGATTCACCCATTTTTCACCTCTCGACTCCATGATTGCTTCCCCCTTTAAAAACTTTTTTAAAAGAAATGCTCTGCCGGGACCATAAATCCCTCCTATTCTAGCCACCGTGCCACCTTTAATGAGAATCTCTTGCTCAGCTTCAATTAGAATCTTTGAGGTTTCGCTAGATGGTGCAGATACTGATAATTCATCCACCTCAGTCCCATCATTTTGCCCATAAACAGAAGTCGAAGAACAATAAACCAAACGAATTTTAGGATGTATAAGATGCTCCATGGCCAACCTCAGGGCTTTATTATGTATGCGTCTGTAAGCCTGTGAATCACCTCCTGAGGTAGATAGACAGAAAAAGACGTAGTCATATTTGTCATCTGGAGATGGCCAGCTCGAGGCTAATGAAGCATCAGAGAAGATAACTCGGTTTGCGCTATTTCTCAAAGAGTTGGCCGAGTCTTCATGCAGAGTCCAAGCTGTCGTGTCGTGCTGCCTTCCCTGTAATATTTCAAGAATTCTAGAACCAACGTAGCCCGAACCCAAAACTAGTGACTTCGACATACAAATAACTTATACAGAAGTAGTTACTACTGTAAATCTCCGCAAATAGCAGTCAATTTATGCACTTTATCGGAATACAGTTAAGGAAAAGACATTCAGGTCGATTGAGTATGAGTGGAATAATCACATATGTCATTATCTCGACCGCTCTGTCTGAGCGCCAAGTGTACGGGCAGAAAACAGTGTGTTGTTACGCATAGATATTGAATGAAATTATTTTAGTAGAGATGAGTTCAGCTACAGCGCAACAAAAAGACTTAGTCGTAGGCGTCGCAGACGGCAAGTTTACAAACCAAAAAGATGGCACCATCACTACCTATGCCTTGGGATCTTGTTTAGGCATCACGCTTTATGACCGTGCGAGGTTATTAGGGGGGTTAATCCATATCATGCTACCAACACCAAAAGAAGGAGCATCAACTGCCAAAGTCTTCATGTACCTAGAGAAAGGCCTACCTATAGCATTACAAAAATTTCAATCGGCAGGCTCTAGGGTATCACAATTGGAGTGCAAAGTTTTCGGTGGGGCAAGGGTAATGCAAGCAGACAATTACTTTAGTATAGGTGATAAAAATATCGAAAAATGCCGTCAGATGTCCCAACAAACAGGCTTAAAAGTTAGCGTATGGGAAGTAGGCGGGCAACTCAATCGAACAATCAAATTTCAAATGAGTGATGGAAAAGTAAAAGTGCGCACCCCTGGTAAACCAGAATTTTACATGTAAAGGAGAACTTAGATCATGGAACCATTACCTATAGAAAAGGTTTGTGAATTAGCTCGAACTATCCCATGTGCTCCATCTGTATTGCCATTGGTTCTGGATGTCCTAAACAAAGAAGAGAGTAATGTTCAGGACGTCCAGGAGGTTATAGAGAAAGATCCAGGTTTAGCCGGCAGTATTTTACGCATGGCCAATTCAGCATATTTTTCCGGAGGCAGACCGTGCGATACCCTAGATGCTGCGGTTGTTCGGTTGGGAAGAAAAGAAATATACAGAATTACGGCGAGTTCTATAGCAGGAAAGTGGTTAGTCCAGGAAGTCTCTGGCTACGGCTGGGAACCAGGAGACCTATGTAAGCACTCTCTATGTGTCGGAGTAGCAGCAGAACTTATCTGCAGTCAAAGGCAGAATATTAATCCTGAACTAGCTTATACGGCTGGACTGCTACATGATGTTGGTAAATTGGGATTGGCTTATGCTTGTAGCGATCATTTTAATGAAATATTTGAATACCAAAATGAGCATCAATGCTCATGGCGTCATGCTGAAAAAGAGATGTTGGGATATGATCATTGTGTCGTCGGTGGTGAATTACTTAAAAGTTGGTCATTCCCAGAGAATCTAGTCCAAATAGCAAGCTACTATGCTCAACCTGATTTAGCGGAACCTGAGCACTTAGAGCTGGCATTAGTTGTGCACGCAGCCAAACATCTGGCATTAATATTAGGCTTTGGGGTCGGAGAGGAGGGATTCACAACAGAATTAAACCAAGAGCTCTTGACCGAACACCATTTTGATGCAGAAGAACTACAGCTTCTACTACCGGACTTATTAGAAAAAAGCGAGAAGCTAATCGAAGCATCAGAAGAACTCCCATAGTCTAAAAAACTATACTTATCCTAACAGATCTAGTTTCATTATTTTCCTGGCTTGGCTAAAAGGTATACCGTTTTTTCTTTCTTGGCAGTGTCATAAAAGTTCGCACTTATACTTTTACCATCGTCAAGACGAATCATACGGTAGTTTATTGAGTCAAGCCAAGACACAGCTTCGCGAAATCCAGCATCCCAAGACCATTCCCAAAACTCCATAATAATATATGGTCTGTGTTGAGATATCATTTCTTTCCCTCCAAATATAACCAGAGGCTCTGCGCCCTCTACGTCTATCTTAAGAATTCCAGGAGGGCGATATTTCTTACAATGGCTATCTAGGGAAATAGTAGAAACAAACCTTTTTTTCATTTGCCTCTTTTCGGGGTCAGGTAAGTCAAATAAAGATGAATAGACCCCTGTTACTTGGCCTTTCTCCTCGTGCATATCCACGTAAAAGGGCATTTCATCAAGATCTGTATTTGATACTGCACATGAATGGATATGGACATTTGGATAAGAAGCAAATTTCTTATTCAATCGCTCTATATTAAAAGTAGTGGGCTCAAAGGCATGAACCTCTCCCGTATCTCCAACAAGTTCGATAAATATTTCAGTAAAAACACCTACATTTGCACCAACATCATAGGCTATAAAACCTTTACGGGTAAGACGCGTGATCGCTTTTATGACGTGAGGTTCATATGAACTAGATGAAACATTCATCTTTAGTCAGACTAAACACCATGCTCTTGCCAAAAGTCTTCTTCTTCATTCGTCATATTGGGAATCCAAAACCCCTGCCCTAGCTCTGCCCCTCCTTCTTTCCACTTTTCATAGAACCTATTGACTGTTTGCAGTGGAATGGAAAAACCGTAGTCACTCGGATTTACAAGGAGGTGCTCGCATCCGTGCACTTGGAGATTCAGAGCATATTCTATAGCATAGCCAGGTTTGAGAGAAATAATCCCCAAAGGCTCCCCTGGCTTTCTATCGCCCCTATCTAATGAAAACGTATCCGCTTTGTCTGTATCAGTAAAGATAAGCAGATGAATGAGGTCATCCATCTCCACAAAATGTGGTGTAGGCTGATCTTGAGACCCTTTATTAATCAAATGCCAATCTGCTAGGACAAGCATCCCACCTAATACAAGGTCTATCTGTCTCTCTGGTGTTACCCCTTTTTCCTTTGCTCTACGAACCAGAAGATCAAAGCGATCTGGCAATGAAGGCATATTTTCATAATCGACTAACAATCAATAAGATCAACATAAAAATAGCTTAAAACACGTAAATACCTAAACTATATTTCCGGAAAATTATTCATTCATTGAATTCTTCATTGAAAAATCTAAAGCCCACTGAGTGACTACCGATCTTTTTAGCTATAAGATAAATATGATCATATTACTCATGTTATTCTGTATTTGGGTGGTAAGTTTAATAGGCTTCATTGGACTTGCGCTATCTGCTCCAGAAGGTTATGAAAATGAAGAGGGTTTCCATTACCAAGCTGGTCATGAGCCAAAGCAATTAGAGCATACAACCCACCTTATCAATCAGCCCATTATTCGATAATTGTCTAAATGGCTAAAAGCTAAATGGATTGCCACTTTTTTAGTCGATTGAAAGCTTCGCCATTCTCTAATGACTCTGTAGCTTGCTCAATTCCCTCCTCCAAGCTTTCAGCATTGCCCTGAGCCCATAGACCAGCCGCTGCATTAAGAATAAGCATTTCCCTCAAAAGTCCATTCTCGCGCCGTTCTAGAACCGCCACAATCCTCTTAGCACTCTCCTCTGCGGAACTTATGAGCAAGCTATTTAGACTTCCTTGCGTTCTTGCGGTATCAAAACGCATGCTGCTATGCTCTCCTGCCAATTTTCCACTCAAGCAATTTGAACCATACGCTGAAAGCTCTCCCAAGGAGCTGCCTTCATGGCTTACACCATGAAGAACCAGGTAGCGTGCGCACTGAGTGATTGATAATGCCTGATAAAATAATTCGAGGTACTGCTCTTTAAAAACTCCTATAATCTGTGCCTCCGGCTCAACAGGATTTAGGAGAGGACCCAAAAGATTAAAAATAGTGCGATGACCTTTAGCAGCTAAGCTCTGGCGAATAGGAGCAAGATGCTTAAAAGCAGGATGAAATGCAGGAGCAAAGATAAAGGTCATGCCAGTGCGCTCAAGTGCTATTTCCAAATCATCTGGGGTCGCCTGAATTTTAATACCTAAAGCTTCCAAAACATTTGAGCTGCCAGACTTTTTAGTAACACCCTTATTGCCATGCTTTGCAACTGGCACTCCAGCCGCTGCAATTAAAAACATGGAACCAGTTGAAATATTTACCATATCAAGGCCACCACCACCAGTGCCACAGCAATCCAAAAGGCTTTTGCCTTGCCAAGAGCCTTTGACCTTGAGCTCAACCGCTTTGGGCAAAATAGCTTTGGCAAATGCCGCTAACTCTTCAGAACTTTCACCTTTCTCTGTTTGTAATTTAAGAAAATTTTCTTTTTTCTCTGCTTCTATTTCAGGATCAAGTAAGTCATCAATAAGGCTACTTACAAGGCCTAGATCATATTGAGCAGAGGGCTGTTGAATTTGTTCTAGTGCAAGATCAAGACTCATAATTATCTACTATTTGGATGTTCTAAAGAAACCAGGTCTGTGGACGATTTCAAGATTATTGCTATATCTAGAGACATAATTCATCAAAATGAGTATTTGTGGATTTACAATAGCTATTGGAGATCAAACCTTAGCTCAAGCATATCAACTCAGAAAGAGTTTTAAACATCACCACCCTGAAATTCCCTTTTTCATACTCGACAGCAAGGCATTCTACTTTCTTACCGACCAGATATGTCCTGGACGCATTTGTGAAATTATTGGTATCAGAGCAGTTGCAGGTTGGTTTCTATCAAAATTCTTTGAACGAGTTATCTACTTGGACTCGGATATTGTTATCTTTTCTAGACTAGAAGCGCTCTTAGATTCAGATAGCCAAGCATTACTTACCCATGATGTACATAACTGTTTTCTGGGCCCAAAAGGTGCTGCCAGAATCAATTCTGGTGTGTTGATGGCTCAAACAGAAATTTTTTGGATCAAATGGGTAGAGCAAATTTACTGCTATTTAACCCCAATCATTAACTCTATTATAGATCAACAAGCTCTTAGAGTCATACACCAACATAAATTAGTAGAGGCTGATGTGCTTGATGAAGACACACACAAAGTATCTTATAATAATAGGGTCTTAAGTCTGCCAGGTCATTATTTTTTGGAGGGCCAAAAAGTTTTTAAAGGGGATATCGAGCTCAAGTTATTTCACTGGGCAGGCTGCAAGGTAAGGGATATGTCTTATTTTCCCAATGAAATACAAAACCTTGTAGAGAGCTATAAAGACTCTGAGTTACTCAGTGAAAAAGATCAAAAAGATTGGCAAGCATTATGTGACAGCAGCCCAAAATTTGTAGGCGAGGTTATGCGGTTGGTCAAAAACATTTCCCTCAAATTCTATGAAGACAAGTTCTTAGAAAAATACTACGACGCATGCCCTGGCATCTACTGGACATTCCTGCCTCGTAGGCTTGAGGTTTGCAGAAAAATAAGTAGAGACGATATCGCTCGCGTTCCAAACGATGGAAACGATTATTTTTTATATATAGACAAAAAAATCCATAGCGGATTCAACGAAAGCACCATGAGGCACTTATCCTCCATGTTCGAAACAGCCTCTGCATTTAGCTAATATTACTTAGAGCTTTTTTTAGGGAAAAGACTCGAATACATAATCTCGAATGCCTCCTTGGAAGCATAGGCATAATTGCTACCAATAAAGGTCCCTGCGACTAAGCGTCCGTCGTGATAGTAAACAGTTTGTCCAATCGCCATCTTGGCATGTTTGATGTCATCAACATCCGCAATTTTCTGCCACAAGTCTCCAGGAAACATAAAGCTAGTGTCACCTTTACTTATCGAAATACGATTATAAGCACCTCCAATAATAGGTCTCTCATAGTTTGCTAAGGCCAATGAGTGAATACTTGCTGCAAACTGATGGGGATCCGATGGTTTGCCATCTACTGTTATACTAAGTGCTGTAGGGTTCACAAAATTATCCAGCATCAGATTGTAGGTCACTTTAGCCATACTGTTAGCCTCGGGCGTTGTGGTGGGTAAAAGAACAAGATTTATGTAAGTAATAGAAGCTAAGAAAGTTAATATAGGGCTAAAGAGCAGAAGATAGATAAATAATGGATTACTTGATGTTGACCGCTTCACAGACTTTGTTCGGTAGTCCACGCGAATATTACTTTGATGGGTGAGAGGCTTAGCGTTATTACTAGGTTGTCGTTGTTGCTGTGAGGCAACTCCCAAGCCTTTAGTTAGTTGTCGTAATTGCAAGCTTGCTGTTTGCTTAAGATTTGAAAAAAAATCGGTAATAGTTTTCCATGCCTGGTCTTCATCACTCCATACGAGCCTATCTCCCGAGAGCTTTCCGCTCTTCCAATCTTTATGGAGCTCTGACTTTGGCTTTGGCTCGTATGATCTGCCACTTACTGATGCCAGTAGTAATTCTTTTTCCCTCATATAAACTAGGAACTCCCTAAGTATTTCTCCGTATTAGCTAGCAATCACTATAATTCATTATGTGTTAAATGCTCCAATTTGCAAATAAAGATTGTTCTCTGCAACAAAAATGTAACTTTCTTATCCATGCTCGCTATTGAAAAAATATTCTATTATAGTAATTGTTAATAACATTATTTTGCTAAGAGTTTGAAAGTAGATTATTTAATCGTCGGGGGAGGATTTGCTGGCTGCGTTTTAGCTTGGAATCTTTTAAAAATAGGCAAAAAGGTATTCATACTTAGCAACCCTTATTCCAACAACGCATCTACAGTAGCAGCAGGAATTATAAATCCCATAACTGGTCAAAGATTTGTAAAAAGCTGGCGTTGGGAACAATTCTTTGCTCAAGCCAATGAATTCTATAAGGATGCTTCTCGCGAAGTTGGCCAAGAATTATTTAAACCAAAGAAAATTATCCGCTTCTTTAAGAATGAACATGAACTTTCTAAATGGGATAAAAAGAAAACTCAAGAGGATATAAGCTTGTTTGTCACCAGGGAATGGAGAGGACAATCAAGTTACAGCGGAGTAAAAAACAATCTAGGAGGGGTGTGCATAGATGGGGGAGGCTGGGCTAACATAAAAAAATTTATCAAGCACTGTCATAACATACTGGCCCAGCAAGATGCCATACGCTACGAACACGCTCTATCTGAAGATTTCAAATTCACTTTGGGTCAAGCTGTTTGGAAAGACCAAATCTCATGCAATCAGGTAGTTTGTTGCACGGGCTATCAAAACAAATCACCCTGGTTTCAGGACTTAAGGTGGAAACCTGCAAAAGGAGAGCTATTAACTTTACGTATGAATGAAATGCCTGTTTCCAATATTTACAGCCAGGGCATTTTTATTTTACCTGTGGGAAATGGGATTGTGAAAGTAGGAGCTACCTATTCCTGGGATCAACTTGATGCCATTACGACAGACTACGCAAGAAGCCATCTAGAGGGAGAATTAAATCGCATGTTCGATTTTGCTTACAAAATCCTAAACCACGAAGCTGCCGTTCGCCCTATCTTACAAGACACAAGGCCCGTGGTAGGTAAACACCCAGAGATTCCTTCTCTCTATCTATTGAATGGCTTGGGAAGCAAAGGCGGTCTTTGGGGGCCCCTTTTAGCCCGGCAATTAATCAACTTTATCGAGCATGATGTGCCACTTGACCCAGCATTAGACCTATTAAGAAATTCTGTTTAAGAATTAATCTATTTAACCTGGCTTTTTTGGGCCCTGAAAAAGTAACCCTAAACATAGTCGGGAAACATGCCGATTTGCAGGATAGTGCCCAGGACTCTTTTATTAAAGTTTATCATGACTACCCTCCCATACACGGCTGGATGAAGCTTGGGACTAGGACCATTTTAAGAGGTGAAAATTTAGACTCCTATGAAGCCCAATCCTAAGCAGGTAGATAGTATAATTAGGGGGTTAGTAGAAACTAGCGGTAAATTATTTATTGTTCTAGATGACAAAGGCCGTATTCAATGGACTAATAGAGCATTTTCTAGACAAGTGGGCTTAACTGAAGAAGAAATTAGCTCGCTAGCATTCAAAGACCTAATCCTAGAAAACTCTATGTCAGAGTCTGATTATCAGACGATTGAACAGGGATTAAATGGTGGAGATGGTTTTTATTTAGAGTTAGTGCTTAAAAGTAAAGGAAATGAGGCATTTTATGCAGAGGCTGAGTTTATTGCACTTGTTACAAAGAATGAGACAGTTGGCTATGCTGGCATTATTTCCAATATCACCGAGAGGCAAAATAGACTAGAACAGCTTACTCAAACTTACCAGGAAAGCGAATCCTCGAGGATTCAACTCCAAGCCACTGTTGAGCAGCTTAAGCTTGCAGCAGAAAACGCCACCAGCGCTAACGAGGCTAAAAGTAATTTCCTAGCAGCTATGAGCCACGAAATTCGCACGCCTATGAACGGTGTCATAGGCATGACAAGCATCTTACTGGATACAAAATTAACTCCAGAACAAAGAGACCTTGTTTATACGATTCGAAATAGTGGGGATGCCCTATTGACGATAATAAATGATATTCTGGATTTATCTAAAATTGAAGCCAATAAACTTGAGTTAGAAGAATCTGCTTTCGATATCAGAGAATGCATTGAACAAGCCATGGACTTACAGTCTGCCCGAGCCTCGGAAAAGGGTATAGAGCTCCTTTACTTTGTAGATCAAAGAATACCTGTGCAAATTGTAGGTGATGTTACACGCCTAAGACAGATCGTTACTAACTTACTAGGCAATGCTATTAAATTTACCGAGCAGGGCGAAGTTTCTGTGGAACTCAAATTGCGTGACGAGCAAGATGGCCATTATGAAATAGTTGTTGAAGTGACAGACACAGGCATTGGCATACCTGCAGACAAAATTAACACCCTTTTTAAAGCCTTTACGCAAGTAGACTCTTCCACAACAAGAAAATATGGAGGCACCGGTTTAGGCTTAATGATTAGCAAGAAACTCAGTCAGCTTATGGGAGGTGACATGTGGGTAGAGAGTGTTGAGGGCCAAGGCTCTACCTTTACCTTTATGGTTCGTGCACAGGCTATAGATGCTGAAGTTCCTATTTACCTCACCCCTAACCCCTCAGAACTAACTGGCAAACATCTATTTATTCTATGTGGAAACCAAGCTCTAGCAAAAAATCTTGAATCAGTTCTTGGATTTTGGGGTATAGAAACGGTCATCGTTTTTTCCTCACTGGATGCTGTGAAATGGATGATGAGCGACGCCTCCATTGATGCAGCTATCATAGATGCAAATTTGCCAGATGGTGATGCTAGCTCAATGGCCGAGATGATTAGAAAATACCGGGATAAGATCACGCTTCCCACCATTCTCTTAGCCCCTTCAAATGAGGCTATTGCCCTACCTCAAGAGCTTGACCCTTATAATGCTAGAATGGCCAAACCGTTAAAATACGGCCCTTTATTTAGTGTGCTAACCGAGCTGGTAGAGGGTAGGCAAATTTCTCAAACTGCGAGGGTAGGCAAGAAAATAACTGGAATCTTAGACGGCGCCAAACTTAAGCCTCCGAAAGTATTAGTTGCTGAAGATAATCCAGTAAATCAAAAGGTTAGTAAATTGATGCTAGATAAAATCGGCTGCCCTGTAACCCTCGTTTGCAATGGCCAAGAGGCCGTAGAAGCCATCAAAACAGAGTCATTCGATGTTATATTGATGGATCTGCAAATGCCAGTAATGGGTGGAATAGAAGCTACCAAAGAAATTTTTAAAATAATGCCGGAGGATAAAAGGACTCCTATTGTCGCACTTACTGCGAACGCTATGGCAGATAGTAGAGAAGAATGCCTTGCTGCCGGCATGAGCGATTTTCTCAGTAAGCCTTTTAAACCACGAGACCTTAGACTCGTAATTGAGAAGGTGACTGGGCACTTAAACGGGGTGGATGAAAGCGAATGTTAGAGTAGCGGCGCTTGTTTAAACGCCACTACTACACAACCAAATAAAAATCTATCTAATTACTAGGCTTCAGCCATCGCTTTAGCGCTAGCACTTGCTGAAGTTGGAACTTCAGAGATTGTCTTAAGGATGCGGCTAGCAATGGCATATGGATCACCCTGGGAATTAGGACGACGATCTTCAAGATAGCCCTTGTATCCATTATTCACAAATGAGTGTGGAATACGGATAGATGCACCACGGTCAGCTAGCCCGTAAGTAAACTTATCTATGGACTGCGTTTCATGAAGGCCAGTCAGGCGCATGTGATTATCTGGCCCATAAACAGCGATATGTTCATCCATATTCTTTTCAAATTGAGCCATTAATTTCTCGAAATATTCTTTGCCGCCGACTTCACGCAAATACTTTGTGGAGAAATTAGAGTGCATGCCAGAACCATTCCAATCTCCGCGGATTGGTTTGCAGTGGAACTCTACATCGACACCATACTCCTCACAGAGGCGTATCAGGATGTAACGAGCTATCCACATTTCATCCGCCGCTTTTGCAGAACCTTTACCAAAGATTTGGAATTCCCACTGACCTTTCGCAACTTCAGCGTTGATACCTTCATGATTAATGCCGGCATCTAAACAAATGTCTAAATGACGTTCAACAATCTCACGTGCTACCGATCCCACATTCTTATAACCAACTCCCGTGTAGTACTCACCTTGTGGGCCAGGGAAGCCATCCTGGGGAAACCCTAAAGGCTTGCCATCTTCGAATAGGAAATATTCTTGCTCAAAACCAAACCAAGCATCTGGATCATCCAAGATTGTAGCGCGGCTATTTGAAGGGTGAGGTGTTGTTCCATCAGGAAGCATGACTTCGCACATGACAAGGCCACCGTTTTTACGAGTGCTATCTGGGAAAATCGCAACTGGCTTAAGTAAGCAATCAGAGTTTCCGCCGTCCGCCTGCAGCGTAGAACTTCCATCAAACCCCCAGTTTGGAAGCTGTTCCAATGTAGGAAAGCTGTCGAATTCTTTGAGCATAGTTTTACCTCGAAGGTTAGGTACCGGGGTGTAGCCATCGAGCCAGATGTATTCCAATTTATATTTTGTAGCCATAAGAGTTATTTAATGTTGTTTATTTAATTTTAATTAAGTACTTAGTTAATTCGAGCGATAATTCATCCTGGAATTACCTTTTGTTTCTACCAAATCTCCATTTTGATCAGCTAAACTAACGAGCACGATCTATACCAAGCTAGCACAGATTTCCAAAACGCAAAACGCATCTGCCTATTTCTCTTTAATGACTGAGAGAAATATGTTTCGCTGGAGCTTTCATGAATCCTATTAAAGATACCAGACGCGCGCTCGTGCGCATTTCGTATTTAGGAGAGGTTTATAAGACTTTCCGGGGCCACGAGGCCAAAGAACGCTTTGAAAACGAGGTGAAGGTTTTGAAATACCTTGAGAATAGAGGATGTGCTTTTGTTCCAAGATTACTCGAAGTAAGCGCAGAGGAATTAACTATTGTCACAAATAGCTGCGGAAAGATTGTTGAACAGCTAAGTGAGCTCAAGAGAAAAAGCCTATTTGATGAACTCGAGTCCTATGGTGTGAGGCACGAAGATGCCGTGATGAGAAATGTGACGTACCGACAGCAGGATGGCAGATTCTGCATCATAGATTTTGAATTCGCTACTATCTTAGATGACCCTGAACATAAGTCCCCTGTGGCGTGGCCCCATCACAAGGAGGAGTCTTGAATCCGTATCGAGGAGATCGTGAAAAGATTGATTTTGAGAGGCACACCGTTAAGTGGAACGCAATAACACATCCAGGACATAGCCGTGAAAATAACGAGGATGCCTTTCTTGCACTAACTTTTAACTCTAAACGTTTTCATTATCTTGGGAAATATGGGCAAGCACCAATCGGTAAAGATGATTTAGTTTTTGCTGTTAGTGACGGCATGGGCGGTGCTTGTGCGGGTGAATATGCTAGTAAAATTGCCGTTGAGAAAATTTCCAAACTCCTACCCAAGGGTTTTCGTTCTAGACTGCTTGGTATGCAAACGGGATTTGATGACATATTCCAAGAGCTATACGGCGAAATTCACAAGGCATTGAGCTATATTGGCGCCAGCTACGAAGAATGCGCAGGCATGGGCTCTACACTTAGCATGTGCTGGATTGTTCCAGAATGGATGTTTTTTGCTCATATTGGAGATACCCGCATTTATTATCTGCCCGAGTCCGCTCACAATGAAATCAGACAGTTGAGCGATGATCATACCCATGTCGGCTGGCTATTTCGAAATGGTAAAATTTCTGAGCGCGAAGCTAGGTCACATCCCAGAAAAAACGCTCTGCAGAAAGCCCTGGGTGCAGGAAATCAATTTGTTGAACCACAAATAGGCGCGGTAGAAATCGTAGAAGGTGATAAATTTGTTTTATGTAGCGATGGGGTCATTGATGGCTTATGGAATCGACAAATACTGCAGCTTATCCGCTCGCCCACAGTAGCCGAAACCACCAAGAGCCCGGCACACCGGCTTGTCGATGCTGCCTTGGAACGATCTGGAAAAGATAATTTAACTGCGGTAGTATTAGAGATTAGCTAAATCAAAATACTTAAACGAAAATTACCGTTTTAACCTGGATGATATCATAGAAATTTAACAAGATACGTAACTGCTTGAGCCACAAGAAAAAGAGAGTCGACAGGGGTGCATCAATCATATCCTCTGACCATAGCCTTATAAGCAAAGGTAGGAGAAGCTATCAAGTAAGTATGCGGAACGCTAATCCCGTTAAAGTAGAGTAAGGACATGTGTCTCGAAAAGAAGATATCTATCTGAGACTCTATGGAATCATTTGGGGTTGAATACGAAGGATGAATTGTCAAATACTCAAATAGTTAGCTTAACGGGTGTTGAATACTATACAAAATGTTGCTTTTTTTACAATAATATCGCAAAGAGGATCCAGTTTCAGCATGCAAATTTAAGCTGTCGACCACATTCTCATGTACAATCGATGAACTTTATCTCATCATAAATAGATGGCACGAATGCTTGAAGCAGGATACTCGAAAAAGGAAACTAGGGTGAACGAGAAGAGCGAACGCAGAGCGAAATCCAATTCCGGATCTAAATTCAAAAACTTTGTTCTAGATACTAATGTACTAATACATGATCCGTGGAGTATGGATAATTTTGAGGATAATAATGTATTTATTCCCTCAGAGGTTGTGGAAGAGCTAGATCGCTTTAAAGTCGAAACAACTACTAGGGGGCACCATGCACGTATGGTTCACCGGCAGCTCGATGGTATCTTTCCGAACCAAACGGCACTTAAAAAAGGCTGTGCTAAGCAACAGGGGGGGCTGATCAGAGTAGTAATCAACGACTACCTCCAAAAAGGCTCTTACGCCAAGAGCCCAGGAATGAAGAAATTAATGTATCTCTTCCCAGACATGTCTAAGCCAGATAACCGCATCCTAGCCGCAGCAGTTTTTGTTGCTGAAAAGTATCCAGCTCGCAAGACAGTACTCGTGACCAAAGATGTCAATATGCGCTTAAAGGCTAGATTACTGGGCTTACAAGCTGACGACTATCTCAATGATAAAGCCCACGACCTGAATATCGATCCAATTGACTATGACACCGTCTTAGTGACTGGCAATGAGCTACAAAGACTGTGTTCAAAAAAAATGTTATTACTCCCGGCTAAACGTGTTCAAGGACTAAGCATAGGTTATTACCTTATGGAAAATGAACAATCTGGTGGAACAAAGCCAGCCAAGTATCTTGGAGACGGAAAATTCAGAACCCTTAATTTTCCAGATTCCATGGTTATACAACAAGGGCAAGCTATGAAACCGCGTAACCTGGGTCAACAATTTCTATTAGATGCTATTTTTGATGAAACCGTGAACTTGGTAACCGTTTGCGGAAAAGCAGGAACCGGTAAAACCATTTTGTCAGTAGCTGCTGGCCTCTATTTAGTGCAAAAAGGGTTTTATGAAAAAATTCTTGTGACTCGCTCTGTAATTCCTATGGGTAGGGATATCGGATTTCTGCCAGGCACCATGGAAGAAAAAATGCGCCCCTGGGTTCAACCCATCTACGATGCCGTTGAAGCTATCACCAGCCGTCCTAAGGGCGAACAGTTCATGGACAAGCCACAGAAGCGCAAAAGGAATAGCACAGACTCCTCTGCTGACAAGCAGCGGAGCTATGAACGCCTAGTCGAATCAGGTATTTTGGAAGTTGAAGCTCTGGCACAAATAAGAGGACGTTCTATACCCAAAAGCTTTTTCATATTAGATGAAGCTCAAAATATTACACCCCATGAGGCCAAAACAATAGCAACTCGCATGAGCGAGCGCAGCAAATTGGTCATGATTGGCGACCCTTCCCAAATTGATAACCCATATGTCGACAGATGGTCTAACGGCCTTGTATATACTCGGAATAAGCTCAATGCTCAGGACCTCGTTGCACACGTTAACTTGATTAAGGGCGAGCGTAGTGAAGTTGCCGAACTAGCAGCAAATCTAATGTAATAGCAACCTGGGAAGCATCCATCTGCTAGACCTTAGACTCGTTTTCTAAGAACCCACGCAAATGGCGAATACGTGTTGGGTGACGCATTTTTCTAAGGGCCTTGGCCTCAATTTGACGGATCCGCTCACGAGTCACTTTAAACTGCCGTCCTACTTCTTCTAGTGTCCTAGAATAACCATCTACTAGACCAAAACGCTGCTCAAGAACCGCTCTTTCACGTTCTGTCAAAGTGTCTAGAACATCTTTAATTTTCTCCTTAAGGAGAGAGTAAGCCGTCATATCCGAAGGATTTTCAGCACTCTTATCCTCAATAAAATCTCCGAAAGTTGTGTCGTCACTATCGCCCACCTGCGCTTGCAACGAGATAGGCTGCTGAGCCATTTTTAAAACGGCACGCACACGCTCTACAGGCATACCTGTCTCTTCAGCAACTTCTTCTGGCGTAGGCTCGCGACCGAATTCTTGCACGAGTTGCTTCTGCACACGCATCAATTTATTGATAGTCTCAATCATGTGAACAGGAATACGAATAGTCCTAGCTTGATCTGCGATACTACGAGTTATGGCCTGGCGAATCCACCAGGTAGCATAAGTAGAAAATTTATATCCTCTGCGGTACTCAAATTTCTCAACCGCCTTCATCAACCCCATATTGCCTTCTTGAATAAGATCCAAGAATGAAAGCCCGCGGTTTGTATACTTCTTGGCAATTGAAATAACTAATCTAAGATTTGCTTCAACCATCTCGGTCTTGGCCTTCAACGCCTTACGCAACCAAGACTTTAGCTCTCTGTGATCCGCCTTTAATTGATCAAATGGCATGCGCGCTCTGACCTCAAGCTCATCTAGTTGCTGGCGGTAGTGGCGGAGGTCATCTTGCTTCGACTTCTTACGACTTTTCTCTTTTTCGAGATCCAAAATCTGCTTACGAACGCCTAGCATCTGTCGGTAATAATTGTCACAAATGCCTACAAATTCTTCTGTTACTTTCTGTTTGTAGAAAAATTTGGGATATAATTTGAGCAGCGCTTGCTGCGCCTTGTCTAAGTTTTTCTTGAGGCGAGTTAGACTAGAAGCATTACTAGCTTTAAGAACTTTTTCATAAGCTTCCTGCACTTTCTTGTCAGCAGTATTTACATTTCGCACCAGAATCTTAAGTGACTTCATATATTTTTCGCGACCATCAATTTTTTTATCTTGAATCACGCGATCGAAACGCTCTCTGCCCTGCTCCAATTTCTCTGCTAGGTTAATGTATTCTGATGGCATGAAACCGAAGCGATGCAAAAAACTCTGTACTGTATTCTCCGCATCCTCGATTCTTTTGGAAATCTCAACCTCTTGTTCTCGGGTAAGCAGAGGGACTTGCCCCATTTGCTTGAGATACATACGAACGGGGTCGTCTAGTATATCTAGTTTATTATCCGCAGGCTTTTCGTCTTCCTCATCATCCTTACCGCCAGGTGTTTGTTTATAACGATCAACATCAGAAGAATCGATAACGTCAATTTCTAACGTACGCAGGAAACCCAAAATAGCTTCAATATGGTCAGGGTTATTAACAGATCCTGGAAGCGCTTCTTCTAAGTCGTCATAGGTAAGATAACCTTGCTCACGAGCCATCTTAATTAACTCTTTGATTCGATTCTGCCACTCCGGATTATCAGACCAGACGGATGCAATCAGCTCTTTTTCAGAAAATTGGCTTGCGTTTCCGCTGGCAGCACCCTTAATGGCTTCTAGCATTTTAGCAGAAAGAGCTTCCGTAATAGCCGATCCATTTGAAGTTTGTGTATTAGCAAGTGCTTCCACAACGGAAGCTGATTTGCTCTTTGAGGACTTTGAAGCTGATGCTTTCTTTTTGCTAGCGGCTTTCTTGGGGGCTTTTCTAGCAGTCTTTTTAACTGCAGATTTTGTAGTCGACCTAACAGCTTTTTGAACCAATGAAGATGAGGACGGAGATTTTGCTTTTTTCACGTAGATTTTTACTTATGTTTATAACACCCAATTACTAAAATTAAACCCTATGTTTCCTAGAGAGACAAAAAAGGGAGCTCATCAAATTAGATTCGAGTATAGTCAGTGTCAAAATGTTTTTTGACTGTTTATGAATTCTTGGTGTTTTTTTAATAATTCTTCTTGTTTTTTAGCCAACAGCACTTGCTCTTCTAGTAATTGATTTTCCTTCTCAGAATTTATCTCTAAATGCTTGCGGCTTTCACTATTTAGTTTTAACTGACCACTTAGATACTCTAACTCTAAACGATAGCAGGCCCCTCGAAGTTGCTGTAAGCACGTTTCATCATCTATATCCAGGTGATCAAGTGAGTTTAAATTAAGATTTTTTAGATAAATTTGGTGACTCCGAGAGACAGTGGCAATAAAGGAGTCTATGCCATCCCATGCATCATGAGAATACAACTCCATCATCTTGACCAATAGATCTCCTCCCGGTTTATCCATGATCCATTCTGGAAATAGAATGCGCTGAAGATCTGGTATAAGCTGCTGCCTAGTTAGGAGCAACTGAAGCATCTCATGAATAATAGGATTCGGACTAAATGTAGGGGTTCTATCCTCTATACTACCCTCCTCTATATTCACTTTCGCGTCATCATGCATTCTCTGTCGACCTGCTTTTAGCCTATTCATCTCCGCATGAAAAAGATCTGGAGAGACATTCAAACGATATGCAGCCCGAGAGATGTTTTGCTCGCGGAGAGTTAGTGTAGGCAGTTGCTGTATAAGCTTAGATACCTCTTCAATAATAGAGCGCCGGGCGGCCATAATACTGGAGTCTGGGTGTTTCGATTTTTGAAGCTCAATAAAAAAATCGATCAACTCTGAGGGACTGTTAATGAGATCAAGAAACGCATCTGCACCACTCGAACGAATGATAGAGTCCGGATCATGGCCACTAGGCAAAGTTGCAACACGAACGCTCAGGTCCGCTTGACGCGAAAGCGATGGACCTTGCTGTGGCTGCAAGAAAAGGCGTGCTGTTCTATCCGTGGCGTTCTGACCTGCAGAGTCCGAGTCTAAACATAAGATCACATTGGAGGTAAGTCGACGAATAGCCCGAGCGTGGTCTGGAGTAAAAGACGTTCCTAAGGGCGCCGTGACATTCTTAATCCCAACAGAATGACAACGTAAAACATCTATTTGCCCTTCACATATAACTGCGCAATCTTCGTCTAGAATTGGCCTCTTAGCCTGATGAAAAGCGAATAGCACCCTACTTTTTGTGAAGATAGAAGTTTCTGGAGAATTCACATACTTAGCTGTTTTAGCATCTGGATCTAAAATACGCCCTGAGAATGCTATGGTTCTCCCACCATCATTTTGAATAGGGAATAGCAAGCGGCCTCGGAAGCGGTCATAGACTTTACCACGCTCATTCCTCACAACTAGACCAGATTCTACTAGATCAGGCTCAGCATAGCCTCTCTTCTTGCACCATTCTAACATGTCCTGCCAGCCATCCGGCGCATAGCCAAGACCGTAAATTTCAGCCCATTCTAATGGCATCTCTCGATGCTTCATGTAGTCGCGAGCCATCTGTGCTCTTGGGTCATGGAGCAAAATATCTGACCAGTAACGCTGGACTGTATCATGAATTTGCAACAGATTTTCTATCTTCTCACGCTCGTCTTTATCAATACCAGCTCCAGTTTCTTGCAGTCGTATTCCTGCACGCTCCGCAAGACGTTTCACCGCTTCTGGAAACTCAAGATTTTCATAAAGTACTATAAAATCAAATACATCACCCGATTCCCCAGAAGCGTAGCATTTAAAAAACTGCTTTTGAGGATGAACCGAAAAAGAAGGAGTCTTCTCTTGCTTAAAGGGGCTAAGTGCCCAGAAGTAAGCTCCGCGTTTTTTTAGAGGCACATAGCTATCAATGACATCGACAATATCAACAGCCTGTTTCACTTGGTCTATCTGTTCTTTGCTATATGCCATTCTTCTTACTGCCTAATTACTTCTTAAATCTTACACCTCTAAATAAATTTCTGTAGCAAAAAAGAGGTTGGCCCACTTGAAGCCCTAGGGCAAGCTGAGGACTATGCCTTCAGAAGTTGCCATAGAGGAGCTCGGCCACAATCTGCTATTGCGTAGCCCCAACTGGCTTGGTGATGCAGTGATGACCTTGCCAGCAGTCCAGCAACTCATTTCAAGCGCTTCAAAATCTACTAGAATTTCTGTTTTAGCTCCTCCTAAGTTATGTGATTTCTGGGCTTGTATTGGAAGTTTAGATCAAGTAATTCCAGTGGATAAGAACCCTTTTATCACAGGCTATCAGCTAAGGAGCCATCAATTTACATCAGCACTTATATTCCCTAACTCTCCTAGAACTGCCCTAGAACCCTTTTTTGCTTGCATACCCAAACGTTATGGATTTCATGGCAGCTCTCGCAAGATGATCATGACGAAATCTTGGAGCAAGGATCTACCAGCTAGGGGACTACGCCACCAGATGTTTGATTATTTGCAACTGGTCAAGCATCTCGGAGCAACTGTCGAAAATAACGGAAATTTACCCTCACTTAGCAAGCCTCAAAACCCCATGCCTGAGCATGACTACATCACCATCTGCCCTGGTGCAGAGTATGGCCCCACTAAACGCTGGAAGGCCGATAGGTTTTCAGAAGTGTCAGATCATTTTGCAAAACACTATAATCTAAAGGTAGTGCTCTTAGGCGCTGAAATAGATGAAGAGGCAGCCCATCATGTGAGAAGACATATGTCTGATAAAGAATCCATTTTAGATCTCACCGGAAAAACGAGCATGTCGGATTTTGTGGCCTGGATTGCTCACTCCACATTTATTGTCTGTAATGATAGTGGGGCCATGCATATCGCTGCTGCCTTTCAAAGACCGGGAGTTGCTATCTTTGGTTCAACCGAACCGAGGCTGACAGGCCCTATAGCTAATAGCATACGCGTCATTAGAAATCATGTTCCTTGTAGCCCCTGTTTCTTAAGAGAATGCCCCTTAGATTTCCGGTGCATGGAACGCTTATATTCAGATGAGGTCATAAAAATTGCTGAGGAACATTTTGCTTCCTTCAACTAACTGGCTAACCTGCACAGAGTGCTTCATGAATTAGAGCATGCCTTACATTCTATGAGTAACAAAGATAAGGACACTCCAGGCTTGGCCGATTCTGAGCAAGCTAGAGTACAGAGCTCGGCAGCAAAAGTTTCTCTTGCTGTTTTTGGTTCGAGAATACTCGGCCTAATTCGCGAAGTAGTGTTCATGGGAATTTTTGGACCTGGCTTCATCATGGATGCTTATTATGCTGCCTACAGAATCCCGAACCTGCTTCGTGATCTCTTAGCAGAAGGAGCTCTTTCTACTGCTTTTGTCACAACTTTTTCTAAGAAATTGAAAGCGGAAGGTCAGACAGCAGCATTTCAACTGGCTAATCTCGTTCTTACCGCTTTAGCCATCATCATGGCTTGGATTACACTAATCGGAATTATTGGAGCTCCAGGGCTTATGGTTCTAAATATGGGGTTCTATGAAGTTGAAGGCAAAATTCCTCTAACTATTGAACTGACTCGTATTCTATTTCCATTCATTGGAGTAGTGTCATTAGCGGCTATATTCATGGGACTATTAAATAGTCTAGGTAGTTTCGGGATTCCTGCGTGCGCTGGGATAGCATTTAATTTAGTCTCTATTACGACCGGCTATGCTCTCGGCTATTTGCTCGACCCAGAATTAGGCTCGAAGGCTATATATGGGTTTGCTGTAGGAACTGTACTTGGTGGTATTGCCCAGCTAATCCTTCAATTACCTAAAGCATGGAGCTTGGGATACCGACCAAAGTTTATCCTAAAACTCAATGACCCTGACCTCAGAAAAGTTCTGAAACTCATGCTACCTGCTGTAATAGGGGGTGCAGCAGTTCAAATAAATGTGATGGTTAACGGATGGTTTGCCTCCTTCTTAGAAGAAGGGTCCGTCTCATGGCTCTATAATGCATTTCGTCTCATGCAGTTACCTATAGGCATGTTTGGCGTTGCCTTTGCCACGGTAACACTCCCTTCTATTTCAAAAAGTGCTCAAGAAGCAGATCGCTCTGATTTTTATAACAAACTGAATTTAGGGTTAGGTAACACATTCTTTCTCGCACTACCTGCATCAGTTGGATTAGCCGTACTTGCTGAGCCCATCATAGGTCTTGTTTACCAAAGAGGAGAATTTACTGCTTATGATTCGCTACAAGCTGGCCTAGTCTTACAGGGATATGCTGCTGGTCTTGCGGCCTACGCCGGAATAAAGGTCATAGGCCCAGCTTTTTATGCTTTAGACAAACCTAGTATTCCAGTAAAAGTCAGCCTCCTGGGTATAGGGCTGAATATTATTTTTAATATTCTTTTTGTATTCGTCTTAGAAAAAGGTGCTTTTGGACTGGCTCTATCGACCTCTCTTGTAGCACTAATCAATCTTTTCCAACTCATTTTGTATATGAACCGTGTTTTAGGGGGCATGGCTATAACTAAATTTCTAAAAGATGTGGCAACCATTATCTTTATGGCCTCCATCATGGGAGTATGCATCTACTATCTAAATCAACTACTCTTCGCTAGCGAGGCACAGTTCTTCTATCAGCTTATAAAAATCTTCATCTTGATAGGGTGTGGGGCAACTATTTACTTCGGACTAGGCTATGCTTTACGAATACCCTATCTGGAGGTCGTTCGTAACTTCATGAAGAGGCTAGGCCATTAATCAAGGAACGATAAAGATTTTACCCGTGTAAGGACACTTAACTTGTGACCCTGGCGAAAATCCATTCACATCTACTAATCCCGCGTATGGAGCATATGGGCTCTTGACATACCCAGGTCTACCGGGAATTTTCTCTCCAGAGGGATATGCTTTGGAATTTCCAGAAGCAGTAGCCGGAGGCGTTTGACTCCATGGTTCCGGTTGAGAAGATGCTGGAGGAGTGATGGTGCTAGAGGTAGTTGGCGGGCTTTGAGTCGTTTGCGAGTAGGTTTGCTGTTGCTGTCCAGAAATAGAAGGATCCGTGTAAGCGGGGTCATAATAAACTGAATTGGAGTGTGACCTATTGTTACAAGCTTGTAAAGAGAGTGCTAGTAAACAGACAAAGACTAAACTTAGTGTTCTCATTTTCATAAACGTCACTATGTAATAAGCAAAATAATTGCTGCGGGCAAGCTTGCAACGCCTAGATCTTAAATTTTTTTCAAATGAAGCACTGCTAAAGTCCCGATGGACATGAAATAAAAGTGCAGGGAAGACGAAACTTTTTGCTTAATTTATCCGCTAAAGCTTGTACTCCAAATACTTCTGTAGCATAGTGACCGCCGTATATCACATTAATGCCATGGTCCATGGCAGCGCCGAAGGTCCAATGTGAGCCTTCTCCGGATATAAAGGTATCTAGCCCATCTTCTGCGGCCTCAATCAGATCATTTCCTGCTCCACCGCTTACAACTCCAATCTGTTTGATATTCTCTGGGCCACCGGCTAAGAGCGTTGGTTTATGCCCAAGTATCTCGGCAAGTTTCGTAACCAATGCAGAGCGAGTAAGGGAGAGAGTACCACGAAAGCCTATGGTCTGGCCCTTGGCTTGACCAAACCGACTCTTTGATTTCAACCCTAATTTGCGTGCTATAATGGCATTATTTCCAATAGTGGGGTGCAGATCCAGAGGCAAATGAGAACTGAAAAGTGCGACATTATGATCCAGTAGCAATTTTAACTTCAGGTAACTTGTATCTACAATAGGCGTGATATCGTTCCAGAAAAGTCCGTGATGCACGATTAGAAAATCAACCTGCTCTTCAATTGCTTTCTCGATGGTCATGGTATGAACATCAACAGCTGCACCGATTTTCGTGATTACTCCATTGTTGGCTACTTGAAGGCCGTTTTTCGCTCCGGACCAGTCGACAATATTTTTATGATCTAGCAGAGACTCAGCATCTGAGACAATGTCATCTAATGCTACCGACATAGTCCATTAACCAAGTGACCTCTTAATCTCTTCAATCTCGATATTTTTCTTTTCGATTTCATCCTCCATCTTCTTTCTATAAGAATCGAATTCTTCCTGTAATACTTTCATTTTTTCTTCCAGCTCTTCTTGAAGCGCTTTTAGATTTTCTTTTTCAGTATTTAGATCTTCCTTAGCTGCGCTTGCTAGCTTTTTTTGATGATCGATCATTCTTTGCTTCTCATCCAATTGATCAACTAAATCTTTATACTTACGCTTAGTTTGTGATTCTGAGGTAGCTAATTCGCGGCTCTTCTCATCACTGGCATTTAAATCTTCCTTTAGTTTGGTTACTTCTGCTTTTAATTCACCGATTTCAGACTCTTGGCGTGATATCTTACTTTGCTTGAGTGAGGCACTTGTAAAAAACCACGCCGTCAATATAAGTAAAATAACCCCACCCGCTATTATACCGTAAAGCTTCATCGTCTCGATCCTGTAAGCTTGCTCTCGAGCTTCATATGGTGTTTTAGCTGACGGAGGAATATCAGAAGGTTGGTAATTCATGCTATATGTATAAAATAGTCAGTTTAGTTCACTATACAAGTGAGTTTTGATATAAACCGACCAATCTAAAAGGTGCATAATGCCTCAACTCACAGATTGATTCTCCATGAATAAATAGGGTAAAAAGATCTCATGGTAGCAGCGCAGATTTTTTACACGGGACACGTTCAGGGTGTGGGCTTTAGATATTCGGTTAAGCAAATAGCTTCCGGATTTGAGGTTAGCGGTTATGTTAGAAATTTGATGGATGGTCGAGTCGAATGCCTAATACAAGGAGATAACGCTGAGGTCAAGGCCATGAAGCTAGATATTCAAAATAGCCATTTAAATGGGTTCATTAAAAAAGTGGAAGAGCATCAGACAGATTTTGATATGAGCATACGTGGCTTTGAAATTGCCAAATAAGTTCGCACCCTATGACAAAGTCTAACCAGTCCTCAAAAGCTACAAATGAAAAGAGCCCTCTGGCTGCTCAGCTCGTTGGTGTTAGAAAGTTATTCAAGCTGAGATGGAAAAGAGCAGGAAGACAAGTGGTAGCACTAGAAAATCTAGACCTTCAAATCAGGCAAGGTGAGGTACTAGGCCTCCTAGGTCCCAATGGATCTGGAAAAAGCACCACCATGAAACTCCTTTTAGGACTAACTAAGGCGACTGAAGGGGAGGTTAGAGTTTGGGGTCATCCTGCCGGCTCTGTGGCCGCTAAGATAGAAATCGGCTTTTTACCTGAAAACCCCTACTTCCCAAACTTTCTAACAGGAGAAGAGTTGTTGCAATACTATGGAAAGCTTGGCGGCTTACATGGAAAGCATCTCAATCAAAAGATAAACTATTTATTAGCACTTATTGAACTAGAATATGCTGCCAAGCGAGTTGTAAAAAATTATTCTAAAGGCATGCTCCAAAGAATCGGCATAGCCCAAGCGCTACTTCATGATCCGAAATTATTACTCCTAGACGAACCAACGGCCGGGGTAGACCCAATCGGCGCTAAACGAATCCGCGACTTGATCCTCAGACTTAAAGAAGATGGGAAGACAATCATATTCTCTTCCCATATACTTGAGCAAGTAGAGGATGTAGCCGACCATGTCGTCATTCTTGAACGTGGAAAAAAACTTGCAGAAGGTAGTCTAGCAGAAATGCTAGAAGACCGAAATCAACATCAAATAACCTTTCAAGGTCTTGATGCCGATGCCATAAAGCAAATAACTCACACCTTAGAGAACAAGGGGGCAAAAAATATTACTATTTCTAGGACACGACAAAACCTAGAAGATCTCTTTGTTGATCTGGTAAAGAAAGACTCCAAGTCATGAGTAGCAGCTTTCTGCGCATCATGACGATAGCGGAAAATACCCTGACAGAATCACTCCGCCAGAGGGTTTTACATTTAATTTTGCTTGTGGGAATAGTCTTTATATTCAGTTCACTATTTATCTCCGACCTAAGTGTCCAAATGGATCGCTTTAAATTGTTAAAAGATATCGGGTATGCTGGACTGAGTTTAACCGGTCTGGTTATTTCTCTTCTGTCCACGGCTCAACTGATCCCTGGCGAAATTGAAAAAAAGACTATTTACACAACTCTAAGTAAGCCTATTTGGCGGTTTGAGTATGTGATTGGAAAATATCTTGGATTGGTATGCTTGATTACGCTAGTCACTGTTTCACTAGCAGTCATTATATATCTGGTCTTGCTCAGCCAGGAAGCTATGGAACTCTGTTTCAGACAACAAATTGGTTTTTTCACTTGGTTAACCGGCTCCTACTCGGACTTTCCTGAACCCATGCGTGATTACATCCATTCAATTCAATCAGAGAGTAGAGACTCGGGATTATTCTTAGCACTCTTACTGGTTTGGGCAAAGCTGTGTGTGATCACAGTTATCGCAGTTTTTTTCTCTACTTTTGCTACATCCACAGCATTTATAGTTTGGAATACACTTTTAATTATGTTTATCGGCCACCTGCAATACTTGGCCAAAATGCACTGGCTCTACAATGACTTAACCAGCAATGCTTTGAAACTGCTATTTATTGCTGTCGTTGGGTGGATTATCCCTGATTTTGAGATCTATAACTTAATTGACGATGTGATTTTAGGAAAGTATCTACCTTGGAAAGCCTGTTTCGATGTCTTATGGTATTCTGCTTTATATATTTCTATTATGCTCGTTCTCTCCGCACTAATTTTTGAGGAAAGAGAATTATGAATCGAAGAAAACTCACTGCCCTTGTTGTCATTGTATTCCTATTTCTTTATTCGATTTTGAAATTCTATTACGAGAAAGTAATAACAGGTGAGCATCAACTTCTAAGACACGGCGCTACTGCTGAGATCAAGTACTCCATGCGGGACGCATTAGGACAAGGCTTACTCCTGACAGCTCTTAGCGGCTTCAGAGGAGTTGCCGCTAATTTAATCTGGCTAGAAGTTACTGAGGCTTGGATGGAGCGCAATTGGATTAAACTCAAAAAGAATGTGGAGATCGCAGTCCTGCTACAACCTCGCAACGAATTCTATTGGGAGCAAGGTGCGTGGCACCTAGCTTTCAATGCTAGCCTCAATTCCTCAACAGATTTAGGCAATATCCACACAAATTTCCGTGAGAAACAGGAGGAGTCTCTACAATGGATTAATCAAGGCATTAACTTGCTTGAACGAGGCATTGCCTTTAATCCTGATAGTTCTCAATTACACGAACGTTTAGCCGATTTGTATTACAGGCGACTAAAAGACTATCACCGAGCTGCTAAGTACTATGAAATGGCATCGCAATTACCTGGCGCTAAACAGTATGTATTAAGGTTACCTGGTTATATGTATGAAAAAGCGGGGGATGAACAGGCTGAGCATGAGTACTGGGAAAAAGTGCTAAGTAGAATTTCAGAAAATGAGCTAGCAAGCCCTCAATGGCAACGTCCTCGCCAAAGAATCTTGGAATTAGAGGAGAAAATGGATTGAGTAACAAAAAAGAATCTATAAACCTGTAACAAATACTAAGTAAAAATAAGTAAGACTGCAGTGCGAATAGGAATTTTCGGAGACATTCATAGTAACCTAGAAGCTTTGGAAGGCGTATTAGAAGATATGCAATCCAAGGATGTTACTCAGTTTGTGTGTATTGGGGATATTGTTGGTTATAACGCTAATCCATCTGAGTGCCTAGAAACCGTACGGGCACTAGGATGCCCGATTGTAAAGGGAAACCATGATGAAGAAGCCTCTGAGGACAGAGACATTTCTCATTTCAATGAATTGGCTTACATGTCTATGAAGTATTCCCGCGACCAGTTATCTGACGAGCAAAAGACTTTCCTACGCTCTATCCCCATGCAGCGCCCCGTCTTTAACTTTACGGTAGTTCATGCAACCTTGGATGGTCCTGCTAGATGGGGTTATGTTTTCTCGGCGTTAGAGGCCGAAAGTAGCTTTACCTACCAAAGAACCCAAATTTGCTTCTTTGGTCATACTCACGTGCCGCACGTTTTTATTCGAGATACCAAAGTCCATGAATTTTTCTACCGTAAAATAGATATAAAAACCGACAAACGTTACTTCGTCAATGTAGGCTCAGTAGGTCAACCCAGAGATGGTGATTGGCGCTCCGCTTATGCTCTATACGATACGGAAGAGAATACCATTGAACTGAGGCGCGTTCCCTATGATATAGCCAAGTCCCAACAGAAAATTGTAAAAGCTGGCTTACCGGAGCGTCTTGCCGAACGCTTGGCAAATGCCGTTTAGCCTTTCTTAGCCCTTGTACACTAAGTGTCGTGAAAGCCCTCATCATCAAGCCCACCGCACTTGGAGATGTCGCTCAAGCACTATTAGTCATACCAACGCTTAAAGAACGTTCATACTGTGATCATCTCGCATGGATCGTAGATGAAGATTATGTTCCTCTACTTGAATCCTGCCCTCTCATAGACCAAATCATCTCCTTCCCTAGAAAACGATGGCAAAAATCATTACCCCTCGGTGAGATACTAGACTGGTCCAGAAAACTTCGGACTTATCAGTTTGATCTCGTTTTAGATCTTCAGGGCCTAGCTAGAAGTGGTTTAATGACTTGGGCTACTGGAGCAAAAAAGCGCTTGGGGCTGGCCTCCGCAAGAGAACTCTCCCATTTAGCTTATCATGAAACCATACAGGATACGCAGAAACACGCTATTAACCGTTATCATGGAGCCATCAGACATCTTATGGGGAGCAAAACCCCACTCAAGAGACATCATTTAAAACCTCCTGCGATCAAGCAAAGCAAATTATCCGAGCTTGATGGTTACATTGTGATTCACCCGTACTCCAACTGGCAGACAAAATTATGGCCTTGGAGAAATTACGAACAAGTAGTTCGAGCATTTCCTAAAGAGAATTTTATTCTCATCGGAAAGGGCTCTTTCTTTCCATGTAAGGCTGACAACATCCAGGACTTGAGAGGACGCACCAGTATTTGTGAGCTTATTGAAATTCTGGCAAATGCTAAACTCGTATTGAGCACAGATTCTGGCCCAACACACATTGCAGCCTTATACAATCGACCCATTATAACTTTATTCGGAGCGACAGATGCCCACAAAACCTCACCATCCGCAACTAAAACGAGATGTTTATCAGCTCAATTAAAATGCCAACCTTGTTTGAATCGATCTTGTAAAGAGCATCGTCCAATGGCCTGTATGGAAAATATTGACATTAGAGATGTAACTACACTCATATCGCAATTCGTTGAAATACCGGAAAACAGTCCTACTTCAACACAAATGTCGTAATTTTTTGCATTTTAGGCGTACAAATCGCTTGCAAAATCTATAATGCTGGTAATATATTTCTAAGTATCAAAAAAATTAATATATGAATTTTAAATCAGAGCTCATTATTATAAGAATCATATTTTAAGCGATAGAGGATTTTCAAAAGGATAAAACATAAAACTAAAACAGGAGAAGAAAGATGAAATTAAGAGGACGACAAAATCTAAAATGGTCCAGGCAGACCGTCATAGACAAGATCAAGGAGTGGAAAGAAGAAGGAAAGCCTCTCTATTCACACCACGTTCGCAAGAACTTCCAAGAGCTATTAGCAGCAGGTATTCGTTACTATGGTAGTTGGAGGAAAGCAGTAGAGGCTGCTGGTTTCACCTACGATGATGTAAGAAGATACCGCAACTGGTCGAAGGACCTAATTATTAAGACGATCCAAGAACTCTATGAGCAAGGTGCAGATCTATCTTTCCGTTCCATGATGCTTAGTAAGTATAATTCTATGGTTTATGCTGCCATCAGACCTAACCATTTCGGTTCATGGAAAAATGCATTAGAAGCAGCGGGGCTTGCTGCAGAAGAAGTGTACCGTTACCGCTCTTGGGACGAAGACTCCATTCTCGAAGAGATCCGTAAGTTAAAAGCATTAGGCGCAGACCTTAGCTCTAAGGTTATGGACGAAATGGCCAACCCTCTTATTGCAACTGCAAGACGTCGCTTCGGAAATTGGGGAAATGCCGTTGAAAAGGCGGGTATTGATTACTCTGAGATCCGTCGCCGTCGTCGCTGGACCAAGGAAGAAATTGTGGATGGCATCATTGAACTTAAAGAAAAGGGCATCATGCTACGCAGTGGAGCGGTTCGTAAAGAAGCACCTGCTTTATTTGCTGCAGCTTGCAAGCCTCGTTTCTTCGGTTCATGGTCACAAGCTCTGAAAGCTGCTCAGGAGAAGGACCAAAATGCGGGAAACGCTGAAACCGTCAGCACAAATGAGGTTTCTGAATTAGTGGCTGAGTAAGCAATTTTCCATACTATAACTTTAAAAGGCGGACTACCTAGTCCGCCTTTTCTTTTACGACTGACTCGGTAGCTATATGGCTTGAACATCAACGCATGAGGAATACAACAACTCAAGAAGTACTGATCTTGATAATATCAACTGGACAGGCGTCCTCAGCCGCTTTCAAAGACTGCTCATCATCATGGAATCCCATGGCAAATTCGAACTGCCCATAATCCTTAGTTTTATCTAGCAATTTGGCCATACCTTCATCATCAAGCTGCCAATAATTGGGAGCAATCTCGACGCATTGAGCACAGCCGATACACTCAATCGCTTTATGCCTAATTTCCAGCATGAACGACCTCCTCAATGGGTCTTAATAGATATAGCTGATCTCCCACTCTAACTTTATCCTCGACTTTCAGGCTGAAAATAGTTTGCGAGCCATTGACTTTTTCAACTGGGGTATCATCAACACGAATCTCTATGACTTCACCTTTGATGACACCCGTTGTATGACCTATGATGGTGTAGGCATCCCCAACAGCCAACTCAGTTGCGGCGCCCCGAACCTCTATCACTCCAAGCTTGCTGAGATACTTGCTGATTTTTCCAATAAACATCTTTCTGTGTGTTGCCTTAGATCCATATGCTGCAGACCAACCTTGCTCACGTCCGAGATAATAACCTGAAGAAAGCCCTCTATTGTAGACACTTTGCAAATCCTTATGGAGCTCCTCTACAAAAGCCTTACTATATTTACCATCTTCTATGGCTTGCAATGCACGACGGTATGCCGTAATCACAGTGTAAACATATTCCGGAGCTCTTCCCCTGCCTTCAATCTTCAGCACATTGATACCTGCCTCAACCACCTCATCTAGAAAATCAATCGTAGAGATATCATTAGGAGACATAATAAAATTATTATCAACTTTTAGCCGTTTACCCGTTTCTGCGTCTGTAACCACATATTCTTTTCGGCAATTTTGCTCGCAAGCACCGCGATTAGCCGAAGCGTTAGAGGTGAAAAGAGACATCCCACATCTCCCGGACATTGCAATGCATAATGCTCCGTGAGCAAAAGCTTCGATCTCCATCAATCGTCCAGAAGGCCCTCTTAAATCCTCTGCCTCTATCTGATCACTGATCTTTTTAATCATTGGCAAGCTTAACTCCCTGGCCAAAACAATGCGATCACTGAACTTTGAATAAAACTTAAAAGACTGATAGTTTGAAATGGATAACTGAGTAGAGATATGAACTTCTAAATCCAATTCATTGGCTATTTGAATGGCTGCCATATCAGAGACAATAACTCCATCGACCCCATGAGCGGCTGCGTCTTCGAGCATTTTGCGAGCCATGACTAAATCATGCTCATATAAAATCGTATTCAACGTGAGGTACCCACGAATACCTCGACCCCTACACCTCTTAAGAATCTCTTCCTGGTCGGCTTTTTGAAATGACCGACGGGCTCTAGAGCGCATATTGAGCTGAGCTAGACCATAATAGATCGCATCCGCTCCCGCATCAATTGCAGCTTTGAGCGAAGGATAGCATCCCGCTGGGGCAAGTAACTCTACTCGTTTAACTCTCATGAACCCTCAATAATAGATAATTTTTCAAAAAAAGATAGTTCTTTAGCGCACCCATTATCTCCTTGATATGATCATCAATCCTGTCACAGTCGGGCACTATGCCTAAACCCTTCCGATGCATTGTTTTTCCTACTGCTATAATACCCCTATTAGCTTTCTTAGTGCTTGCTAATTGTTCACCGACAGATTCCACGACCGCCACTGAGCGAAAAATAGATGCGGAGCAATCCGAGCCCTACTCTATTGTTGCCAAAGTTCATGACACAGACATTACTCGTGAAGCATTGGATGCTGAAATTGAAAAACACTCCAAGCGCAGACCTCCCTCTCATCCCGCACTAGATGCTGCTCAGCAAAAGGAATTTGAATGGAATGTATTGGATGACATGGTAACGCGCAAGCTCATTGACAAAGCTGCCAGCGACCTCTCGCAAGAGGATATTCACAAGAAGGCAGAAACTATGATCAGCGATTTTAGAGCACGCTTTCAGGATGAAGCACAGTTTCAAGCCAACCTTGAAGGCAACGGACTCACTGTAGAAGAATTTAATAATGAAGCCTATTTCCGCTCTAAGTTTCTAACTCTAATAGAAACTGCTAATAGTGAAAGTTTAGAAGTTACCGAGCAACAAGCTGAAATTTTTTACGCAGAAAATAAACAACGTTTTCTTAAGCCAGAGATGGTAAGTGCTCGACATATCCTAATAAAGAATACACCCGATGCCACCGACGAAGCTAGAGCATCTAGTAAAAAGAAAATTGAGGCAGCTCGCTCTCGTATTACCCAGGGCGAAGACTTTGCCAAAGTTGCCGCTGAAGTTTCGGAGGATCCCGGCTCAAAAGAGAAGGGGGGTGAACTCGGCACATTCCCCAAAGGTCGCATGGTGCCCGAGTTTGAAGAACTAGCCTTCACTCTAGACGTTGGAAAACTTAGCCATGTATTTGAAACAAACTTTGGGTACCACTTTTTGGAAGTTACAGGTAAGACCAAGCCTGAAACCATACCCTTTGCTCAAGTAAAGCAACAGATCATTGGTTCTCTTACGCAAGAAAAACGCAGGAACGCTTCTCAAACACTGATTACCTCTCTACGCGAAAGTGGTAATCACGAAATCTTTCTGCCTCACCCTAGCATGTACTCCACCGAAGACGAAACAGCAGAAACTCCGTAAGAAGAGCCGCTTACTTTAGCTCTGAAGTAGCGAATATTATTCGAAAGATTTCGAGTCTATGAAGGTTTTTATCTACCCCGACACGTCATTATTAACTTGATCTATGGATCCCGGGTTATGACAAAAAAGTTTAATTAAAATTAATCTCCATACTCTTCATCCCGCCAGCACATGGAGATGGGCGTTAGCTAAAATGGATTATTCGCTTGAAGATATCTAACACAATATTTAAATTATAAGGAAACTTTTTGAGCTCAGTCTGGTTTAATAGGATTGGATTACTTTATGATATCTCTAAGCACAATTAAATCCCATCTGTATCAATACCTTTCGATTCGACAGAAGAGGCCTTTTCCTAGAGACTTTTTTCTTTTAGGAGCTTCGGTCACTATTTTTATTTTACCCATGTGTCTCCATGCAAATCTGCTCCCTCAAGGAGACTATAACGTCATATTTATATTTGTAGATGACCTAAAACCGAAGATCGGAGCCTTTGGAGACAATCAAACGCATACGCCAAATCTTGACTCCTTTGCGTCGACTGCAGTGCGCTTCACTAATGCTCACTGTCAGCAAGCTGTTTGTGGCCCTTCTCGAAATGCTATACTTACCGGGCTCAGACCTGACACTAGCAATATTTGGACAAATAATAATGCAAATGAGTTTCGCACCATTTTAGGAAGAGATTTTATTACCCTTCCCCAACATTTTTCTGAGAATGGATACACAACCTATGGTATCTCTAAGATCTTTCACAGTAATAGAGTTAGCAATACAGAGACCGGCTTATCATGGAATGACGGCTATGAATCAGCTAATGCTCCACACATCTATTATGAGGGAACCACGAACTCTGGGAAATGGCTCTTAGAAGATAACGGAACTAGACAAGTCTCTGTCACAGACAAAGGAGAATTTAATTATCGTGAGAGCCCACCTCGCGCCGTTACAGATGAAGATTATCATGATGGGCTAGCCGCGCAGGCGGCCCTGGCCAAGCTTGGTGAATACAGCCAAGATTACCTCAACAACAACAAACTTTTCTATCTCCATGTTGGTTTTAAAAAACCTCACCTACCTTTTGCAGCGCCTAAAGCCTATTGGGATCTATACGATCCAGACAGCATCGACCTCAGTTACTATGATGGATCTGTATCTCTACCAGAGGGTGGCGAGGCATTTACTGCTCCTATAGCGGGTGAAGTTTCAGGCTATGAGGACGTCGATAGAGTTCCCACACTTGAAAAAGCGCGCGAGCTCATCCACGGCTACATGGCTTGCGTTTCCTTTATTGACGCTCAAATTGGAAAAGTTCTTAATGCTTTGCATGAGCTTGACCCTACTGGCAATTTAGCAAGTAATACGGTCGTCCTAATTTCTGGTGACCATGGGTGGCATTTAGGGGATCACGGAAACTTCTGGACCAAACAAACAGTTTTTGAACAAGCTACTAGAACTCCACTTTTAATCCGTTCTCCAGGGATGTCAGAGCTTGGCACGGCTGGTCGGGAGTGCTCTGCACCAGTTGAGCTTATTAATATTTACCCGACTCTTGTTGATCTGGCAGGTTTACAACAACCGCAACAGCCTAATGGCCTAAATTTTGAAGGCCATAGCTTAAGACCACTCTTAGAAAATCCGCAAGCAAAGTGGAGTCGTCCAGCATTTAGCCAATTTCACAAGAGAATCTCTATAGGAGATATTAATAATGAATGGGGCATGGGATACAGTCTCCGCAATGAGCGCTATCGTTACACAGAATGGTATGTAACCGATGCCGAAACTCGCGATCAAAAACAAAGTTCCGAGCCAGTTTTTAGTGAGCTATATGATTATTTAAATGATCCAGATGAAACCACCAACTTAGCTGTTAACAGCACACACCAAGACCTTAAAGAGTTCCTTTCCCTACAGCTTAATGGAGGAAACGGCTGGAAGGATAACTTTATAAATACTGAAGCCAAACACCATCTAGCGTTACTAAAAATCTACCAAGAGAATTTGTTACTTCAATTTCACACATCTTCATTGAATTACAGCTGGCAATTGCAGGCGTCTGAAGACCTTAAAACCTGGTCACCTATTGAAGCCTATAATCCATTGTCTATAGACCTTAATGGATTCGCTTCTGCTAGAGTTCCCTTACTTAGTAAGGACAGAATGTTTATTAGAGCCTTCGGAGCAGAAAGCACGGAACCTCTCCTCCCCGGTTTCTATGAACTTTTTAATGAATCACTCCAAATTTACCTAGATGGTGATTTTGTGGTAATAGAAAGCAATGGTGTCCCTGACCACCGCAGCCCCTACTTCAACACGGACGACCCGCGGCATGAAGCCTACAATGGACCGAACCCGGATTTTCGCTTGAACCCGAACCGGATCTCTGAAAGTAAATTAGTATTTAGGATTCCCTTGGACCCAGCTCCTGCCAACAATAATCAAACCACACGCTTAGGGCCCTTCGGCATTGCTCGAAACGGTGTTGCTCTTTTTAACCAATATGCCGGACCTAATGAACCTCTAACGCGTGAAATCAACACGTTTGATCAACACAACGGACATCCTACGGGAGCCGATCTTTATCACTATCATGTGGAGCCTTTGTACCTCACCGAGAAATATGGCAAAGAAGCCTTTATAGGAGTCCTTTTAGATGGCTATCCGGTATATGGGCCCGAAGAGAATGGCAAATCTGTGACAAACAATGATCTGGATGAGTTTCATGGCCACTTCGGGCCAACGCCAGATTTCCCTGAGGGTATTTATCATTACCACATCACACTTGAAGCACCTTATATTAACGGTGGTGAATACTATGGAACCCCAGGCACGCAGACCAACTAAGTTACCTCAAAATCCGTTATGAAGAGCAACAGTCCAAGACTTGGTGCAGCTTTGATCGTCCCCATCGTACTGTTCACGGTCGTTGGATTAGCAACTAATAGTTGGCTTAAAAAACCTGGGCCAGAACATATGAGGTCATCCTCAAAAATCCTTTTCTCTGAGGACCCTTATCTTAAGCGACAAGAAGGTAAGATGTACTACCATGATCTTCCTTTCACCGGCACCATTTCTGAGAACTATCCCAAGGGATCTCTCAAGCAACGAACGCTTTGGCAAGATGGTATGCGTGAAGGCATTCAGGAAAGTTGGTATACCGATGGGAGCAAGAAAGAATTGCGCTATTACAAAAAAAATCGTAAGCACGGCTTGCATAAAGGGTGGTATCGAGACGGCAATCAAAAATTTCTCTTACGCTTTACCAATGGCAATTACCACGGACTTTGCCAAGAATGGCATGCCAATGGGCAACTCTACAGCCAACGTCACTTTGAAGATGGAAAAGAAATCGGTTCTCATAAAACCTGGACTCCGGATGGAAAAATTTTGGCCAACTACGTCATTAAAAACGGAAGACAATTCGGTCTCGTAGGCTCCAAGCTATGCAATACCACTCCTTAAAATACAAGCAAATATACTCTACATTCTTACTGTGCCTCTTATGGTTCTTTTCTCTCCATAACTCCAAGGCAGAAAAGCATTCTCTAGACTCATTACCCTTTTACAATGGCCCCGATTTTACCCCCATGTGGATCTCCCCGATGAGTGAAGAATATGAACAAATTCATACCATTATTTCCTTTTCATTTACGAACCAAGAAAATCAAATCATAAGTTCCAAAACCCTAGATGGTAAGATTTACGTGGCGAATTTTATTTACACTTCTTGTGGTGGTCTTTGCCCGAAAATGACTCAAAATATGGCTCTAGTTCAGAAAGCATTTAAAGATGATTCTGAAGTTGTTTTACTCTCTCATACAGTCACGCCAGATATCGATACAAGTTCCATTCTTAAAAGCTATGCCATAAGCTATGGAGCCATGCCCGAGAAGTGGCATTTTCTCCGAGGATCTAAGAAAGAAATCTATCAGATTGCGCGCACCTCTTACTTTGCCGACAAAGACATTGGTTTTAAGAGAGATGAAAATGATTTTCTACACACCGAGAATTTTATTTTGGTAGACCACCGAAGAAGAATCCGAGGCGTTTATAATGGAAGCCTCACACTAGACATGAAACGCCTCGTGCAAGATATAGAGACTTTAAAAGAGGAGTCTTCTTTAAAATCTATCTCACATAAGAGATAAGATTCTGCTTACTTTAGACCCCCTAGTAGCACTGTTATGATGCTCTCTTCTTCTACTGATTTTAGTTTCATTATTCCTTTTATTTACAAATTATCAACAGACATGATTAGTAATGCTCGAATAAATTCGATGTATTTAGATAACTAGTCATGTACATTTAATGAAAGATGAGAAGGCTTCAAGAATCCTCAAGGCAAGTATGGAACTCTTTATCAGGTTTTTCCAGGCAAAGAGGTTATCTTTCAAACCCTGAAACGAACCGAACAGATATATTTTAAATGCAATTAATTCGCGTAGAGACCCTCATGCGTCTTTGCATGAACAATTAGCTCTGGCATGCGAGCATTTGGCGTGTCGAGCCATATGAGCTGTTCCCATGCTCTCCGAAATCAGAGGAGTTACAAGATTTTGGATTTCTACACGCTCGAAAAGCAGTAGAATTAAGCTATCAGAAGTGAAGCGATTATCTTAGCCATTCTCAGATCCTGTCATTCGATTAGCTCTTCCAAACCAAAAAGCACGCACCTACTTGCCAGTTCAATATGCGGCTTAAGACATATGCTAATGATCTAGCGGACCTAAGGGCTCTTGTTTCGGCCATGCTCAAAATCATTATGTAATAATTTTCCCAGTACCGTTTCTGGCTGAGAACCAACCTCTTACTAAGTTCGTTTAGAATGTCCAGGTAGCCCTTAGCTAAGAGCCCTCAGGGAGAGGAGCGCTATTCGCAAGAAGCTTTGTTCTAACCCTCTTCTTCTCTGATTTCTTTATAATGTTTAGCTCCCTTACAACGCATATAGTCATAGATTTCTTTGTTGTTACTGGCAGCGTCTAATGGAGTTGATAGGTGCTCTTTACCTTCCATTACATTAATATTCGCTCCCGATTCCAACAATAGTTTAACACTATCAAAGTGTCCCCATGCACAAGCATAGCCTAATGCTACTTCGCCGTCCTCGTTTCTTCCTTCGATGTTTGCCCCATACTTTAATCCAAGACGGATTGCTTCCGGATCGGAATAAACTAAACATAAAAAACTTTGACGTCCCGAATCGGGATGCAAGCCCAGTTCGAAAGCAGTTTCTAAAAACTCAGGAAAATGGCACACGATTTCAGAAGTGATAGACATAGACTTATCATGATGAAAATCAGGGAAAGCACGAATGATAGTTTTTAAAACGCTCACCTTTCTTTTCGATAATGCATTTAAAAAAATCTTATTGAGTTTTTTGAGACCCATATTGCTAGGAATCGTGTCAAATCCATATCTTCGTTTTAACCATGATTTTCGCTCTGTCATATTTTGTCTCGAATAATATCATATATGAGAAGTTGAACAAGATGCCTAAAAGCTTGGGCCTCGAGGAAAAGAGAGTCGGCGAAAGTGTATTCCATCAATCGTCTCTGCATAGCTCCAATAGTCAAGCTAGGGCGAGCCTTTCAAGCGCACGGAACTTCAATCCGGATAGAGCAAGGACAAGATTTTAGACAGATCTTTAAATCACTACTTCATAAACTAAGTTTAATTCTTCTTGGTTGCCTTTGTTTCCGTCTCAACAGGATCCGCATCACCATTTGCCTCCAGAAATGCGAACAAGGCTCCTTTCAACCGATTGAAGGTTTTCTGGTGCTCTGGACTAGAACTCAAATCGTTGAGTTCATACTGGTCTTTTTCCAAATCATAGAGTGCAAATTCCGGTCGGTGGTGCAGTTTACGAACCAGAGGATGATCCGCACCCTCTGCCAGAACCCAGGACAGCGTCGGTTCGATTATTTTTTTACTTTCTCTCGATTTCCCAACCGTCGCGTCACCTTCCAAGAGCCTGAGCGCTCTGGTCAGCGTGACATTCGACGTCTTCTCAGCACTCTTCGGTGAGTAGATTAGGCTATAGCGACCGTCGCGGACACTGCGAATCGGATAGACTCTGTCCCTGTTATCGATGATTCCCTTGTTGCTGAAAGCGCCAAAAACGTAGTTATGAAGGCGGGTTGGGGTGCCAATTAAGTTCGCCAACTGGCTTCTGCCGTCAAAATCAGTTGCCTCGAATTCGCCACCCGCCATTTCGACGATCGTGGGGGCGATGTCACACATCCAAAGCAGCTCTTCGGAAACATGACCTCTCTTGATACGGCCCGGAGCATAGGCAACGAGGCCTGTACGAAGGCCATTGTCAAAGCAAGTCCACTTGGCAAAGGGAAACTGACTGCCTTGTTCGGTGCAGGCGAAAAGCACCGTCTCTTTAGCAAGATCCGACTCGTCCAAATAGCGACGCACTTTCCCAACTAAAGCATCAAAATGAGTCACCTCAGCTAGATATCCGGGCAATGAAGCGCGGAGCTCAGGAGTGTCAATCCAATAGGGCGGAATGTTGAGAGTGGACGGGTCGTAGGCACTGGCATCCCCATTAGTGAACTTGGCGTGTGCGTCGTGCGAGGCGATGACGAGGCAGAACGGTTTTTTCTCCACAAGGCAGGCCTTGATGAATTCCTTCGCCTTGGCTAGGAAGACTTGGTTGTCATCTGTATTACCCAGTCTTTCAAATGGATAAGCTTGCTCAGGGCCAATGTGCCCTTTCCCCAGCAGAGCCACTCTGTATCCCAAGGGCTCTAAATAGTGAGGGAGGCTTTTGGTATCTGCTGTTGACTTCGAGTGATTCAAAAACGTTTTTGTGCGCCATGGAGTCCTGCCGCTGTAGAGCTCTTGACGAAACGGGGCACACATGGCAACTGAGGTATAGGCTTTGGCAAACCTCACACCGTCGGCAGCTAGTTTATCAATGTGGGGCGTGTTACATCGCACTCCACCACCATAGCAGCCGAGGTTGTCACAGTTAATATCGTCACCTAATAAGAAGACGAAATTGGGCCGTTCCGCCCGGAGAAAGGTCACGGCGACGAGGAAGAATATAGATAGGAGAATGAATTTCATGTGGGTTATTCTATTGCGCGAAGGTCAAACGGCCAGCGTATTAAGACCCTCAACTGCGATGCTCTGTCTTTTTCCTTTTCTCAAATTCGCTTTTAACTAACTCAACTAGATCATCAAAATGGATAGCTAAGGACTTTGCTACAATCTGCACAGGTGACCCGTACATTTTGTAATTGGCCCTAAGCACGATTCTAGAGAAGCAATTAGACCGGTCGATAAACTGATTTGGATCCCTTGTAAGGAGCATCAAAATTTTCTGACAAGCAACTTCTACCATGGTTATCTGCCAATTTCCGACCACTCTACCAGTCCAAGACTCAACGGACTGGACTGGTATGTTATGCCTCGATCATCAATCATTAGGCCTGGCTTTGCCTTAAATAATTTTATAGTAGCCATGACAAAGCATAGGCCAAAAAACAAAACAGATAGCCCCCGATAATAGCTATGGGTATGGAATTTCTATACATTGGTGATACTGAACCCCTAGGAGCAATCAGCATAACACCGCCAAAGAGCACAAACACTAGGCCACCAGGCCATAGCAGTGCTATCCTGCTTTCATTTAGTGGTATAGTGATTTTTTCACTCATCTATATAAAAGAGATCGTCAACAGTCCGGTTCAACCTTGATCTTAGTGTGTGCACTATTTACTTTAGTAGAGAACCAGTCTGGGACCTCTTTTTCATCCAAAGGCTTATCCAGAAACGTGTGCTGTAACCGTTCAAGAAAATAATAAAAGATCTCTGGCTTTCGGCCAGAGCAAAAAGTATGCATTTACTCTAGATGAAGAAACTCAACTGGTCTGTTAAGTTCCAGCCTATGTTGAAATTTCGTCATCGAGTAGTTTGACAGTCACTTCTAGTGAGTCAGGATGAACATAAAAATGGACTTTAGCACCCAAGCCAAATGTGCCACCTATGCTTGCTTGGCATGGAGTCATATTTTTAATCTCAGAGTCATCCATCTCTACTTCGTAATCTATCTTATTCTTTTCAAGTAGGCTTGAAATATACTCGGCCTCGTATACTGGAAACGTTCCTGCAGGCAAATACTCGACGTTTTCTGACATCATAAACTATATTCAATCCACTAACATCAAAATGATCCAAAGCGAGCACGGTTAGCGCATTCAGTCCACTACTTTGTTCTGTAAAGTTTTCTTTATGTTCAAACCAAAATACCAGTAAAAAAGTATGTAAAAAATTAGAAGTAAAATAAAGTCTATTGGGTTTCCAGACTCTGTATCAATATCTAGTGATTGAGCTATGAGATATGTAGGAACTGCAATAACAATGAAAATTAGGATAGCCCTCAATGCCACGGGTAGTCCTATAATAAAATACTTATTAAGAAATTGATTGCCATTTGCTCCATTGTTCAATCTGTATAGATACAGAGTGCCAAATACCACTGCTATGACATCTAGGCCAACTTCTAGCCAACCCCAAATAGTTGTGACTTCATACGTCATGTAAGTTCCTAAAGCAACTAGTAGTGAATAAGTAATAAAATAGGGTAGCACTAATCTGTCATTAATCGTGTCCTCCTTAAATAAAGCCACTGCTTTTGATGTGCTCCAAATAATCATCTTTCTACAGAATGTCCGAGTGACCCGCGAGCGTTTAACGAGTTGGGTCTACTGACTGGTTATGCTGTTCTTTTTTGTATGTCTCTGCAAAAAATAATGCCATAGAGCCAGAAAGGTTCACTGCTAGCTTGGCATGTCTTTCTGATGGTCTAACTCTCTTGGCACTCTTTCCATGAGCATCACCTAGTCTGTTTCTAAGTGCCCCAAGGCCTGTTACTACACCTGAGCACCCTCCTAAAATCTGTTTAAATATGGGCTCTCGGTGTAATTCAGGAGCCAAATTTAATTCTTTTGATATTTTCTTATATAAATCTGGTAACTCAATCTTGTCATGATCATACTCTATCTTTCTTGCATCTAAAATATGCTTAAAAACGGTCTCTAATAAATTTCTAGATGCTGTAATGGCACCTTCAGGGTCATTTTTGAATCTCTCCAACATTCTTTTCCATGATCTTGTGATTTCTTCAGAATTAAATAGTTGAAGTCCTGCTAGAATATCCTCTTCAACAGGAGATGAAGAGCCTGTTTCAAGGTGTAAGAGTAGAGGTTCAAATTCAGACCAAAGAAATTCTCTTCTCTCTACGTAGTGATGGAACTTCATCTTGATGAAGTTCCAAAACTGATTAAGTGATCGTTTACTTCTAAACCATGCAGGAAGGTATCTTTCTAGCTCAGAATTTTTTATGAAATAGTCTCTTAGATATTGAAAGTCGTCATCATACACACTCTCACCAGTAGCACGCCCAATAAGCAAATTTACTAATGCGTCAGCAGCTTCGTAGTCGTTTCTTATTTCATGTGCAATAGCCATAATTTATCTGTATAATGTACATTAGGTGGGGGGTGTTTTGTATTTTTATATTATGGGTGAAAAGCTGTCTAAGCAATGAAGAAGCCTTCGCTTCACGGGGATATGGAAGGAATAGATAGATCTACGAAATACAGAAATAGATTTTGATTTGTATCGTCCGGGTTACATCGCCCAGCTCATGAATGGCTCAATTATTTATGGAGGATAATGAGAAGCCAGCCTAGCAAGAGGCAAATGCCGCCTATAGGTGTAATGGCACCTAGCCATTTGATTCCAGTTACGCAGAGAATGTAGAGGCTCCCGCTGAAGATGATAATCCCAATGGCAAAGAATCCAAAGGCCCAACTTTTTTGAGGCGCCCAAGTCGCCAAAACAAAAAGAACTACCGCATGAACGAGGTGGTAAAAGGTTGCGGTCTTCCAATGATCTGTCGTTTGGTTTTGCTCTAGAATTTCTTTGAGCCCATGGGCACCAAAGGCTCCTAGAGTAACTCCTAAAAATCCAAAAACTGCTGCTATTCTTATGAGCCAAATTTCCATATTCAGAGTGCTTCTATCCAGATAAGTTCCTTTACATTCCAAATCCTTATGTCATCGACAAGCCTCATCATTATCCTTGATAGCGAGATTTGCTTCTTCCTTGAACTCTGAAATTTTCGCTTTGTTTCTCTCATAAGCTAGTTTGTAGAGAGCGCCCGCACAATGTTTTCCCATTCCTGATCTAGCGAGCAGGAAGGTTTTGTTTTACTAGATCGATTATACCAATAGCTGGCGTTTCCTTGGTCGCCCTCTTTACGGTGAAGATAGGCATGCACCCAATCCGCCTCTTGACCACCGGGCTGGGTGGCATCGTGTGCCTTCCCCCAATCACCTTTTTTATCCCACCAAAGAGCAAGAAGCCCCGGGCTAAGATCGGAAGGTGGCTGATTCTTTTCTAAACTGTCCATGTATGCTTGATAAACCATGAGTCAATATCATTCGTGAAGTAAGCTAGTCCAATAGGCCTTGAAGATCTTCCCAGCTTAGATTTTGCACAAAAGCTTCTTCGCTGACCAAGGTGTTGGCTGCTAGATCTTTCTTCTTTTGTTGTAGGTTGATAATTTTTTCTTCCACAGTGCCACGGGCAATGAGTTTGTAAGAGCTTACTATTTTGTTTTGTCCAATTCTGTGTGCTCGAGCAGTCGCTTGGTCTTCGGTAGCAGGATTCCACCAAGGGTCAAAGTGAATCACGGTATCGGCGGCTGTGAGATTCATACCTGTTCCTCCGGCTTTTAGGCTGATAAGGAAGACTGGTATAGAATCATCTTGTTGGAATGTCTGCACGACTTCTTGTCGTGCGATGGTGCTTCCATCGAGATAACAGTATTTGATCTCTTTTTGCTTTAATTCTTGTTCCGCTAATTTCAGTAGGCGCACAAATTGGCTGAATACGAGAACTCGGTGATTACCATCTATGGCTTGCTGCAGAAGTCCCAGGAAGTAATCCATTTTAGAGGATGGTTCCGTCCACTCTTTGGTTTCCAGGTGTGGTAATAGCCCCAGGTGACAGCTAATCTGGCGAAGACGAGTGAGTGCTGTAAGGACCGCCATTTTGCCTTTACCATTCTGGCCCATTCTCTCAAAGACCTCACGCCGGCTTTGGTCTAAAATAGAGTTATAGACACTCTTTTGTTCGTTCGTCAGATCGCAGAAGGTGATGTGTTCCAGACGCTCTGGAAGATCCTTCGCTACTTCCATTTTGGTGCGTCGTAAAATGAACGGGCGAAGTCTTTGTTGGAGACGGCGGTGAGCTTTCTCATCATTCATTTTGCCAATGGGCACTTCGTAACGGTCCTTAAAATCTGTAGCATTACCCAAATAGCCAGGCATGAGGAAGTCAAAGATAGACCATAGATCAAATAAGGAATTCTCGATGGGGGTGCCGGTAAGCACAAGGCGATAGTGTGTTTTAAGAGACTTCACGCACTTAGCATTTTGACTGGAGCGGTTCTTGATAAATTGTGCTTCATCCAAGATAACACATTTAAAGTCCATTTTCTTGTAGTACTCTATATCTCTTCTCAATAGAGCATAGGAGGTAATGATAATTTCATGCTCGCCAATCTTCTCGAAAAGATTCTTACGTTTGGGACCATGAATGACCAAGGTCTTGAGCCATGGCACAAACTTACTCGCTTCATTGGCCCAGTTATAAACCAAGCTCGTAGGACAGATGACTAAACAGGGCTGACCTTGCCCTGGCGATAACCCATTCTGCCAGCTAGAGATAAAGGCCAGAGTTTGCAGGGTCTTTCCTAATCCCATTTCATCTGCCAAGACACCAGACATTTTGTGGCGCGCCAGGTGATGAATCCAGTATACCCCTTTATTCTGGTAAGGTCTTAGAAGCTTCTGAATCTCATTGGGAATCGCCACAGGATCCGGGTTGCTAAAATTTTTTAGGGTTTCCCATTCATCACGACAGATGACTTCCCAGTTTTGAGATTTGATAGCTTCTTCAAGGTAGCAGGCATAGCGCTTTTCTAGCTTGATGACTCCACTATCTTGCTGAACATCACAGTCTCGAATGACTTCCTCAAACTGTCCCACAGACTCTGTAGGAAGCAGTGCAATACGTCCGGAAGCGAGACGGTGGTGACTAAGCCCAGTCTGGAGCAGCTTTTGTACTTCTGACGGGGTTAGATTGCTCCCAGAGTTCTTTTCTTTATAATCAATTCTAACAGAAAGCCATTCTTCCCCACTAGATTCGATCATGATTTCGGGCTGAATCAAATCACAACGATCTAAGAAATTGGTCAAACGGCCAGAGTATTCTATCTGCCATTTATTTTGCCAAATGGGTAGAATATTACCCAAGAATTGACCCACTCTATTTTCTGAGGATAGGGTATAGAATTCAGGTTGCCTCTTACCTGGCTCAAACCCAGCAGCAATAATTTCTTTTTGAATTCTGCGTTCTTTATTCTTATCTCTTACAAAATAGCGGTAAGGATTGTTAGGGTCCGGCGTCCAATCGTCTACAGCTTTGCCAGGCCTTTCTTTTTTACCAGGGAGCCCCTGCAGCAAATACTCTTTGCCCCCGTATTTTACTTCCGCTCTGCAGCTAATACCAGAGAGCAAGCCATCCAATTTCATATGCACTTCTGGACTTATGGTTTCGAACTCTAATTTTTTACATGTCTCACTCAGTGAGACATCTGCTTGGCGCTCCAGAAATGGAAGCTCTGTTTGAAAAAATTGAGACAGCTTTTCCCGAGGAATGGTGACGTCCTTTTCTTCAAGAACTTGGTAAACGGGATTTAACTCATTAAGCCGAAGAAGCTGATCCTCATAGTAGTGCCATAAACCTCTGCTTGTATGTAATAGCGAACCGCCTTGCGGATGATCTTCCTCCAGGTGAAGGTGTAGTTCTCCTTGCTCTGTAATATCCAAGTAGAGTTTTGGTTTCTGGGGAGAAACCAAAACCTGCAGTCTGGATTTTTTACCAAGCCAAATACGTGGATGCCCCACAATGCTGTTAAAAAAGTTAAAGAGATCTTTGCCTTGCAACAGCCAGATACCTGGAACTGTTCCGCCATTGAGTTGCTCACTGGTTTGGAGATAGCGATAGTCAGCATCGCTGACAGTATATGGTTCAAGCTGCTTACGAGGCACGAAATCCAGAGGCTTCATTGGTTGACCCTTTGCACTTGCCTCAGTAATAACCCGCATTTCTCCTGCCTTCCAAGCTTCTTCTAAGTTGGTAGGTAATAAGATGTTAAGTTCTAAGGGAATAAAGGAGGTTGAAGCTTCATCGACGGAAGTAAAATGTAACTTTGGCAAATCAGGAGCCGCCGATTTGGTTGCCGTCCTGCTTGGTTTTGGACTAGAGTTAATTGCTTCCTGCTGTTCTTGAGCGATATAGGCTAACCCTACCGCTATGACATGCGGGCAAATAGTGCCGTATTCACGAGCCTGTCTGCAGCTGCACATATTCTCTACATCAGATAGCCTATATCCAAGATGCAGTCTTGCATTAACCGTGCTCGTGCCCGTTTGAACCACCCCTGTCAACATAGGGGGTTCGTAAGAAACTGCCTTGACTTTCCCGCTCTCAAAGAGAGATCTACCCTCTTTCATAGCTCTCCATCCTCCTATCTCTAGGAGCAACTCCTTCGTGATCCTAAGCGGTTCGGATTTTTTCCGAGAATAAGGCATCCTTTCGATTATTCCGGATGAAAAAAGAAGATCAAGTCTACATGTACAGAATCTATAGAGTTAATGATATAAACCCGAATGATGCCATAGAGCCTTAAAGGTCTGTGCAAGATCCTGGCTTCACGGACCATAGAGTCCCTAGGGTCATTACCCTATCGATAGATTTTGGTCGATTGTCTTTTTCTCAGGGCTCAAGCTTTTACCCATCTCGCTCAACCTCTACTCGTTCGGTTTAAATTTGGTACTCAATATTAGTTTGGTGTTCTCGTCTGAGGCGCTCAACCTGATCTGCTAAAGAAGATAACTTCTTGTTATTAAGAACGTTTTTAGAAGCCTCCGCAGCCTCAGAGGTTACTAGGTTTAAACTCGAGGAGATTGGGTCATCGGAGTCTGCGCCAGAAGAATTAGGCGAAAGGTCCCCTTCAAGCAGACAGAAAATCTCATATAGTGAAATGTCCTTGGTATCGACATCCAGTGCATAACCGCCGTCGATACCACGCTTGCTTTTTAGAACACCGCCCTTTTTCAGAGTTAAGAGTATTTGCTCAAGATACTTTTCCGGTATACCAGAACGCTCCGCTATTTGAGAAGTTTGCCGCCATTCTTTGCCAGCCCTTGCTTGCAAAGTCATTTCAATTAGAGCACAAACGCCATACTCGCTTTTCTTAGAAATTTTCATACCCAGGCCATGTTGTCTGACAACACCTGCCAAAGTCAATATTCTATACGCTGAGGAAGAAAGTAGAAGCGAGGGGACCGAAGCAAAAAATTCGGAGGGTTAGTCGCACTCTTCTAAGGCGAGCAGATAGAGAACCAAACAGCTGCATTTTCTGATAAATATTAGGTTAAGGATAAAGTACAAGTTTGGGACTTCCTGTTGCATTTTAGCGTAGCGAGGTTTACCTTATTATAAGATGGCTGAATCCAAAGACAAAAATAATGGGGGTAAAAATTCACCTGTACCTGGCTTGGGCATTGTTATGAGCAGTCGTGTAAGGCTGGCTCGGAATGTCAGTAATCATGCTTTTCCGGGATGGCTCAAGAAAGATAACCGAGAAAAACTTTTACATGAAATTCACCCCTCTGTCGCCGCCCTCACACAAATGAAGCATGCCAGAATCAATGACAGGATGGATAAATTTACTCCCCTAGAAAAACAGTTATTGGTCGAGCAACATCTTATCAGCAGAGAACATGCTGCCAAGAATGCAGGCAGTGGTCTTATTGTAAGTCAGAACAGTAACTTAAGTGTTATGGTGAATGAAGAAGATCATCTAAGACTTCAAGCCATACTACTGGGCCCTCAGTTGAAGGAGGCATGGAACGAAGTGGATTCCGCAGACAGCCAATTAGAAAGTAAATTGGATTACGCCTTTTCGCCCTCACTGGGCTACTTGACTGCTTGCCCAACCAATGTCGGAACTGGCATGCGAGCTTCTGTGATGCTTCATTTGCCGGGGCTTGTTCTGAGCGAGCAAATCAACCAGGTGATCAAGTCCATCAACCAGATTGGTCTTGCGGTAAGAGGTTTATATGGCGAAGGAACTGAAGCTTTAGGAAATCTTTTTCAAGTATCTAATCAAATGACTCTTGGGGAAAGTGAAGAGCAAATCGTTGAGCGAATCCTTAAAGTCACAAATAATTTGATAGAACATGAGCAAAATGCACGTCAAAAGCTTTTGCAAGAGAAAGGACGCATGATTGCAGATCAGATGGGTAGAGCTTACGGAGTTATGAGTTATGCTTACTCAATTTCATCCAAAGAGGCCCTAAATCTGCTCTCCATGTTACGATTAGGCGTAGATCTTGGAATCTTGCCTAATAATTTGCGCTCAAAGATCGATGATCTATTTATAACCACGCAACCTGCTCATTTGCAAAAGGCTGCTGACAAGAAGCTCAATGCAGAAGAAAGGGATGCTTTCCGGGCAGACTTACTGAGGGGTAAGCTGAAGGAAATAGCAGAACCTTCTATAAAGAAGTTAAGCTTTTGAAATGATAGTTTGAGAGGATAGGAAAATATGAACAATTTTACACCGCGAGCTCAGCAAGTTCTAGCACTTGCTCGAAAAGAAGCAGATCGGTTCAATCACAACTACGTTGGGACAGAGCATTTATTACTCGGCCTAATTAAACTTGGACAGGGAGTTGCTGTGAATGTCCTACAGAAGATGGGCTTGGATTTAGAAACGGTCCGGATGGAAGTTGAAAAGCAGGTGGGTTCTGGCCCTGACACAAAAATGTCTGGCAATATTCCCTACACACCTCGCGTTAAAAAAGTTTTGGCCCTGGCGGGTAAGGAAGCCAAAGCTCTACATCACAGCTACGTCGGAACAGAGCATATTTTATTAGGCCTTTTACGTGAAGGAGATGGCGTAGCTGCTCGTGTCCTCAAGAGTCTTGATATTGATATCGAACGCGCCCGTAATGAGGTTCTTAAAGAACTAGACCCTAACTTTGAAGGATCTGAAGGGGAAGATGATTTTGGAACTGCCTCCGCAGGTGGGGAACCTGGTATGAGTGGTCAGAAGAAAGATGTCAAGACACCGGCACTAAAAGCTTTTGGTAGAGACTTAACAGAGCTCGCTCAAAAAACTGAACTTGATCCCGTTATAGGACGCAAAGAAGAAATAGAGCGTGTCATTCAGATCTTATGCCGACGCACCAAAAATAACCCTGTTCTCATTGGAGAGGCAGGAGTTGGTAAAACCGCTATCGTCGAAGGACTCGCTCAAGAAATCAGTGATGGTAATGTCCCTGAAATTTTACGAGACAAAAAGGTCGTCACACTTGATCTGGCACTCATGGTTGCCGGCACAAAGTATAGAGGACAGTTTGAAGAGCGCATTAAGGCCGTTATGGAAGAGATTCGCAAGTCAAAGAACGTTATCTTATTCATAGATGAAATGCATACAATCGTTGGCGCGGGCTCTGCCGAGGGCGCTATGGATGCCTCTAACATCATAAAGCCAGCACTTTCACGTGGTGAGCTTCAGTGCATTGGAGCTACGACCCTCAACGAATATCGCAAATACATCGAGAAGGATTCTGCACTAGAGCGCCGCTTCCAAAATGTCAAAGTGGATGCGCCAAGCGTGGACGAAGCCGTTGAAATTCTTAAAGGCCTGCGCCCTAAATATGAGCAGCACCATAAAGCTAAAATCACAGATGATGCGCTAGTTGCTGCCGTACGTCTTAGTGACCGCTACCTAACTAATCGCTTCTTACCGGATAAAGCCATTGATATCATGGATGAAGCAGGCGCCAGAGCCCGAATTGGGGCCACCATGTTGCCAAAGGACCTCAAAGACAAAGAAGGTGGTATCGACAAGATCAAGGAAGATAAGGAGGCGGCAATCAAGGACCAGGACTTTGAAAAAGCGGCATCTCTCCGAGATCAAGAAAAAGCGGCGAAGGAAGATTTGGAAAAGTCTCTTGAAGAATGGCGCAAAAAGCGAGATGAACAGGAAGTGCTCGTCACAGATGACGACATTATGCACATTGTTTCTAAATGGACCGGTGTTCCTCTCACACGCATGGAAGAGAAAGAGATGTCTCAGCTGTTGAGTATTGCTGACGAACTTCATAGCAAGGTAGTGGGGCAAGATGAAGCAGTTGAGGCTTTAGCAAAAGCACTTCGTCGTTCCAGAGCAGATCTTAAAGATCCTAAGCGCCCTATTGGTTCGTTTATATTCCTTGGACCTACCGGTGTGGGTAAAACACATCTAGCCAAGTGTTTAGCCAAGCATGTCTTTGGAGAAGAAGATGCGCTAATCCAATTAGACATGAGTGAATATATGGAGAAATTCAATGTTTCTCGATTGATCGGTTCCCCTCCTGGGTATGTTGGATATGAAGAAGGTGGCCAACTGACAGAGAAAGTTCGCCGCCGTCCATACAGTGTAGTGCTATTTGACGAAATCGAAAAGGCTCACCCCGATGTGTGGAATGTTCTTCTGCAGATTTTAGAGGACGGGCAAGTAACTGACAGCCTTTCTCGCAAAATTGATTTCCGTAACACGATAATTATTATGACCTCAAATGTTGGTGCCGAATTAATTAAGAAGGGTAACTCAATGGGTTTTGGCATGCAGTCTGAAGAGGAAGACTATGAGGCAATCAAATCCAAGTTATTAGAAGAGGCCAAGAAAGTCTTCAAACCTGAATTCCTGAACCGCTTAAATGATATTATCGTATTCCACTCCTTGAACAAAGAGCACCTCAGTAAGATCGTCAATATTGAAGTTGCAAGAGTTGTAGACCGATTAGAAGGTAGAGAGATTGAGCTCGTTTTGACAAATGAGGCCATCAATTTCCTCATTGATAAGGGGCATGATCCCGCTTACGGGGCACGTCCATTACGCCGGGCGATAGAACGCCATTTAGAGGACCCCATAGCGGAAGAGATTATACGCGCCGAAATCAAAGCGGGAGATAAAGTTGAAGCGAAGGTAAAAGATGATGTCATCATCTTCAAAGTGAAAAAGCCTACGAAAAAGGCTTCCAACGCTACGGCCTCCAAGTCAACACCGCATTAATGCATAGTTGGGGTCCACAAATCCTGAGGATTTATTCGGTTCTTTTCTATAAATCGAACACCTTCTAGCGCTAGAAGGTGTTTCTTTTTTTTCAACTCTGGACTGGGGCTTTCCTGGCCCATATATCCTCCAAGCGAAAGATCTGTTTTGACAACTCTGTGACAAGGCACTTCGGGGGCAAAAGGATTAAGACGAAGCGCCTGACCAATAGCGCGTGGGCTTCTACAGCCCACCATCTGCCCTAGCAATTTGTAGGTGGTTACACTTCCTTTAGGGATGAGACTTGTGGCATCGTAAACACTCTTTTGAAATGGAGTAATCTCTCTTGACTGCATGAGGCTAAGCTTGAGGCTGTGCTTGCGGCTGGTTGATCTGACTCATTAATGTCTCCTTACTAGCTCGAAAGCGCTTCACAATGGTGGTTGCCAATTGGAATGTAAAGTCTGCGGCTAGCTCAGGCCTATTAGAAATAAATGAGCGAAACTTTGTGTTGGTGATTTCAAGAGTCTTCACCGGTGTAAGAGTGGCTACACTTGCTGTTGCCTCACCGGGATCAAAGAGATTCATCTCACCAAAAAACTGGCCGGCGGATAGAACTGCTAAAGAAACTCTTTTGTCATCAACCTCCTGATAGACCTCGACTTCACCCGCTATCATTATAAAAAATCTATCTTGTGGCTCGCCACTTTGTACAAGCACCATGTCTGATTCATAGTTTCGCTCAAAGAAAAAGAGGTCAAGCATCTTGACGAAATTCGGATCGAAGCCACGAAAAAGAGTCATCCTACTGATTTCACTGAATGTGATGGACATGGCGACAATTTATACTAAAAACGGGCGTTGACAATCTTCTTGATCATTCATGGTCTCTGAATTTTTATGCTCACCCACTTAGTGCCCTTTAAAATAAATTTCCGCACCTCCACCTCTATCCCGTTCAGTGAGAATTCTTTACGTAGTTTTACAGCCATTTCCTCGGCCAAAGTTTCGATGAGTTTCCTTGGTTTTTCAGAAGCGATCTTCTTGATACTTTCACTGACGGAAAAGTAGTCCACACTTTTAGTCAAGCAGTCCAGACGTGCAGCTTCACGAGCATTGCCCACAGGAAACTCCACGGAGATTTCCAGGCGTTGCTTTTCGGCTCGCTCTTCGTCTGGAACACCTATGTGACACCAAACCTCTTGGCCTTCAATTTTAATTAAATCTTCCTTCATTGTTTTAACTTATTCTCTGCTTCTTCAAGCAATACTTTCGTAGGCACATTTAAATCAAGCTCATAGACTTCGTCCCAAGTAGTCCATTTGTACTCTTCAGCCTCTTCATTAATCATCACATTTGTTTCATCCGTATGGGCTATATAATTGAGTAAAAGAAAATGTGCAGGCTTATAAAATTCGACGGAGCTAATACAATCCTGCACGGTAACAAATTCGATATCTCGAATATTTAACCCTGTTTCCTCTTTCACTTCTCGATGAAGTGCATCGATAGCTGTCTCATTCGTTTTTATTTTACCACCAGGAATCCCCCAGCGATTGCTCCATTTCTGGGTTCTAAACATGAGCAATCGCCCATCAGGGCCTACGATGAGAGCACCGACTGTTGCAATCGGATAATAGCTAGGCTCAGATCGATGCCTTTCAAGATAGCCTTTTACTTCAGACAAATTACGAAAAATCAAATCAGGACCTACCAACTTGAGTTTGTCAAAGGAATCGTAGCCAGTTAAAACCGCACCGCTTTGCACGCCTCCGGCATGAGCTGTCTCAATATCATGTTGCATATCTCCAATAAACAATGTCTCTTCGGCCTTAAGTTCATTTTCTATTAAAATCTCCTGAATCTTTTTTCGTTTATCCATGATACCCACATAAGCCTTTTTAAAGTACTGATCGACTTGTAGACGAGGAGCCTGCTCACGAAAGTGGTCCGGGTGAATGGTGCTGAGTACGAATAAGGATAATTTTTCATTGCGACAGTAATCCAACAAGTCTTTAGCGCCCGACAACAGGGTAATGTCGCCCTGCAACGTTTTGAAAGTTTCATGATAGACACGATTTATCTCTTCCATAGATACATCTGAAAGATATTTCTTATAGAATTCAGGAAAGGGTAGAAAAAACTTTTCTTTAAACTCATCACGTGACCAAGACCGCTTTTGGTAGGATTCAAAAATTTTATTTGTAGCTTCAATGACGGGCGACAAATCATCTACCACCGTTCCAGACCAATCTAATATGACGTGACGTATGATTGCCATAGCTAATGAGGCTAAGCCCAAAGTTGAAAATGAAAAGGGTTCAATGCGAAGCTAGGCAATTATCTCAACTATATCTCCCACCTCAACGTAGCTAAAAAGCTTTAGCATATCTTTATTTGTCAATCGTACACACCCATGGCTGGCAGGTGTTCCAATTAGATGCTCTTGATTCGTCCCGTGAAAATAGATGTAGCGTTCTTTAGTGTTTTCGTTTTTTTGTTCCTTTCCCTCTAACCAAAGGATCCTCGTTAAGATTAAGTCTCCCTCACGTGACCCAGCGTTAGCATCCCATAGGCCCACAGGTTGACGCCCCTTAAAAATAGTAAAGATTGGTTGACCCTCTCCTATTTTCTCTGAAACAGTGAAATAGCCTAGAGGCGTTTTGTAACTCCCGGCCTCCATTCCTAAACCAAACTTGGATGTTGAGCACGCAGCTTCCCAAGAGACTTCACCATCTTCCAACAAAAAAACTTTTAGATCTTTTACTTGCACAATGACTTTGCGGGACATAAGCCGAAGCTAGCGAATTTTGTTATTAAAACAAATTGATACGATCAATAAGCATCCGTAAACGCCCATAGGACCTTCTATCAAATGGAAATACTAGCCTTGGCAAGTCTGCAATAGCCACTTCATTTAGCTCCTCTGGTAGCGCTTTAGAGATCTTCATACGCCCCCCCTCCACTATGATATCATTGAAGTCATCTTCTATACGTTTTAGTGCTCCCTCAGTTATAGGCCTCTGCATTCGAATAGAAAGCAATTCATTCACATCTCGGTAGGAATGAAAATTATAGTAGAAATTGAGAATCTCTTTGCGCGCTTCCTCTGGATCATCCGTCACTTTGAATAGATTAAAATCCTGCTCGGAGATCAGTCCAGCTCTCAGCAAATGTTCCCTCAAGTAGTTTTCAAACGTCTTCCAATATTTTCCCTTAGGTGCATCCACCATGACAACTGGTAAAACCGGAGCTTTTCCTGTTTGCATAAGAGTCATTGCTTCAAAGCCCTCGTCCATGGTGCCAAAACCTCCGGGGAAAAGTGTAATGGCGTCGGCATTTTTGACAAAATGCAGCTTACGAGTAAAAAAATATTTGAAAGTAAATAGTTTCGGGTCTCCCTCTATAGTAGCATTAGCTGATTGCTCGAAAGGTAGCTGAATATTAAGAGCAAAGCCTCTATCGCGACCTGCACCCGCCTGAGCTGCACCCATAATACCATCGCCTCCCCCGGTAATGATCATGAAGCCAGACTCTTTCATAATCTTACCAAAATCTTTGGCTGCTATGTATTCCGGCGCCTCCGGCTCTGTCCTTGCAGATCCAAAAACGGCCACTTTTTTAATGCCCTTGTAGGGTTGAAAGATGGTATTTACCCGACAGAGTTCTTTCAGCGCTTTATTGACAAGGCGTATATCTGCAGGATTCGGATTATCCTGAGCAAATTTCATGACTGTTACTAAAATTTCTTGGAAGAATTCAGGATCACATGAAATTCTGGCATTTGTTACCAGGTCCTTGAGTTGCAGGTCGATTTCTTTATTCCCTGTAGAGAGCCAGGGTTTCTTTCTTTCTGACATATCTATTCTAAATTACGATATTTAAGTGGGAATCACACTCAACGTCTCGTAAATCTGGCGCGTCGCTTTAGCTTTATTGAGCGTATAAAAGTGTATTCCTCTACTCTTATTATCGACTAAATCTCTGACTTGTTCAGTGGCCCAATGCACACCTACTTTTTCTACCGCTTGATCGGTTTCTGCTCGGGCGACTGCTTTGAATAAGCGAGCTGGAATTCTGGCGCCAGCAGCTAATTCTGCCATTCGAATCATGCCCGAGCGGCTCGTAACTGGCATGATACCGGCTATAATGGGAATGTTAATCCCTACTAGCTCGCAGCGCTCACAGAAATCATAAAAATCGCGATTATCAAAAAATAGCTGTGTCACTATATAGTCAGCCCCCGCGTCGACTTTAGACTTTAAGTAGTCCAACTCTTGCAGCCGATTGGGTGTCTGAGGATGCCCTTCGGGAAAACCCGCTACGCCTATACCCATCTCTGGAAAATTTTTCTTAATAAAGGCTACCAGTTCAGAGGCATAAACAAATCCATCCGGATGCGCCTGCCAATCTCTCTGGCCTTTGGGTGGGTCGCCTCTCAAGGCAAGGATATTATTGATGTCACTCTGTTGGTAGGTTTCTAGAATTTCCTTAATTTCATCTTTGCTAGCCCCAACACAAGTAAGGTGCGAAACAACTGTCAGATCTGTCTCACTTTGTATTCTCTTAATAAGCTTATGGGTGCGATCGCGGGTCGTTCCACCAGCACCGTATGTAACGCTGACGCTGGATGGCTTTAAAGGAACCAAATCTCGGATTGTGTGGAAAAGCGCCTCAGAATCCGCATCCTTCTTGGGAGGGAAAAACTCGAAACTAAAAGCCGGATTAGCCTTTTCTAAAATCTCTTTTACCAGCATATGTTATAAACTTCTTTTCTTCATTAGCCGAATGCATCAGGCTAATTGACTTTTCTATACAAACAAGTACGTAAATTTTTTCTAAAATGCCAACTTTGTCACAAGAACAATGGATATTTGCCATCATTGGAGCAATCTGTGTAGGCCTTGGCAAAGGAGGGATACCTGGCATAGGAAATTTAACCGTTGCCATTTACGCCCAAATATTCAGTCCTAAGGAGTCCGTAGGCATTCTATTACCTGTTCTCATCTTTGCTGATGTTGTTGCAATTGTTATATATCGGCAGCACGCAGAATGGAAAATGATAGCCAAGCTATTCCCTATTAGTGCGGCAGGTGTGATTCTGGCAACTTTTCTCTTTAACACTATCCCTGCGGATCTTTTCCAAGTCATTATTGGCAGCATCCTTTTAATCATGACAGGCCTGCACTTTCTGAAAAAGCAGCTAGACCTACGGAGGCCGACTGCGATCAAGAACGGGCTCCCCTACGAAAAGAGTAAGTGGTTTGTCATCTGCACGGGCTTACTGGGGGGTGTCGCCACCATGTTGGCAAATGCTGCTGGACCTATAGCCGCATTTTACCTCATGGCTATGAAGTTGCCGAAATATGCCTTTATCAGCACCAGTGCTTGGTTCTTCTTTCTAATAAACGTTTTCAAAATTCCTTTTCAAGCTTCCTTGGATAACATCAGCTTTACATCTCTCCAGTTAAGCATTGCACTAGGCTTAGTTGCAGCTGTGAGCGCAGGCATAGCGCCTCAGATTGTCAAATACATCCCTCAGAAGCAGTTCTCGACATTGATTTGGATGCTTATAATTATATCAGGACTAAAAATGGTCATTCATGTTTAGAAAACAAACGGCAACCTCTAGTCACGTCTCAACAAAAGCGGTAGTAAATAATAGAGCATGTAAAGTAGTGAAGTAACAAATGCAGCTACGTAGGTCAAAGCCGCTGCTCCAAGCACTTTCCGCATAGCAGTATTTTCTTCATCTGTTTGAATGAAATTCATTTTATTGAGAATCACAGCTGCACGCTTCGAAGCATCAAACTCCACAGGTAAAGTAATTAGGTTAAAAGCCATGATAACCCCCCAGCCTATTGCCATGATTAGAAAATAAGTAGGAGGAGTAAATAGCCCAAGAAATAAACCTACTAGAGGTAACCATGTGACCACTTGATTAGCATAGTTGGTGACGCCAACGGAAGCCATACGCCATTGTAGAGGTCCGTATGCTGCTTTATGTTGGATAGCGTGACCACATTCGTGAGCTGCAACTCCTAAGGCCGCTGGAGAGTCTCCATGGTAATTTTCTGAGGATAGCACCAAGCGTTTATTGATGGGATCATAGTGATCTCCTAAAAAAGACTGGTGTTCTATGACATCAACATCACGAATGCCGGCTGCTGAGAGAATACGATCTGCCACTTGCGCGCCTGAGTAGCCCGAACGGGTCCTCATCCGGCTGTATTTCCTGTAAGTATTTTTCACATTCCATGATGCAAGGAGTGAAATAATTAATGTGAAACCAAATATTAATAACAAGAGCATAATTAATCCTTTTGACGTAAGTGTATATTAAATTATTCGAACCGCAAGTTCCACAATTTAGCTATCTTTGCATTAACTTGCAGTCTGGGCTTGTTCTCGAAGCTTATTGTATTCACTGATGGCAACATAGTAGTTGGGATCCTCAAGGACATTTACGTCACAAATTTTTTCAGCTTTTTTAATTAGCTTCACACAATCAGGGCTCAAATGACGTAGGTGGATAGTCTTGCGCTGCTTAGCATATTTCTCCGCCAGCTTATTGATCGATTCAATAGCGGACTGATCCATTACTCTGGATCCCGCGAAATCTATGATAACTTCTTGCGGATCATCCTTTACCGTAAATAACCTATTAAAAGTTGTCGTGGATCCAAAGAAGAGTGGCCCATCAATCTCATAGTGTTTAATACCATGATCATCAATGTACTTCTCAGCGTGAATACGCATGGCATGGCTCCAAGCAAAAACCAATGCCGAAATAACCACACCAATAATTACCGCTATGGCTAGATCAAAGATGACAGTCAATGCCGTGACGACTACTATGACAAAGACATCTGCCATAGGAACCTTGTTGAGTATTTTAAAAGTGCTCCAAGCAAAGGTTCCTACAACAACCATGAACATGACCCCCGTCAGTGCTGCAATAGGAATCATTTCAATGTAAGTGGCAGCAAAAAGAATAAAAGCTAGTAGAGCAAGCGCCGCTACTATACCAGATAGGCGACCTCTTCCACCTGATTTAATATTAATAATGCTTTGCCCTATCATGGCACAGCCACCCATACCCCCAAAAAAACCACTGAGCAGATTACCAGTGCCCTGAGCTATGCATTCACGGCTGCCACTACCACGAGTCTCTGTAAGCTCGTCAATAAGGGTCAAGGTCATTAATGATTCAATCAGGCCGATCGCTGAAAGTATAAAAGCATATGGTGCAATAAATGCCAAAGTGTCCAAGTTCAAAGGAATCATAGGGATCGCAAAACTAGGCAAGCCCGCTTGAATACCGCTGCCTCCACCCGACTCGATAAATGATTTCACCGTGGCAGTTTCTACTCCCAAAAAGATGACCATTAGACTAACAACAATAATGGCCACTAAGGCTGCGGGAACTTTTTTAGTGAGCTTTGGCAACCCAACCATGATTGCCATGGTAAGGAACACGAGTCCAAGCATAGTCCATAATGGACCTCCAGATAGCCACTTATCATCCACCTTGAACATCTGCAATTGGGAGAGGAAGATGACAATTGCTAGGCCATTGACAAAACCCATCATCACGGAATGGGGGATCATACGAGCAAATTTACCCAACTTCAAAACTCCAGCTAAGATTTGCAAGGCTCCTGTAAGCAATAAAGTGGCGAATAAATACTGCACGCCGAAACCGGATTCTATCTCGTTGCCCTCGTAAACGAGATGAACCATCACGACAGCCATCGCACCCGTTGCACCAGAAATCATACCCGGCCTGCCTCCTATAAGCGCGGTGACAAGCCCCATGAAAAATGCCCCATACAAACCGACAACCGGTGCAACTCCCGCAACAAAGGCAAATGCCACTGCTTCTGGGACAAGCGCTAGAGCAACCGTCAAACCCGAGAGGACATCAGACCTAATAGAACCTTGAGCCCTGTCGATAAACTGATAATTTTTAACAAAGTTTCTCATTACGGTTTGGCGACAAGATAGGTTGTAATGTTTGTTAGGCAAGTAATGACTTCTTTCATTTAAATTTTTAAAACACAGACGCTTTATTTACGCACTCTTGCAACAGTTTATTGCTGCAAAGCCGTAAGAAAATAACCTCCTGCGGTTACTGCCGAGTTCTTGAAGCTAGGAAGTGTTTTTCATGGTAGCCTTTCTTTTTTCAGCAATACGGGTATGGTGATCTCTTTATGAGTATGATACTACGAGTCGCGAAGTATTGTGTGCCTTATAAGTTTTTAGCTTTAGGGACCTTTATCTGCGCGGTCCTCTCTACACTCTTTGGCTTAGTTTACCCAAAAGTCACAGGACATGTTGTAGATACCGTATTAGTGGAGAAGGGAGATTACACAGCACTTTTTTGGGGAGTAGGTATTGTTTTAACCTCTTTTTTCCTACGCGATGTCTTGAACAGCCTGCGTATTCATCTCAATAATTTTTTCGAGCAAAATGTTATCTTCGATATGAGAAACGAACTCTATGAAGTGATGCAACGACTTCCTTTGAAATGGTTTGATAATCGCGCTACAGGCGACCTCATGACGCGGGTTACAGAAGATGTCATGGCCATGGAACGGGTCCTTATTGATGGAATAGAGCAAGGATTTGTAGCCATTTTGCAAATCGTCGGGGTCAGTATTTTTCTATTTCTCACTGATTTGGAATTAGCTTTTTGGTCCATGGCACCTATTCCTCTTTTAATGTTGGGGGCCTGGTTGTATACCTCAACTGCGCTTGTGCGTTACAAAATTCAACGCAAAGCAGCTTCGGCGATGAATGCACTGCTGCTCGATAATTTGCAAGGCGTACGACAAATCAAATCTTACTCCCGGGAAAAACAAGAGTCCGAGCATTTTTCTGAGAAAGCCGACGGTGTTCGTGAAGGAACGCTGACCGTCATGAAAGCATGGGCTCGTTATTCTCCGAGCATGGAATTTATTAGCTCCCTAGGCTACGTGTTGGTACTGCTCATTGGCGGGCAAAAAGTCCTCTCTGGAGAAATGAGTAAGGGTGAGCTTACTACATTCTTCTTGTATGTTCTCATGTATTACGAGCCATTCCGACGGCTTCATCAACTCAACCAACTTGTGCAAGCGGGAAGGGCTGCTGCTGATCGCGTCTTCTCCATTTTAGATACAAAACAAGAAAAGTACGAACCCCAAGGCAATCAAACTCTCCCACATTTGATGGGAACTGGTAGATCAGTTTCTTTCGAGCGTATTTCTTTCTCATATGATGATGAAAGCACTGTTCTTCATGACATATCTCTCGAAGCAAAAGCTGGTAAGACTATTGCCTTGGTAGGACCGACAGGCGCAGGGAAAAGCACACTAGTTAACCTAATCACTCGTTTCTATGAATATAGTCAGGGCTTACTTAAAATTGATGGTGTTGACGTTAAGGAGTTGTCACTACCGACACTACGGAAAGAAATCGGCGTCGTGACTCAAGAAGCATTTTTATTCAATGACACAATTCGTTATAACTTGCAAATCGGATATCCCGAAGCAAGTGAGAGCGATATCTGGAGGGCATTAACTGCAGCTAATGCGCAGGAGTTCGTGAGAGAGATGCCTCAAGGGCTGGACACTTTGGTAGGGGAGCGTGGAGTCAAGCTTAGTGTTGGAGAAAAACAAAGATTATCGATAGCTAGAGCACTCCTCAAGGATCCTCCTGTTCTGATATTGGATGAAGCCACCGCAAGTGTTGACACCGCCACGGAAAAATTGATCCAAGAGGCCCTTGATCGATTACTGAAAGATCGCACGTCCTTTGTTATTGCTCATAGACTTTCCACCGTCAGGCATGCGGATCTCATATGCGTCCTTGAACATGGAAAAATCATCGAAAAAGGAAGCCACGAAACCCTACTAAAAGAGGACAGGCTTTATGCCAGGCTTTGCCGTGCTCAAACGCTCTATCACACCATTGAAGACACACTGGCTTATCTATGATCTGGCAAGGAAATGGGACCAGGTTTTTCAAGGCCTATTCCATGAGATTCATGCCAGGATCGCTTACTTAGACTCTAATTTTAAATCCTCTACTCCATTAGCTTGCTAACGGGATGCCATAAGACTTAGATTATAAACACCCTAATGAGCCACTAACCAATTCTCACCTTTTCCAGTTTCAACGAGAATAGGCACTTTCAGGGAAACTGCATTTTGCATTGATTCAACTATCAGAGGAACCACCATATCCTCTTCCTCATCTTTCATCTCGAAAACAAGTTCGTCATGCACTTGTAAAAGCATTTTCGTTTGAAAGTGTCCCTCGGTGAGTTTTTGGTCGATCTTCACCATGGCTAATTTAATCATGTCTGCAGCGCTGCCTTGGATAGGCATGTTAATGGCGGTTCGTTCAACTGCTTGGCGAATCATAGCATTTTTGGAATTGATATCTCTTAAATAACGACGCCTACCGGTAATGGTTTCGACATACTCCTTCTCCTTGGCTGAAGCAATGGTTTCCTGCATGTAACTTTGTACACCGGGGTATTGTTTAAAGTATTCCTCAATCAAATCGGCCGCTTCGTTACGAGGTATGCCTAAACGTTGTGAAAGTCCAAATGCTGAGATGCCATAGATAATACCAAAGTTCACCATCTTGGCATTTCGGCGCATATCACTGGTGACATCCTTTTCAGCGACTCCATAGACGCGCGCAGAAGTGGCGGTATGAATATCTATTCCCGAGGCAAAAGCTTCTTGCATCCCTTTATCGCCACTAATTTCTGCCATAATACGAAGTTCTATCTGCGAATAATCCGCTGCTAGCAGTATAACACCCTCACCTTGAGGAACGAATGCCTTACGGATTTCTTTGCCTTGATCGGAGCGAATGGGAATGTTTTGAAGGTTAGGGTCAATGGAAGCCATACGGCCCGTAGCTGTTACCGCTTGTTGGTAGGTGGTATGAACGCGTTGTGTCTCTTCCTGAGCATAGCCCGGTAACGCATCTACATAGGTTGATTTGAGCTTTGTCGCCTTGCGGTATTCTAAAATTAAAGAAGCTATTTCGAAACGGTGGGAAAGAGATTCTAGGACTTGCTCGTTGGTTACATATTGTCCTGTCTTGGTTTTCTTGGGCTTAGCTAAAAGCTGCATTTCTTCAAACAAGACAACCCCTAGTTGCTTGGGGGAGTTCAGATTAAATTCGTGCCCTGCTATCTCGTAGATACGTGAACGCTTCGTGTCTATCTTTGCTTCAAGCTCTGAAGATATTTCCTCTAAAGCTGTAATGTCTATGGCTATCCCCGCATGTTCCATTTTGACAAGAACGGGTAACAGAGGGCTCTCAATATCATAGAAAAGTTTCTCTTGTTCTTTTTCTTTCAGCATAGGCTGGAAGATTTCCTTGAGCTGAAGAGTAATATCCGCGTCCTCTGATGCATATTCAGCAACCTTGGGGAGGTCTTCTCTTTGGACTTCTTCCATGTTTTTTTGATCCTTGCCTTTGGGTCCAATCAATGAGGTAATCGTAATTGGTTCGTAGCCTAGATACATTTCTGCTAAAAAATCCATGCTATGCCTCTGATCAGGCTCTACTAGGGAATGTGCCAACATTGTGTCAAAGAAGGGGCCTGCAACAGTAATATTTTTCCAGGCCAGTACCCCAAGATCGTATTTAAGATTGTGTCCAATTTTCTCGATCTCAGGGTTAGTTAAAACATCTTCAAGTTCTTTGAGAATACTCGCCTCTTCTTCAGCTTTGGGAATCGGCAGATAGTAGGCTGAAAATGGCTCCACAGAAAAAGCCAGTCCGATAACTCGAGCCCTTTTTACATCTAAGGAGGTCGTTTCTAAATCAAAGCAAAAGGACTTTGCGTCACTCAATTGCTTGATAAGTCTCTTACGCTCATCCTTCGTTATGAGAATTTTATAGCTACGTTCGACATCGGAAATAGTTTTGAGCTTGGCAAAAAGCATTCCCTGATCATTTTGATCTGGTCCACCAGTCAGCTGAGATGCGTATGGAGATTTATCTTTTGTCTCCGTGCCAAATCCGCGTCCGGCTTTGAAGCTGTCACCAAAAAGTCGCTTTCCCATATTATTAAATTCGAACTCTACGAAAAGACTTTTCAATGCGGGCTCGTCCAAGGGTTTTAGAGCGACATCTGCGAAATCTATGTCAACAGGAGCATCTAAGATTATTGTGGCGAGTCGTTTTGACATGAGTGCCTGCTCTTTTCCGGCCTCTACTTTCTCTTTTTGTTTACCCTTTAGCTTGTTTGTCGATTCAAGAAGATTTTCTACGGAACCAAATTCCGCTAGAAGCTTTGCTGCTGTTTTCTCTCCAATACCAGGAATACCGGGAATGTTGTCGGAGGCGTCGCCCATAAGTCCGAGCATATCAACAACCTGATCTACCCGTTTTATTCCCCATTTTTCACAAACTTCAGCGACTCCCCAGATCTCCGCATCTTTGCCTTGCCGGCCTGGGCGATACATTTTGATCTTATCTGTCACAAGCTGCCCGAAATCTTTGTCTGGGGTTACCATAAAGATTTCATCAAATCCCTTAGCTTGAGCCTGCTTGGCAAGTGTTCCAATAATGTCATCTGCTTCATAACCATCTACTTCCAAGATGGGAATTTGAAAGGCTTCTAACATTTGCCGGATCTGCGGAAGTGCAGCACTAAGGTCCTCAGGCATTTCGTCGCGCTGGGCCTTGTACTCAGAGTATTCTGAATGCCTGGAAGTAGGAGCAAAGGTATCGAATGCGACTGCCATGTGTGTTGGCTCATGCTTCTTGAGAAGGTCTAGCAGTGTGTTGGTAAATCCGTAGAGCGCAGAGGTATTGATTTTCTTAGAATTAAAAATAGGATTCCTTATAAGAGCGAAATAAGCACGATAGGCCAGTGCCATACCATCGAGTAAAAAAAGACGCTTTGCCGACATGATTCATATTTAGGGCCTGAAAGTAAATTCTGGAAGAAGAATTCTTTCCCGCTTTTATGATTGATCCCGAGGTATTAAGTTAGAGTCTATGACTTTTAGAGAAAAAACGCGCAGGGTGATTTTTGGATCAGAGACGACATTAGGTAAATTATTTGATGTCATACTCATTATCCTCATCTTAGATAGCGTTATTGCAGTCATGTTAGCAAGTGTTGGGGACCTACAGGAAGAGTATGGCGAAGCACTTCGGATCGCCGAATGGGTTTTCACAGGCATTTTCACCCTAGAGTATTTTGTTCGAATTTGGTGTTCAGAAGATCGCAGAAAATATCTCACTAGCTTCTTTGGCATCGTGGATTTACTAGCCATAGTTCCTACTTACTTAAGTCTTTTTATAGGAGGAGCAGAGTTTCTCATTGTCATTCGCATTCTTAGAGCAGTTCGGCTATTTCGCATTCTCAAATTGATCAAATACATCCAGGGCGAGAATGTTATCATGCGTGCGTTTAAGGCCAGCCGTTATAAAATCACCGTCTTCATTGTCTCCGTCATCAGCATTGTAACGATTATTGGGGCCATCATGCATCTAGTGGAAGGTCCGGAAAATGGTTTTGTGAATATTCCCATTTCCGTTTACTGGGCTATTGTTACACTAACAACCGTGGGCTATGGAGACATACACCCTCAGACTCCCGCAGGACAAATTATTGCATCTTTTGTGATGCTTCTGGGATTTGCTATCATTGCAGTGCCCACCGGTATTGTTACGGCAGAAATTGCTAAAACTGAATTACAAATGACTTCGCAAAAATCACCTCCTTCCGAAGAAAGATTATCTGTAAAATGCAATCAGTGCTCTGCAGACAATCACGCCAACGACGCTAAATATTGCCGTGTCTGTGGAAGCCTATTAGAACGTAGACTTTTATGAAAAAAATTGTGATTACTGGTGTTACCAAAGGCCTTGGATTGGCCATGGCTAAGTATTTTGCTGATCAAGGTCATTGGATTTTTGGTTGCGGCAGATCTGCTGACCAAATCACCAAGCTTCATGAGAATTTTGGCTCTCCTCATGACTTTCGCCAACTAGATGTATCTTCCGACCCTGTTGTAAAAACATGGGTCCATGATCTATTAGACAAATATGGGCCGCCTGATCTTCTTATTAACAATGCCGCCCTCATCAATCAGACCACTAATCTGTGGGAAGTGACGCAAGACGACTTTGACCGTGTGATTGATGTCAATATCAAGGGAGTAGCAAATATGCTTCGTCATTTTATACCTGCTATGCTTGCTAATGGAACCAAGGGCCATGGAGTGATTGTGAATTTGAGTTCAGGGTGGGGACGCTCAACTTCGCCAGAGGTAGCGCCTTATTGTGCGACTAAGTGGGCTATTGAGGGATTGACTCTAGCGCTCGCCCAAGAGTTGCCCCAAGGTATGGCCGCCGTTCCTCTAAATCCAGGGATCATCGACACGGAAATGTTAAGAGATTGTTTTGGAGAGGGTGCAGGTAGTTACCCAAACGCCAACCAATGGGTAAAAAGAGCAGGGCCTTTTATTTTAGATTTGGGGCCAAAGGATAACGGGGCGTCTCTAACAGTTCCCATTTAATTTGAGAGCTTATCGATTTTCTTAGCCAAGGCAATGTCTAGCTCGGTGATACCATTAGCCTCGTGTGTTGCTAGATCGATTTTAACTGTAGCCCATACATTAAACCACTCTGGGTGGTGGTTCATTTTTTCAGCAACGATGGCTACTGCTGTCATAAAAGCAAAAGCCTCGACAAAATTATCAAATTTACACTCACGCTGTAATTTACCATCTACAAGTTTCCATTTGGGCAATTCCTTAAGGAATTCTTTTATTTGCTCGTCATCTAATTTTTCTTTGGTGGCCATTTTTTAATTAAGCAATTCTGGTTCGAGTTGTTTTCTTAATTCTCCTGTAGCTTTTGATATACTTTCCAAAGCGTCTAAGTCAAGCGAGCTAGGAACGGAAATCAACCTTTCTTTAAAGCGAATGATTCTGTCCACAGCAGGTTTGACCAGCTCCTCAGGTAATTCGCAGAGCGTATCCCAACTGATTTCGACACATGCCGGATTGTGGCAAAAGAGTAGAATGTCTTGGCCCGCCTCAAGTGCTAGCCGGGAAACTTCTTTTGCGGGATATCTCTCCCCGATAGCCCCCATCTCGAGATCATCCGTCATGACGAGCCCATCATATTTCATCTCTTCTCTTAAAAAATCGTTCACAATCATTTTTGAAATAGAAGCCGGATAGGGAGATTTATGCCATGCAGGGAAATAACCATGCCCCACCATAAATGCCGGCGCTCTAGTCGCAAAATGTCGAAATACTTTGAGCTCATTTTTCTCCATCTCTTCAAGCGTTCGATTTATCTTAGGCAAGTCGCCGTGAGGATCTAAGCCACAATAGGTATAGCCAGGGTAATGTTTTGCCGTGCTAAGTGGGCCTTCTTTTTCCATACCCTCAAGGAAGGCATCCGCCATGACCATTACTTCATCAGGACTACAACCCAAACAACGGCCACGCAGTGAATTATCTGCGCCCTCATCCTGCGAATAGTCCACAACGGGGCAAAGGTTAAGATTAAATCCAAATAAACTTAGAAGCTGACCGGTAAGGGAGCCATGCCTACGAGCCAATGCTGGATCCTTACTCAAGGCAAGGGCATAGCCACTAACGGGTCTTTCACTAATCGTGCTGAGCCTTGCCACGCGGCCACCCTCTTGATCTATGGTCATGATCGGTATGCGCTCGCAAATATCGTAAAGCTCTGAAATAAGGTCAAATACTTGGGCTGGATGTTCAAGATTTCTGTTAAATAAGATAAAGCCGCCTGGCTGCACCCGCTTGATGAGATCACGTTGGCTCTGGTTTATTGTGGGGCCAGGAATGCCCATAACGATAGGTTGTCCCCTATCTGTTTCTGAAAGCGAAGTTGATACCATGTCATCAAGCTAGAAAGATGCTGCTTTGAGATCAAGCTACCTATTTTTAATTTAACACAACTATCACAAAGACTTCGTTTTCTGCATGATCTGACCATCTATCACCTCGCCATACACTAAAATCCAATCAGAGATACCAGATTGCCTTTTAAAAATAAAATTCCTTACAGGGCGATCTAGAAAAAGCCCGAAGCCCTCTCTTCGCTCTCTTGCTTGAATCATGGCCAAAAGATAGCCTTTTTGCTCTACTCGTTGTCTAAAGTAGTGCTGCCAAATGGAAATGACTTCTTTCTCTACGGCACTGACATTTGCCCAATCCTCTAATCGATACGGACAGCTATAACTAAGCTTCCACATAGGACCCTCCTCATAAGAGATCTCCTCTTCCTCTACTAACTGAAATTGTAAATTTTCTGTAAGCGGCATAGGCTTGCCATCGGAGATTTCCGGCCTAAACCAAATAATCGCAGTAATTGCAATAATGAGGCTGATCAATAAATATTTCACTTTCTTAAGATCAAAGAGTTACTGACTTGGATCCCGACTTGCAATACCTTTCATTTTATGTCACGGGATTTATCTGCAAAACCTTGGGATATCATTAGCTCAAAGCCTCTTATCCATAGTCGCTGGTTCTCCCTCCGCGAGGATGTCTGCCAAAGGCATGATGGTGTCACTATAAGCCCCTATTACGTGGCAGAGTGCCCTCACTGGGTGCATGTTGCACTCTTTAATAAAGATCACGAGATTCTTGTCATTAGACAGTATCGCCACGGTATTAAAAAGTTCGTGCTCGAACTGCCTGGAGGAATGATGGAATTAAAGGAAAAACCTCTAGACGCAGCTAAGCGAGAATTAGCAGAGGAAACCGGATATCAAGCACGCCATTTCCATTCACTTCCTACGGTCTCACCTGATCCAGCTCGCCTTACCAATTTTATCCACAGCTATATAGCCACTGAAATTATTACTAGTTCTACACAGAAATTAGATCCTTCTGAAGAGATTGAATTAGCATTCTTACCCGTTGATACTATTATCAATGAGATTTGTAAGGGATCTTTTTTAAACGCCTGTCATATCGGCATTTTTTATTTGGCTCTTTCACATTTAAATCAATGTTCAACAAAATAGCAGGCTAACTCGGACCATTAATGTACGCGCATAAGGGTGTCAATTTTAAGGCTGGATGATCTCATAGTAGTTTAATGAGATGCGAAAAAGCTTAAACCGGAGGAGTAAGTGCGTTGATGAAGATGTATCCATCAAATCGTCCAAGCATAGCTTTCATAAGCAAGCAAGGCGGAGATTCAAGCGCGCGGAGATCCATCCGGATAGAGTGGGAACATGCACCTCAAAAAGGTGATACCTCTAGCAGGCTCTATGTTTTTTGGAGCCAAGCCCTTGCTGGGATTTTTAACTCTGTATGACATCATTCGAGTTAAATTTGTACCTATTCGTACTAGACTCTGCACCTAGCTGAAGACATATTGTAATTGCCCCTAACAAAAGAATTAATAGGAGATGCGTGATGGCTAGTGCTAAAGATCTAAGATTTCTTTTTTTTGATTTAGACGACACTTTGATCGATCACAGCGGGGCTGTTCGACTCGCAACCAATCTCTACTTACATGATTACAGAGAATACCTACCGCATAGTCCGGAAGGCTTTTTCCAGGAATGGTGCGGTCTTATCGAAACATATTATTACGCCTACCTTAGAGGGGAAATAAACTACGAGCAACAAAGGATCTACCGCATGCAAGAGTTGTATCGCAGACAAAACCTGTATCTCCCTGATAACGATGCCTATGCGCACTACCAAAGATATCTGTTTCATTATTCTAACAACTGGATACTTTTTGATGATGTTACGCCATTCTTAGAGAAGCTAGAACTGCCATTTGGCATCATTACCAACGGTAATGCCGAACAACAGCGCCTAAAGATTGAGCTGACGAAACTCAAAGAGCGTGCAGAGCCAGTTATCATTTCGGAAGAAATTGGGGCGGGTAAGCCCGATAAATTTATATTTCATGAAGCCTGCCGCCAGGCCGGAGTAGCTCCAGAGCATACTCTTTACATTGGAGATCGTTTCGAAGCAGATGTGCTTGGTGGTAAAAAAGCAGGCCTTAGCACCGTTTGGCTTAGGCGCTACATAGGCCAAAACACAAACGGTTCGGTTCCATTTATACGATCCCTAAGCGAGCTCAACCTAAATAACATATCCTCCCAGCGTTTTAATACCCAACATTACAAGTATGCTGCAAAAATTAAGCACGAGGGAAAGCAGCCTCTCGCTACAAGACGTATATCCTTGAAACCTGTTATTCGCAACCTTAGGAAGTAGCTGATCTCCGTGCTTTATTTTAACTGTAATTTAGTTAGAATATATCTTTGAAGCCATTAGAACGCTTAGAACAATTTGCCGTTGATGTCATACTGCTTCGTCGTTATGGCAAGCGGGCAGCTTTGCTGAGATTATTTCTTTTCCTGCTTTCTTTTGTTTACAGTGGAATCGTAAGAGTAAGAATTTGGCTTTACGAAAATCGTTTTTGCCAGTGGCACTCCGTAGGCTGCCAAGTTATTAGCATAGGAAACCTAACGGTAGGCGGAACTGGAAAGACTCCAGTTGTGGAAAAGTGTGCTAAAGTCTTGCGTGACTCTGGTAGACGCGTTGCTATCCTTAGCAGAGGCTATAAAAGTGTGCCTCGCCCATTATACCAACGAATATGGAGACGCCTTACTTTTCAAACAGATTCTCAGCTGCCTAGGATCGTTACCGATGGAAAGACACTCCTTCTCGATTCAGAAAAGGCTGGAGATGAGCCCTGCATGTTGGCAACCAATTTAGATGATGTAATCGTGCTGGTAGACAAGGACCGCGTTAAAAGTGCATTGTACGCCGTTAATAAAATGGGGATTGACACTATTCTACTAGATGATGGTTATCAATTTCTGCCACTCAAAGAAAGAATAAACATTTGCCTCATAGACCGACAGGCCCCTTTCGGGAACCGCTTTCTTTTACCTCGTGGAACGCTGCGCGAACCTAAATCTCATCTCAGAAGAAGTGATGCTATTTTCATTACCAAATGTGATGGGAGCGATATCCATGATATTAGAGAAGAAATAAGACAATATAACAAGCATGCTCCTATTATTGAGTGCACCCATAAGCCAACGCACCTCCAAGATCTTGCTACAGGAGAGAAAATACCACTCGATTACCTCATAAAAAGGAAAGTTGGAGCAGTCAGTGGCATTGCTGTGCCGGAGAGTTTTGAACAAGGACTTGAGCAGCTCGGTGCTAACATTATCTACTCTAGACACTATGCAGACCATCACCGCTACTCATTGGATGAAATTACAAATGCTATGAACCGAACTCGAGCTCGTGGAGGACATGCACTCATTATCACAGAAAAAGACGCTATCCGCTTTCCTAGAGTAGATAAACGAGCGCTACCGGTTTATTTCCTAAGAGTAGAAATCACCTTACTTGACGCAAAATTAAATTTTGATGAATGTCTTTTAAAGATATGCGGAATTAAATCCCAACTTACAAAAGAGCGCGTTAGTTTTTCGCAATATTGACGCAAGAATTAGATACTCATTTTAATTAGATGAACGAAACCGTGCCACTTAGCATTAATCACTGTATCATCACTCCTGCCCATCACTAACCCGCTCGGTAATGCAGCCATCTTTCTGTCTATATGTAAATTATCCTTTCTATATGCCCCTTTGCCGGATCACTTTGCGAGAATCTGAAAAGCTGATGAAATTTCTCGGTGTCAATGGGGCTAATGCTCTCACGAAGATTATGGGCTTTATCTTACTGTGTATAGGCATGCAACTGGCGATTGATAGAATTAAAAATCTCTTATAAAATGTAGTTCTCTGTTATAGAGATTTCTTGCCTGCGCGCTAATTTTTAATCTGGAGCTTGAGTTGTTCGAAACGACCTATCTGTTGCCATCTCTAGATTTTTACTCTTGAGAAAGACTTTATTATCCCACCTCCTACCAGAAAAGCCCTTAGCCTCACTGCCGTGAGAATTATCATTCGTTGACCCATCATTTCGAATTTCTTACCTAGAGGACCGTCTTATGGCCTTGCAAATCTTGCCATTTACTCTAAGAGGGCCATAGTAAAGACATTAGTTTACATTAAGGATTATGGCTAAACGGACAAAAGGATATAGAACACCAGCCGAATGTCCTGTGTGCGGAGCAGCAATACCACCAAAATCTTTAGCATGCCCTGAATGCGGTGCCGATGAACGGTCTGGATGGAATGAAGATCAAACATCTTATGATGCTTTAGATCTTCCAGATGATTCTTTTGATTACCATGAATTTTTAGAAAATGAAGGCTTAGGGCCTCGAACAAAGCCTGAGGGGTTGCCCACCATTTGGAAGATTGTGGCAGGAGTCTGTCTAGTTTTCTTCATATTGCTGATTTTTAGGGGCTATCTTTAGGATGAAGAGCACTCCAACCATAATCAGTGTAATCCCAAGTCGGAGAACCCTCTTCCCAATTTATCAAACCAAATCCTTCTGCTGTTCCTTGATTTGACCCATTCCACCAACTCCCGGATATTGCTCCTCCCATAATGAAAGTCGTTTTATTCCATTTGACCACTTCATTAACATGAAGGTGCCCTTGTAAAACCAAGCAAAGGTCATGTCCTTTAAAGAAGTTACCCATCTCTAGCGCATTTTCGACTACGAGATTGGATAACAGCCCTTTAGTAGAATCATATAGATGTTGCTGAAGGTAGCTCTAAATGGAATGTGAGAACAAAGGACTATGGGTATATCAGACGACACATTATCTAAATCTGCTTTAAGCCATTCTATTTGTTCACTACCTATCATCTCAATAGAATCCAGCAGGATAAAGTGTGGGCCATCAAAATCAAATGACCTGTAGGTTTTTGTATACTTAATTTAATACGAGAAAGGTCATGCCCATGATTTTTAGTGAGCTTACCTCTGTCACCAAGTGCTTCAACGATGTCATGATTGCCCATTACATGTTCTACTGGCACATCGAGCTTTTTGATAAAATGCAGATAGATTTCGTAACGTCTCTCCGCAACGCTCAGCTCCGAGAAATATCCTTCATGTATAAGTCCCCGCCGCCTGTAATGAGATCAGGTTTTAGATTGCTCATTAATTTTGCTACCCAACTTTCAATAGCATGAACACCCGTAAATAGACAAAGTTTTGTCCAGGAGCTTTTGACAATGCAGTGTAAAAAAGGTAAGCCCTATGCCACACTGAGAAGCTATTTTCAATTCATCAAACTCACTATAAATTATAGCAATTGTGGATGGAGGCACAACATTTCCCAATATTTCTTTTCTATTTTTTTCTGATAGTATTTTTTATCTAGAAACGGCTGTGATGACGATGAACGCTTCACTCGCTTAAGCCACTCTAGATCTAGCGGGTTCTTTATAAGCTCCAATCGATTGCTAGCTATGGTCGTCTCCTCTTTATTGCCAATAGCTACACCCCTGCCTACAAAGAATCCGGCCAACAGGAGGGTAACTCGGACTGCCGTTGATCTTGTATGAAAAATAACTTCACCGGGATCTTCTTTACTTAAGATTTTCCTTAACCTCTTCCAATGTTTCATTTGCCACAAAGAGCAATCTTGAGGAGGTGAGTAAAGGTCGTACATGATTAGTCTTGGGCTACTTAATATTGGGTCATTCCTTTCTGTTTGCCATTCAACCCATTTAGCAAAATCGCCTTTTTTAATCACCCAATTGAAATTGCCCCATGGACTCTTAAAACTGTATAGCCCCGACTCAATGAATTCATTCCAGACAATGTCTTTCGTCGACATAGGTCCACTTAAATAACCAAAATTGATCGGGTTTTTTTTGTGCTCTGAAACTGCTAATTTGAGAGGTTCTAGATCATTGTCAAAACTCAAGAGATTGAGATGACCCTTTTTTGAATCCTCCCAGGCAGCAACAACTGCTAGGGCATTGCCAGCTGCACCCAAACCTACATCCCAGGCGGTTATTTGCTGATCATGCATAAATTTATGCCTAAGATTTGTTTGTCTAATGTACAATAATTCCGCCTCTTTTTCTGCACCTAAGACTGGGTGAAAGACTTCATTAACCTCACGAGAATAAAGAGTCATCACCCCATTGGCCAAAAACGTTGTAGAGTAATTCATAGAACAGTTAGTCTGCATGGCACCTTTTTGATGAGATCTTCCGATTTACACACTTGCTTTTCACATATAAAACGTTCATATTATAAATAGAATAAATTACAGGATTATGTATATCTCTAAGTTGTATTTACCTCTGATACTTTTAGCATTCGCTACGCCTGTATGCTTAAATGCATACGAAATAAGCCTTAAGAAATCTATAGTGACTCCGCCTGCTCATGAGAATGAACTGTATATGGAGACATTTGTGCGCTATAAAAACGATATTAACAATGCGGTGGCTAAAACTTGGCGAGAGGAGGTTACAAAGCATCGTGGAAGCTTAAAGCCCGGCGTTGTGGCCTTTCGCTATTTTATTAATCCTTATGGTAGGATTTCACTTATCGAGCAAGATAGGGGTGATAAGGACTCTCTTCTGACACTTCTTTCTTACCGCTCTATTGTTTTATTAGATAAAACACCCCTTACTTTCCCAGAGAATATGCGTAAGGAACTGCCGGGAGGATTTTTCCATTCCGTTGCCTTCCGTATCGACCCGTTTGACGCCAGATAATATTATATTCTAATCTAAGGCTATGGTAGCTTATACATGGGCGCAAGACTTCAAACAATTGTATGATAAAGCCTTAGGTCTTTATACAAATGGGAATAGGGATTGCACCACATACTTCAATGAGAAAGAAATTTCTTTTTTAAATGATATTGGTTGTAACGCCCAAGAATTATATGATTTTGTAGAGGATTGGTGTTGTTACAGCGAACCGGATTATGGCACCACTCTCTTGATAACATCTATACGCAGATCCTACTTTCGTAAGATCTTATGTGGCAAATTGTCCTCTAAAGTAGCAGATATTTCTAAACTTCCCTCTAAAACCGAGGCTTATGGTGGTGTAGTATGGTTACCAAGAGTTATTGAAAAAGCTAGGATCAAACTAGAGGGTGAAATGCATCCGGATCTCATGTATGGATGCGGCGGTGATCGAAAATTTTTCAAAGATAACCATATAGATCCAGCCGATTTCCTTCAGTTGGTCTGGGACACCAATGGAGACAAAGACCTAATCCTCAAGTCCATCAAGCATTAGTTCTTCAATGCACTCAGTGCTTTAAGAGTAGGCTTGGCAATCGGTGGTAGCTTAAGATTGCTAGTGCTCTTCAGAGACGCTTTTATAGAACCGCCGTCCGCTTTTTCAAACAATCTCTGCATGGACTCCATACTAAATGGCTTGCTAAAGAAATTGATGTGTGGATATTCTTCAATGAGTTCCGCTTTTTCCTCTACTTGCATTCCGCTTAGGATTACAACTCCCATCTTTTTGATCTCTTGCTCATCATGCCCTGCCATGGAGAAAATTCTTCTTAAAGTCTCAACGCCGTTCATTCCTGGCATCGAATAATCGATAAAAATCCATTCGGGTAGCGTTTTATCCTCTGAGATACGCATAATAAGTTCTTCTCCACTAGGCAAATAAATCACTTCATTCTGAGCCCTCTTAAGCCTTTGGATCATTCTGGAAATCGCTACCCCAACGATTCGCTCATCATCCACCACATAAATATTACGAGAGTTACGAATGCCCGCATGCCTTTGTAGACGATTGGCTTCTTCAACTATATCATGTTGCGTAACAGCACGCATTGCTCTCTCGTTCTGATTAGCAGGTATTGCTTTGCCCGGTCTTTTGATTTGACCGATCGGGGCTGTCACTTCACCAATCTGTTGAATTGGAAGTGTAATGGTCATGGTAGTCCCTTGACCCCATTTAGAAATAGCTCTTATCTCACCACCTGCATCACGAACTAGGTTCCTAGCACCTGCCAATCCTAGTCCCGAGCCGAGTTGCTTCTTATTCTTTGTTGTAAAGCGCGGAACAAAGATTTGTTCCATATCCTCATCTCGGATACCTGCACCACGATCCGCAACGTAGAGATGGACCCATTTTCTACCCTCTACTTCTACATGGTCTAAATGAATGCGGACGGGGTCAAGGCGGTTTGTCTCTAGAGTGGCCTCTACCGCGTTTTTTATGAGGTTCATGACAGTGTGAGTCATCGCTGAATAACCCATCTCAATGAGAATCTTACTTGAGAGAACAGAGGGCCCGACTAAAATTTCAGGGGCTACGCCTCCGCCTTCAAAACCTTTACGGCACATCCGAACGCATTCAACTACCACGTCGCGCACGTTTAATTCTACCTTCTCCTCTTTGCCAACACCCGTATAGGCTATAAGTCTTCTAGTTAATTCTGCGCCACTTTGACATGCTAGTAAAGCAGTCGAGAGCATTTCCTTTTCTTCGTCATCAAGGAAATCTTGCAATCTCTCTGATGAGTTTAAGAGCTGTAAATTTGCCTGAATAACGGCTAGTGTATTGTTATAATCATGGGCAACACTCGCCATTAGCATCTCGTAGTTTACTGTAGAGGATGCATCCTCATCCAGTCCTAGATGCCTGTTGTTGGCGCACGCTTCGTAGTCTTTAGCGCTCATATTATATGAAGTAGAGTAAGCCAATTCTCCTATGTACAATTTAAGCTATCTTCCACCATAATGATAGTAAAATTACATCTCCGAGCATACTATGCTAATCGTTAAAATCTAATAACTTTAGTCATTATTATCTTAGGTATATCTAACGCTCAATATTTTTAGTAAAAAGAATAAACGGTCGACAATTTGGCAAGAAACTGAGCGTCTTTACCTATACATACAGGCTTTACTGTCTTTGCATCCTTAGGTCCTTGTTCTTTATCCCGTTAGATTTTTATTAATCATGCTTATCTAACTAAACACTCTAATATACTAATCCTTATCCACACTTCAACTGATTAGAATAAACTGGATTGAATCTTTCTAGTGAGCACTTAGGATTTTCTCTATAAATAAAGATATACTGCTTATTCATGGAATAGATGATACCTCTCGCGTATTTCGGAGGATGAGGCTACATCTCGAGGAACATGGCTGGAAAACCCATGCCTTTGATTTAGCGCCACCAGATGGCTCCTTAGGCCTTGAGGAATTAGCCTTACAAGTAGACCGATATGCCAATACGAATCTACCGTCAAAATATCAATTAATTTCGTTCAGCATGGGTGGCCTTGTAAGTAGATATTATTTACAGAGGCTAGGAGGCCTTAAGCGTGTAGATAAATTTATTACCCTAGCAACGCCTCATTACGGAACAATTACAGCTTATGCCCGTTTTAATGAAGCAGCGCGCCAAATGCGTCCAAATAGTCCATTCTTACAAGACTTAAACAGGGATATCACTCAATTACAAGAAATCTCCTTTAGTTCCATTTGGACACCCTTCGATCTTATGATTATCCCAGCGAATAGTAGTCATGTTGCTAGCGCAAATAATTTGCAAGTGCCTGTGTTAATGCATCCATGGATGCTTATCTCCCCCAATTGCTGGAAAGCTATCCATAAAATTTTAAGCTCTTAGTTACCATGCCTAGGAAAGCATCTAGACCACCCTTAGCTCGCATGCTAAGAATCCATGAACAACTGCAAAAAAACATTCACCCGAACTGCCGTAAATTAGGAGCTCTTCTCGAAGTGGCTGCTAAGACAATCCAGAGAGACATCGACTTTATGAGGGACCAGCTGTGTCTTCCCATAGAATATAATCAAAAGAAATTTGGCTATTATTACACGGAGGCTGTAACAAGCTTTCCGACCGTTCAAGTCTCCGAAGGTGAACTTGTAGCCCTCTATGTAGCTCAAAAAGCTATGGCACAATATAGAGGCACCGTATTTGAAAAACCACTGCAGGCTGCATTTCATAAGCTAACAGATGGTTTAAGAGATCAGGTATCTTTTGAACTAGGCCACTGGGATTCTTTTTTCTCATTTCATTCACTTGGAACAACTGTAGCAGACTTGGAGTTATTTGAGCGTCTCAGTACAGCAGTTACTCAGTCAAGAGAGATCTCATTTTTATACAAAAAACTATCCGCTCAGGAGAACGAGTTGCGCCATGTACAGCCATACCACCTGGCTTCTATTGATAATCAGTGGTATCTCTTTGCTTTCGATTTAGATCGATCCGAAATCCGAACTTTCGCATTACCGAGAATCGAGTCTGTTGAATTAGGCTCTCAAACATTTACTATAGCAGAGGATTTCTCGATATCTGAGATGCTCAAGAATAGCTTTGGTGTTTTTTCTGGCCAGCAAACTTACGAAGTTCGCATAGCTTTCGATTCATGGGCTTCCAGATTGATTCAAGAAAGGCTTTGGCATCCCTCCCAAAATATAATTTCTCTAGCTGACAACAGCCTTGAATTAACTCTTACTATCAATAGCTTGCCCGAGATAGAGCGCTGGATTCTAAGTTGGGGTCCTCATGCCAAAGTCCTAGAGCCAAAGGAGCTAAAAGACTCTATCCTAAAGAGCCTATCTAACATGCAGAATCTTTACCCTTGAGTCGCTTACTTTAGAAATCACCATCTGCCAAGCAGTTCGTATCTTGTATAATATACAGATTGTGATTGATCCTGTATTGATTTTTTGTCTTTCCTTTTTTGCGAAGCTAAAAGTGAATTGAGTCCCTTTTATGAATTATTACAATGTGTCAATCCGTAACAATCCATCTCTCTATTAGAACATATTAGACTAGAAAAATTCTCTATACAGATGATGCGATGTCTTGCCAAAGAGCCATAACTAAGTTGAGGGGGCAGTATGGTGCCTATGTCACAGCATCTAGTTCAGGAACTTCCGCTCTAGAGCTCCTTAAAGGTAATTCCTACAATTTGATTATCTCAGACATTGTGATGGAGGACATGAATGGCTGGGAGCTATATGCGATTTTACGTCAGGATTTAGGCATTATCGAAGCACCTATTTTATTCTATTCGGCACTAGTAGATGAACTACAAGCTAGCTTTCTCGATGATGGGCCTGAGGAGAATAGCATGATCGTCTCCCAAAAATCTGGTGCCCTAATCATACTGGATAATTCAACAAAACCACCAGAGCGTTGTAGCACATCGGGGCCAAATTGCTCGGTCGAACTGTAAGCGTTTGAAGTAGTTCGCTTATAACTAAACAAGGTCTGCTAGTTTTTTACCTGGATTACTCTTTCTAAGATTAGCCAACTGACTATTAACAAGGGGGACTACCGATCCTTCTAGATAACTAAAAGCTGACTCTAGCCCTTCTCGTTCATATACCAAGCCAATCTCCGCCTCAACTTTTGTAGGTTCCCCTAGGGATGACAGGAACCGATTTGAGGTCATGCGAATAAAAATTTTATTTCTAAGCTCCTGGTGCTTGAAATCTTTATGCTCCAACAACCAGATTCTAGAAAAGAGAGCTAAAACGGCATCTCCAATCCAAGCCTTTTCGCGCATTCTGGCTTCATCCAAAGCACCTAAATCTGATTTTGACACACCAAATCTTTAGCAAACTAGTGCCTCTATGCAGAGTGAAAAAGATCTAAAGGAGTTGGATATTTTGATAAATGCTTAGGCTTGCTCAGCTCTCGGTGCTAGCGGAATAAGAGACATGACTGAATTAATAAATACATCATCTTCAAAAGGTTTTACTAGATACATCCATGTACCGGCTTCAAAGGCCCTTTCTTGACTTTTAGCACCTTCTTCTGAAGTCATCATGATCACCGGAATAGCTGCCGTCTCAGAGGTTTGCTTTAGTTTTTCTAGCGTTTCATAGCCATTCATTATGGGCATATTAACATCTAGAACAATGAGATCGGGGATCTCTTGTCTAGCTTTAATAAAGCCCTCCATTCCGTTCGGCGCAGTCAACACTTCGACATCAAAATTCTTTAGCGCTTTGGTGACTACCCTGTGCACAATTTTTGAGTCATCTATACTAAGAACTTTCATATTTAGCTACGGAGTGCTTCAGTTTTGAAATCGGCCTTGATCAAAAAAACTTTATATCTGGCTCCATATTTTATTGAAAAGTCGACTGAATGGCTAGGATGCAACTTGGCGATATGAACCCATGCTGGGTAAGTTGAGTTAAAGATCCCATAAGAACCTTCATAACCTTTTGTAAATCAAGGGGTTAACATCTAACAAGGGATAAGCATTATCTAAGTATTTACAGATTTTTTGAAGAAAAATCTGAGAAAGTATTAAGATCATAGGAAGATACGTCGATTTTAACTATGACTTTGGTCAATCTGAGGTTAGAAATTATGTCTAAGGCAAGCGTTAAAGATCTTAAACCTGGGATGAAATTAGCCAAAGAAGTTCGCGATGCTTCTGACGCATTATTGATACCTGATGGCGCTGAGCTAACGGAAAAACACATAGAAGTATTAATTAATCGCGACATTTCTGCTGTTGAGATTGAAGGAGGTCTTGCGAATATCAGGGATCAGTGTGAACCGGAGCTCATAACAAAAGTTGAGCAGGAGTTGATAACGAATTTAATAGGAAACTTAGAAGACGATACCACGCTTAAAACAATCGTTGATAAATGCGTGGATCAAACACTCAAAAAACGAATCCAAGATAATTAGAACCTTCCTATCACCATGAGTGAACAAGTAAGCCCGCTAGAAAAATTAGCGGAAACCGTCCCCTCGCTGCCAGACGTGGTTACAGTGCTAGATCGTGAGCTCAAGAAACCAGACTGCTCTCCATCATCAGTGGAATGTGTTATTAACACAGATGGTGCACTCTCCGCGCGTTTATTAAAAATTGCCAACAGTTCCTTCTATGGATTTGCCTCACGCATTGAAACTATCTCGCAGGCTCTAACTATGATTGGCTTAGCACAACTTCGTGATTTAGTAGTAAGTGCTTCCGTCATGCGTATTTTTCAAGGTATCAATATAAAGGGATTTAGCATGGAGTCATACTGGAGGCACAGTGTTGCCACCGGTATATGTGCACGTCAGATTGCTACTCAGCGAGGTGAAACGAATCTTGAACCTTATTTTGTTACTGGCCTCCTACATGATATAGGTAGACTTGTAGTCTTTAAAAACCTACCTGCAAAGTCAGACCAAGCTATCAAGCTAGCTGAGACAAAGAGGATATCTGTAATAGAAGCTGAAAATGAAATTTTTCGCTTCAATCATGCAGATCTTGCTTGTCGGATCATGAAAAACTGGAAACTGCCGCCAAGAATTTATGACGTCGTAGAAAACCACCATAAACCTACGCAAACTTCTGGGTTCTACACTGAAACTATCATTCTCCACGTAGCTGATCTCATTACCAATTTAATGAAGATTGGTGACAGCGGTGAGGTTATTATCAATGCTGCCATACCTAAAGATGCAGTGATTTTTAAAGACTTGGACTTTGAGCTAACGCAGTTGATAGAAGAAGTGGAGCACCTAAGCCGCGAAGCTTGCGACAATTTTCTCATTTAGTTTATTCGGTTTTAGACTAAGCTTTAAATCTCTTTATCTGAGTTTTAGCCAGTGCTACTAGGTCCAGGTCCATTCTCGTAATCCAAGCTTCTAATAAGAGGAGTATTAATACCACAGACAAAAGAAAAATAGTCAGGTCTTTATCAACCATTCTGCCCTCTCTTTTCCAAGCATCCGAAAGATCCAGCCTCATCTGCCCTCCGCTTAATCTTGAAATCTCTTCCAATTCCTGCAAGCGACTTTTGTTTCGTGCCCATTCTGCATTTTCTCCATTTGTGATAGGACCAAAGGGAATTTGAATCTCATTCATTTGCACCACTCCTCTAAGTCGCTCTCCCGCAGAAATTTTTTTCCTAGCTTGATAATGACCGGGCTTCATTTTCTCCCATAGCAATTTCTCCACAGTCTTCGTAGAGCCTAAGGAAATAAGAATTTGAGGTGTATTTTCTGCTAGGGTTTCAGTCCAATTATTTGAATGGTAAAAATTAATCTCTAGTTCGTTGCCAAACAGTTGAGTATCAACAAAAAGACCAGATGGAATATCTGCCCCTTTTAACCACCTTATTGTGGTGCGAATAAAATCGGCATAGCCACTCCACTGCCTGACTTCCTCGGAATACTCCCCACCCAAAGGGAAAGTAACAGCTGCCACTTTTCCTGCACCACGTTGCCAAAATGCTATCAGGGGTGCTCGATATGAATCGCCACTCACCACTGCGGCAGTAGCATCCGATTTAAGATAACTTAAGTTATAACCATTCACTTGCTCTGGCCCATCAAGGTTACTGCTTGCTATTTGAGACCAGCCTGGAGTTGCTAGCCAAGGCACTTCTTGATCTATGAATGCTGACCTAGCCACTGTTACGGTCTCTTGTGCGAATAAGGCAGGTAAGTCTACCGGATTTTCGTTAAAGAAAATTCTACCACCACTTCGTTTCGCGATGTCTTTTAAAAATTCAGCATCTCTATCTGTTTCCTTACCTAGTCCGATCACGCTTATCTTTGCCCCTTCCATTTTCATTTCTGTTAACAGGGATTTGTATTCAGCTCGTTGTTCAGCATCTTGGGCATCTGCAAAAAGAATCATATGTCTTTGGCCTACTTCCGCTTTCTTAAGCTGTTCCCAGCCTGCCTTGATACCATTATAGACGTAGATCCCACCGCCGCCCGGGTTAATTTTACGCACAGTCTGGATAAGCTTCTCTTTTTGACCTAGTAAAGGCATTTGCCTAATGATTTCATGAGGCTTTTGATCAACCGCCAAAACGGAAATACTATCTAAATCTCCTAGTAACCCAATGGTCCTTGCTGCACCCTCATTGGCCAAGCCCATCTTTGTAGTCTGTTCAGAACCAGATGCGACAGAAGCAGACATACTTCCAGAACGGTCCAAAACTAGAGACATGGCCACAGCCAGTTGGCGATGTTCTTTACGCAACTCCATTGAAACAGGTATCAGTCCATCAATTTTTGATGAAAAGTATCCCCCTGAACCGAAACTATACTTGCCGCCACCCATCATTAGTCCCCCACCTTGAGATTTTACAAAGAAGTTTAGTCCTTCCATAAATTCACTTGATACCCTGTTGACTGCTACATTATTTATAACAACAACCTTAACTCCAGATAATGCACTAACATCCAAAATTTCTGGTCTAGTGACCACCCTAACATTGAAACCTTTCGCCTTTAGTATCTTAGCCAAAGGGTCATTCTCATAACTTGTCAAAAGTAATACCGAGTACTCGCCTCCAACCTCCACCCACTGTTCCGCACGATTGTTTTCGCTAAGCGCATCTCCTTCACTATCTAGCTCTATTGTATACTTGTACGCTCCTGTGTTGGCTAACCTATCTGTTAATCGTATCCTACCGACACCCTCCTCTACAGTGGTTTGCCCTTCGTATACTATCTGTTCACCTAATCTTACTTGAAATTTACGCTCTCCATTAGGCATTCCCATCACCTTGGCTTCTAACATGAAAGCTTGCCCAGGCTGAACTCTTGCGGGCAAACGAAACGCACCCACCTGATAATCCATCCAAGTATCCGTCTCTATGAGACGGTAATCTAAAGCAATTCGCTGTTGCTTTAGATTCTGTAGCACCCCGACCATCTGCTCAGTTGTATAACCGTCTGTGAGCAACAACAATCGGTTGAAACGCCTTTCATCTACCCGAGATAACACCGTTTGAATTGCCAGGCCCGTTCTCGTTTCCGTGCTATTATTATTGAAGGGTTCTGTTTCTTGTTCTAAAAACCGGACATCAGCAGCATAATCTACAAAATGTAAGCGGTCTCCCACTTTTTGTTGATCACTAAGAATAGCTTTCCACTCTTTAAAACTTTCTTGAACCGTAGCTTTTACCGAATCAGAACGGTCTATCAAAACCCATAAATCCATATCATCCGATTTAGAACCAAAACGGAGCTCTCCCAATGACAGGATACCTAATAGAAGGATAGCAGCACGCAGTGGACTATGCAGCTTAAGAAAAGGCCAACGCCATGCCGCAAGCATGCAAATCAATATTAAAATTAACCACTGTGGTTCACCTAAATAAGGCTTCATAAATTCTTATTTGCCTTACTTAAGCTATAGCTAGATTGGAAATACCAACTTAAAACTAATCCTGCCAGTATGATAACGATCCACCAGGCTTCCCAGGGATCCGGTTTGGAGCTACTTTTTTGCAAAGCTCTCATTTCATTTTCTAGATCCGAATATGACTCTGCTTTTCTTAAGTCGGCTTCCAATGGTTCCTCAAATTGCACGGCTGCACGCAATATTTCTTGCCCTTCTAGTTCAATACTCAGCCTTGAGGGCTTGCCGGAAGCCGCCATTTGCCGTGCCTGCCTCGTAGTTAGAACTTTATGGCTAACGTTTTCTGCAAACTCGGTTTTCGCCACTATCGAACTTCCGTCCGGTATCTCTTCTAGCGAGAGGATTTCATTGGTTTTAAGAATACGGCGATGATACGCTACTTTCCCTTCCGCAACCTCTAGAAAGTATCTATGTAATAGTATTAAGAAGGCAGGTAATCTATCCGCATTAGAGTGTTCAAAATCGAAATTAAACATCAGTTGAGGTTTTCCTTTTTTGCTTCCAAGAAAAATCAAGGGCTTATCTTTTTGCCATAGAAGCACTTGATCTTCTTCCCCCATTTGAAAGCTCATAGGCCCAGAGCTCAGTAGTCCTTGCCAACTCACTCCCCTTGTAAATGGATGTGTCTCCTGGATAATAGGGGCCGGCTCCCTCGAGCCGGCTTTATTGCGCGGTGTTCTAAAGATAATATTAGCCCGGGGTTCTTTACCATCCATGCCCAAGACAAAGCCAGTCAAGCTAGTGGCTAGAATAACATCCGCCTCATTCTCATTAGCAACAAGCTGAAGGTAACTATTACTAGTGATAAGCTTATCGAGAACTCTCTTCATTTTTCCTTTTACATCAATATATAGATTCAAAGTTTTATCCAAAGGTCTCAATATTGGCATGGTATTATCTAGTGGAAAGTCATCCTCAGCCAAGTGAATCGTCCATTCCGTAATGTCTTTGGGCACTAGACCTTTCAAAACAACCGCTTGATTAGGCTCTAGCTGTAATAAATTTTCATCTTTGGTCTCTAAGTCACTTTCTATCCACCATATTCTTTCTGCGGGCATAGTGCCCCAATTCTTAACAAGCGCTGTCCACTCTGTAGAATTTATATTTTTTCTTATGTTTGAGCCCACAAAACCAACTTGATTGATTGGGCTGCCGACACCCACCCCAACAACACCCGCAGGCAAGGTCGCTCTATGGTCTGTAAAAAATATGACTACTCCATTATCTCCTTTTCTCTGTAGAGCAATTTCGAGAGCTTTTGAAGAATCATGCATCCCCCATATTGGTTCCCACTCTTGCAGTAAATTCAAGAGTTCTGATTGATTTTGCCCTCTATACAAAAGACCCCGTTGACTGGCACTTTCCATCAGTAACCAATTTGTGGAAGCACTTACCGATTGAAAAAAATCTGCTATCCCACTAACTTGTTTCAGGAGTTTTTGCTTATATGGCCACATAGATGCACTACTATCCAAGACAATAATAACATCTGACTCGCTTCGCTTTTGCACCCATCTAGGTTCTAGTAATAACCATGTAAGTAGTAATACTGCTAAAAGCTGCAGCCAGAGTGGCCAAGAATTTCTCAATTGCTCAATGACACTTCCTCTAAAACTTTGAGGGGGTGTGTGTTCAAATAGAAACAAAGTGCTCGTGATCACTCTTTTTGTAGGTTGCTGTAAAAAATGAATCAAGACGACCAACGGCAACCCTAATAGGCCCAGCCACCCCCATGGATTAGAAAAGAGTAGAGAAGTCATCAATGATGTATGCTACTATTTATAAAGCTAAGTCTAGACAGCCTTCCGTGAGAGCTTCATCCCTCAAGGCACTCTGCAAAGTCCCTTTTGCAGACACACGCGCCATCCTTATATTACGTTTACTACATGCCTCTCTCCAGAGACCAAAATGCTTATAATACCTTTGCTTATAACCTTCTATCGTTTGTTTCTGAATTCTTTGTTTCTTTAGCACCCCTGTTTCACAATTCTCAAATTCTATATTCCCAGTCCATTTAGGAAATACTTCATCCACGGAAAATGGAACCAACACTAGGCCAAGACTATTAGAGCTAAAAACAGGAAGGCGGCCTAAATGCCCAGTGCCTTGCATCTGATAAAGTAAATCTGAGACCAGCACTCTAAATCCACTTTTGTTCCAAGTAATAGCCTTTACTTCTATTTTACTCTCGTTTTCTCTGAACCAATTAAATGACCATTGGTGTGTTGAAAGTGATTTCAAGTCTACCTCCTCTAACTTGGCAGACCTCAGTATGCGCAAACGTACACTTGCACCCGCCTTCCAAGCGTTTTCTAGACAGAAATAAAGAAGTTCTATGCTCCTCCTCTCCTTCTCTTTATCAATGGCCATTGATGCAGATCCATCGAAAACAATATCTACCTGTGGTCTGATTTCCTGCTCATAGACTTTCATGACATAGTCACCCGTCCGACCATATATCTGCCAATTTATATGCCTGGGGTCATCTCCTGGTGAATATACATGGTGATCTCTAAAGTCTATGGAGCTGCCAGCTTCATTTCCTTTCCACATGCCACCTAATCCCCTCCATATAAATTGGCCAAAGGGAAGCTCCATAGCACTCACCGCCTGTCTAGCCGATTGATGGCAAGCTATAAGTAAGTCCTTGGATAAAGTGGCCATTCGGTTACGTCGTTATTATGATTTTCTAAAAACAATATTTTCCTCTTTATCGAGTCTACGGAGATATCGCCTCGCACCCCATACAAGCACCCATATGACAACGAATCCATAGGCAATAGATGCGGGAAAGAAAATATCCACTAGGTCGCTGCTATTGTTCTGTAACAAAGCTAACGCGGCCGAAGAGGGCATAAAGACCAAAGGGTACAGTGCCTGATTGTCTTTTGTGATAGCAGTAATTGCCGCAACAAACGAAAAGAGCAAAATCCCGCTAATATGGAAACCTATATGCCAAAGTAGCGGGCGCTGAGGTTTCCAACGAGCTATGGTTGTTAGCGCCTTGGGTAACAATAATGCTACAGCAAAAAAAAGGAGTGCACTTGTTGCTAGCATATTATCACGAAGGCCCTTGGAGCTATCATCATATAAAAAAATAATTCCAATAAATGGTATCAGCGAGATCACGACATATAGCACACAACTCGGCCATACCGGGTACAAAACCTTACCTAGCAACTTACCAAACAGACCCATCTTCTTAAAATCTCTCACTTGGGCATGTACAATTTTTTCACTTTTAGTCATTCCCTCAATTACCACATATCCCCATAACGCTAAACATAGTGTCATCTGAGTTACGAGCGCCTCCTTTGCCATGCCTGTCGATACTATCATTATTGTTGGCAACAAAGCCCCTAGGACGACTATACGTTTCCATTTTGTATAGTTTTCCGCTGAAGCGGATATTGTCTCACATCCGACCAATAAACCGAATATAACGAGTAAAGACCAGTCCCATAGACATAAAGATAGAATAGATATCCACTCTCCTGTAGTCATCACAATACTGCCTCTCAGAAGAGTAAATAGAGAGCTAGAGCTAGTCGAAAATATCAATATAGAAAAAACTCCTAAGCCTTTAACCCATGTAGGGAAATTAGATAAGGCAATACCTGCAGCACTTAGTAACAAAGAGCCCAGAAATAGCATAAAAACGCTCCATAGATCCTCTAAAAGATTAACATCACCCAGAAAATACCTTATCACCCCATAAGGGATAACGGAGATAATCACTAAAAGAATTTGCCCTACAATTGAGGACCACTTACCCAAAACAATTCTCCATGTTCCCAAGTTGCTAAGTTGCATCAATTCAAGTGTGTTAGCTTTTCTTTCCGAGCTAAGAGAGTTGATTGCCTTAAGAGGCATGACCAACATCAAATGCATACCCAAAAGAAACCAAAAGAAGCCATCCGTATCCTTAATTTGAAACTCTTCAGGATCACTAGCATATTCTAGAGATGCCAAAATAATAGATCCCGCCATGAACAGCTGTAGTAACAAGAAACCAACAATGAACCATCTAGCCCTCAAGGCCTGCCTTAATTCTTTGACGACAATAGGGCTTAATATGTCAGGAAAGTCATGATCTACATCTAGCCAGGCTTTTATCACGACTCCTTATCCTCAGCCATGGTAGATCTTTTTAAAATATCAACGAAAGCATCTTCCAGTCTTCTCTCTACAATTTTTAATTCATATACCCGTATGCCTTCATTCACCATTCTTCTCAGCTCGCCTGCTAAGTCATGGTCGTCTTGCGATTCATAAGATGCTCTTACTCGGTTTTTGCTTTCCCCTAATTTCTTCCAGCCCTTGTTTACTTGTAGCCATTCTGACAATTTTTTGGCTTCATTGGTAGTCGCTATTTCTACCTCAATATTTGTTTCATTATTACGTTTTAACGACTCCGCTGATCCATGGTGCACAATTTCACCCTTTTCAATAAAGAGCATCTCATCACACATTTCTCCTAGCTCGGATAGTATATGAGAACTGATAAATATCGTTTTGTTTTGATCTGCCAATAAGCGGACTAGATTTTTAAATTCAATCCTAGCTTTAGGGTCTAAGCCTGCTGCAGGCTCATCTAAAATTAAAACTTGTGGATCATGAATAAGTGTTCGGCCTAGGCATAAACGTTGGCCCATGCCTTTAGAGAGGCCATTCATGGGCCTTTCCGCAAGACCAGTTAAATCAGCAAATTGCATGACCTCATCTATTCTCTTTCTTCTCTCACATCCGTTATATCCATGCGCTCTAGCATGAAAATCTAGATAATCGAGCACAGTTGTATGCTCATATACACCAAATGCATCAGGCATCCATCCTAGCAATCTTCTTATTTCTTGCGGGTCATCTGTAACATTATAGCCTGCTATTTTTACAACCCCGCTATCTGGCATATCTAAGGTGGCCATTACACGCATGGTTGTAGTCTTACCAGCCCCGTTAGCACCTATAAATCCTACCACTTGTCCTGCTTTTATAGAGAATGAAATTTCGTTTACTGCTAACACTTCTTCGAAGGACCGCACAAGGCTTGCTACTTCAATGATAGAACCCTTTGTCCCACTGTCACAATTCATCTTCTACCCATTCTCCCAGATAAATTATCCTGTCATCTTGCCAGTCTATAGAATCAAGCGTTGACAATGGGATCTCTTCATTAGCTTTAGCAAGTGCGTAAAAGTAGCCCTTTTTATGTCGTACACCATTCAAGTAAGCACGCATTCTCAGGCTGGCATCATCAATAGCATCTGCCCACCAATTTTGATAAGCTACCGCATCCTGCTTCTCTAACTCTACCCACTGTCCTCTTGATAATTTCTTACAGTGCCAATATTCGTCATCCTCATCAATAATCCATACATCCTCTAGTTCTAGATCTAACCTGGAAATTACCTCTCTAATCTCTAACTCAGCGTACTTTTTGGAACGTGTAGATAATCTAGCTCTTGTTGGTTGAAATTGTTGGATAATATGTCTTTGAGTCTTCCTGCTGGAAAACCAATCACCCTCTAAGAATTGAGCAGATCTTTGGTAAAAGTCCTGATCCGATTTCCAATATTTTTTCTTTAGTGCCATCATCTGCGTTTCTGGATCCACCTCAAATGATCTACTCAGTAGCAATGAAGTTCGACTAACTTGCTCTTGGACAATCCAGTGTAAAGGCCTATCGGGCAACAAAGCAACCAGCGTAAAACGCCTACCAAATCCCCCTGTGCCTTCAGAAATAAGTATAACTAGTGTTATAATTAACCCTCCAGCTAAGGAGATCAAAGGAATGGTTAGAAAGAGCCTTACACGTCTCCTATTTGGTGCAATCACCCATATATTAAATGGTCCTATCAGCAAACCAAATAAAACAACAAATGCAACGACAAACCAAATCGATATGCCAGGAGCTCGAACCAAATCTAGCAAATTCCAACCTTCATGATAATCGTCTGCGACTGGCACATAAACTTCTGAGTCCATGTCGAGTATGGCATCCTTTATCCAGTTTGCTTTATTTACTAATTCAACTTCAACTAACCTAATCTCGCCGAAACCTACACCTTTACGGTCCTCTACCGGTCCAACCCCATCTAAGTATAATTCTTTCGTATTTATTTCTACATAGGCTATCCCACCTGTCCAAACCCAGTCTAAAATGGTGCTTCTTTGTGCATTAGATAACTTCATCCAATCGCTTTGGTAAAGCCATAAACTCTGGACTCCCATCCATATTCTAGGATCAGCAGGTAATTGTTCGAGGTCCACCACTTGTGCATCAAGCCATCTTTTCTTGCCTTTAAATAAAGTTTTTCTAGGGGGTATAGGTTCGTAGTCTTCGTGATAAGAATATGTCTCAGAGTTACTCTTAATCGCTTCCTCTACTTGGCTATGATACAGGCTACCAAACTTTCTGGACATGAGTAAAAATTGTGTTCTCTCATCTGAATGGTAGGTAATATTTAACTCTCCATCAGGTATATAAGCCCTGTTGATTACTCCATAACCACTGACCCTGTATTCTAGCCTAGCATTATTGTCTCTATTGAGTGTCGCTAAAGGCACATATGCGTAGCGCTGTCTTATCTTAGATGCCTCAACATTGACATTAATCAAATAGTCACTACGACCTTGCGAACTAGAGCTCGTAAAATGAAATAACCAATCTCGTGCCCTATCACTTTTGTTTTCTAAGATTATTCGTATAGGCAAAAAACCTACACGAGGCACCTGATCATAGGCACTCTCAACACGAATGCTAATACCACTCCCCTTTCTTATATCAGGTGACGTGAAGGCATAATCAAAGCCATAAACATTAGCTACCTCATAAAACAGTGCCAAGAGCGCGCCTGCCAGAGACATTCTGGACAAGATCCTAATCACTATTTTACCTTTGCGGATTCAAGTGTATTGGGTAACTCTGCGTCAAGCACATCAATATCTTTTATGATTTGATTAATTATCGCATGGGATGTATAGCCTTCTAATTTGGCTGTATAGTCTAGCAGCACCCTGTGCCCAAGCACAGGCAGAGCCATCGCTCTGACATCTTCAAAACTAGCGTTCATACGACCTTTTATCAAAGCCCTAGCTTTAGATGTAGCAGCTAGAGCTATAGCAGCTCGCGGACTAGCTCCGTACTGAATTTTAGTAGAGGCTTCACACTCTCCTGAATGAGTCGCATTAACTATTTTGGCCATATAATTTGCTACAACATCGGGTAAGTAGATCTCATGACAAAGATTTATGAGTCCTTCTAGTTCTTGCTTTGTCAGGACAGAATTAATTTTCGGATCCGTCCCTATTTCTCGGTTCAAAATTATTTTCTGTAAAACATCAACTGAATTTCTTTGCACCTCAATCTTTATCAAAAACCTATCTAGTTGTGCTTCAGGCAGAGGGTAGGTACCCTCAAGTTCAATCGGATTTTGCGTTGCCAAAACAAAAAAAGGTTTAGGCAACGCATGCGTTTCCCCCAAGACTGTGACAAAACTTTCTTGCATCGCCTCGAGCAAGGCAGCCTGTGTTTTAGGCGAAGCTCGGTTTATCTCATCTGCAAGCACCAAGTTGGTAAATAGGGGACCAGGCTGAAAAACAAAATGCCTCTCTCCTTTAGACTCTTTTAAAATTGGATTACCTGTGATATCCCCTGGCAACAAATCCGGTGTAAATTGAATTCTCCTAGAATCTAAGTCTACACATTTTGCTAGCGCCTTAACTAGTGCTGTTTTTCCTAAACCAGGAAGTCCTTCCAATAGAAGATGTCCTCTTGCTAGGATGCCTATGATCACCATTTCAATGAGTGTTTGTTGGCCATAGAGCACTTCATTTAACTCTTTCTTTAGCCTGTTCAGCTTTTCCGTGGCCCCCTGCAGATCTTCTTCTGTTAGATTATTACTTGCCATTTTTTATTGAAAGTAACCCTTAACCAAGGCCTGCTCCTTCGGCTTTAGCCTGTCGATCCAAACAGACTCTCCCCCTCCACCTACATTATTGACTTCACCACCCAATGCTGCAGTTTTTCCTTGCTCCTTTACGTCATGAGCGTCTTTAGAAGTTCCTAGCATTCTGCCCATGGCAGCCCTTTTGGCATCCTTATTCGATATAGATTCAATACCTTGACTACCCAAGTCACTTTGACGCGGATTTAAAGTTAAAGGAACACTTCCCGGTCCACGATTTATACCTCCCTGTGTTTCCTCTAAACCCATACTTTGATTCTTAGCCGTTTGGAAATGATTAACACCATTTTGAGAGGATTGACACTTTTGACAGGCTTGGCTCATATGATGCAATTGCTTCTGCAAGTCGTCCATTTCCTGCTGTGTTAATGAATCTAATCCTTCCTGACTCATGTTTTTAAGTTTTTCCATTAGGCTTCGATTTAGAGGTAAGTCCCCTTGGTCGAGCCCATCGATAGCACTTTGTAGCTGGTTATTTAAACTTGATTCGCCTTCTCTACTGCCGTACCCGGCTCTCTGACCTTTGAGAATATTCTGAAGTTTCGAAAAATTTTTTTGTATCTCGGAAATCGAACTGGCCAATTCCCCTTCTAGCTTATCCACAGCCTCCAAAGACCCGTGCCGATACCATTCCTCGGAATCCTTATTAGACAGTGTTCCGATTTGCTTCTTTAGACGCTCCATGGCTGTTTCTTCAACTACCTCGGCCTTTTCTAATATCTCTGACCACTTTTCTATATGCTCTAGTTCCGGAGGCTTACCGACAATTTTTCCCCCTTTAGCTTCCGCACTGTGTATAGGAACCCAGCAACTCAGCACCAGTATAAGACCTGCTCCAAGTGCGTAAGGAATTATGTTTATCCACTTCCATCTGTAGAGCTGGCTAAAGCTTTCATCACCTAGAGGCTCAGGCCAATTACCCACCCCTCTACTAGCACATGTCATTTGATTATTAAGACCTAATCTATCTTCTAAAAAAATAGTTGTCTGATCTTTATTATAGAATTTTTTATATGCTACTGCAAAGCTACCCAGTAGCCCTAATAACAGAAGACTGCAGACACTCACATAGACTATTTGCCCATCAATTCCGTGGTTTCTTAATAATAAGATTATAGGGCAAAAGACTATAGAGCTTATAAAGAGAATCCAAAGCGATTCTTGTAGAAAAAAACCAAAGTTAACTTTCCACATCATTTGCCTTACAAGGCGTGCCCAATAAAACTCACTCATTCAAAACCATATTTACATAGATTGTGCAATAATGCGATTCATTATTCTCAGGCAGTGGCCCTAGATCACTTTATAGAATACTTATTTAAATTTGCTATTGGCCAGGTATGCTAAGTACCTGATTATTTGTTTTATGAGGAGAGCAGTTTCTTTAAAGACTGAAGCATTTGGTCCGGACCTGTAGATTTGGATAATATCTTAGATCTTTCATCAGGGCCCTTATTAAGGTAGTTTGCCTGGGCTTGCGTTACTAGGCCCGTTACAAAAAGCACTGGGATGTCTTCTGTATCTCTCTCTCTGGACGTAAATGATTCAATACATCCCATCCGTCTATATCCAGCATCATGACATCAGGTAATTAGATCAAAATTGTGTTCTCTGGCCATACGAAGGCTCAGCACGCCATTTTTTGCCGTATCCACTTTTGCACCAAATCGGATCAACGCTTGCTTAAGACCTCCTCTGACGAGAGGTTCGTCATCTACTACTAACAGGAATTTACCTCATAGGAATGAAATCTTAGCTGGCTTTCATGTGCTGGTTTGCTTTAATTGCCATGGTTTCCGTATGTCATCCGTCAATTATGGGCCTGCGCAAGATTCTGTAAAACGAGCATGCACCCAATCGTCCTACTTTTAGTTTCCAATTACAAAAATACATTTTTTTCTCTGGGCGTAAGTACTGATGGAAGACGGGTCGGCTCAAAATGCTATTGTGGATCGGTTTATTAAGATTTTTATGTAGTGGATATGACATCAAATCTTTGGGCGATTAGGCAATAATGCGCTTTATTTTCTAATGCCAAATTCTGGTTACTACATCACAATAAATAAACTTCCCGCGAGCTTGCACTACATCCCTGTGCTTACGCACGGGGTATTATCCGCGAATAAAAATGGGCGCCCCATCAAGGAACGCCCACTTTGCGACTTGAGATAAATTCAATTATAGAGAATTTTTAGACTCCAGCAGGTGAGCTAATTAACGTGCTGGTTATTAGCTTGTAGCTGCACTTAGACTATTCGTAATTTCATTGAATATGCTTTCTATTTGACCACCTAAGAGTGTTAGCACGGCAATTACTACAATAGACACAAGTGCCAAAATCAAGGCATACTCTACCAGGGTTTGGCCTTTCTTAGACCTTAGAGTGGTTAAATCAGCCACAATTTTAGAATAGATTTTTGTTAGCATCGTTATCATTCCTTTCGCTTTGTTATTTGGGGTTTAGATTCCTTCATTTAGGAAATTTTTAAGTATTTTGGGAAGCATTAGATAGAGTGTTTATAATTGTGTTTAATACGTTTGCGATCGAGTCGCTAAGTAGAGTCAGTGCACCAATAACTGCTATTGATATGAATGCGATAACCAAAGTATACTCTACTAGAGTCTGTCCAGCTCTCAACTTTCTTACTTTGCTCTTGTCGATCCATCTTTGCTTATTTAGGACATACTTTTTTTCTAGCTTATTTCGCTTCTCATAGCAGATCACATTGATAATTTAGCTCAATGCATGCCAAATAGCGCTTGCAAGCCGTCTTAAGGAGTAAAGTATTAGGAATATCAGGTAAGTTGATTCTTTAGCTTGCCACTAGTGGGTAATTTTTGCCTTTCGCTAGGTAGTTTGTGCTTCCTCTAGTTCAGGCTCGCCGTCTTTTTTTACTCTAGATACTTGAAATGAGAGCAATGCTTCATGCTTTAATTCTTCCAAATGATTTAAATGGAGCTTCATAGCCTTGACCATAAAAATCTCTTGCGTCTCGGTATGTTCATATACGGTAAATGAATCTGTCTCGATCTCTTGTTTTTTTATGTTCTTGAGGATTCTTTTACGCTCCAGAAATGCTGCAAGAATGTATGCGGCTCTAAGATCGGCCGGCAATTCACTCTTGATTAATTTCCTCAACTGATCCTCCGCATTTCTGCTTTGCACAGGCTCATCTTTACTTTCATCCTTATTATTCTTAAAGCAGGACTTCCAAAAAGATATAACTTCCAACTTCGAATCTAATTGCCCCCAAGCCCTGCCTGAGAGATCTCTCCTCTCGATGCCATCGTCTTCGGTTTTAATTAGCAAAGTATAAAAGACCTCTCCATCATCAAATGGTTCTTGAGTCGCTTGGCAACACGATGATCGAGGTTTAATTTTCCATTCCATCTTTAGAGCATCCAAGTTTCTAGGCAAATAACAACCCAAAACTGCTGAAGTTTTAGTTCATTAAGTCCTCTAATTTGGAAGATTATCCACGCGAGCACGCCGACCCAAATAACCACCATGATGCCTTAGCCCATAGTCTTCCTTTGTGATACCCTTTAATTCCATTAAAGTTAGAGCTATAGCATCACTTATTGCTAACATAACGGCAATACTAGCGCTCGGTGCTAAGCCCAAAGGGCAAGGCTCCTGGATGATACCCATATCTAGAACAATATCACTGAGTTCTCTTAGTTTAGAGTCGGGGTGAGATGTTATTCCTATTATGCCGTTCAGCCCTAAGTGCTTGGACAACTCTAACATCTCGATTACCTCTTGAGATTTCCCACTAGTAGAGAAGGCAATCATCACATCTTTATCTTCTACTAATCCCAGATCCCCATGAACCGCTTCACTTGGATGCAAAAAAGTTGCTGGTGTCCCTGTTGAGCATAAAGTAGCCGCAAGCTTTTGAGCGGCAAGTCCTGCCTTACCGATTCCTGTGGTTAAGACCTTGCTCTTGCAGTCCATTAAGAGTCTCACCGAATCCTCAAATGCAGCAGTGACATTAATAGCCTCTATAGCTTTTGCTTCTGCTTGAAGGATTTGCTTTATTCTCGATTGGATATCCATTCCATAACATAGGGAGCATATTGGCGAATTAGGCTTACGGCAGGCTTTATATATTAACCCATGGGAATAAAATTATTGTAGGAGCTTTTCCAACTCATCATCACGCGGAACACCTAGTTCAAGTGCTCGCTGATAGTGCCTTCTAGATAATTCTCTTGAAGGTGGCCTCTGCGTTGCATATATAACGGCTAAATTAAAGTGCGCATCGCCATATTTATCATCCAGTTCAATAGCCTTGCGACATTCCTGTTCTGCAGCTTCTTGCCATCCTTTTTGAGATGCTGCAATACCAAGATAATTATGAGACTTAGGATCGTTAGGCTCTAGAGCTACAGCCCGAGTTAAGACCTGCACCGCTTCATCATATTTAGCTTGCTGATAAAGGACTATGCCGAGTATTGAGTGGGAAAATGCATCCTGAGGTGCTAATTCTACTGCTCTCTTTAAGGCTATTTCCGCCTCTGCGTATTTTTGTTGTTGAAAACGCGTAACACCCAGATTCGATAACGCATATAATGAATCAGGATACTCATTTAACATCATCTGATAAATAGCAGCGGCTTCATCGAACCTCTGCTCTGCAAACAATCTGCTAGCTTTTTCTACGTCATCCCTAAACTCTTCGGGGACTCTTGGACGAGAAGAATAATCCATCTTATCCGCAACAGTCCTAGCTTCATCCATGTCACTAGTATCCCCCATAAGAACAGCAGCTTTAGGCTTTTTCAGAAGAGCTTTTTCCTCATCAGTGAGAACCAATGTTGGAGAAGCTAGAATATCGACCTGTGTTTTAAGCTTAGTCGCATCAATGCCCAACGCATTCAATTCTTCCATGGCCATACGTCCGGCTAATTCCCTACGCGCCTGATCTTTAAGGGTTCGCTCTATTACCTCTCTAAGGATGCGGTTTTCCTGCATGAGTGGATTGGGCTTATTCAGTTCTGCTATTGTGTTACCAGCCTTCTCCAACTCCATTTTAGAATCTTCCAGCTGCTTTTTGTATTCCGAAGTCGTTTGCTGTAGTGCTTCATTCTCCTTACGTGCCAGTTCCAATTGACCTTGTAATTTATTTATTTGTTCTTGAAGGTTATTTACCGTATTGAGGCCCCCGCCTTGCATCATAGATACACTAGATTGAGCTTGTTCTAGCTGCTGCTTGAGCGCTTCATTTTCCGCCATCAACGCTTGAACTTGGTCATTGTTTGTGCCCTGACGGGCCACTTGCAAGTCTTGTTCTAGTTGTGCCACTCTTGTCCTCAGCTGAGCTGCATCGGCAATGGCCCCATTTAACCTTTCTCGGGTTTGTTTCAGCTCACCCTCTAGCTCATAAATCTTATTGCGTAGTAATTGAGGATCCGTAATGGATGCATACGGGTCACTCGGCGCAGCAGAAGTAGCTGTGTCTAAGGTCTCTGGATTTGCAATGCTCATGGAAGGAGAAATGCCCTGCTCAGAAGATTCCATGTCCGTCAACTGGCTTGTTGCTCCTGAACCCGTGCCTACTGGCCCCCCACTGGCTGCTGAGGAAGGCTCAGATGACATATAATTAACATTTTGGCTTTCTGTAATCAGGTCTGCGGGTATAGGTGGAACTATCTGGTCCGGGTTAGCATCTTCACCACCTTCTAGCGCTGCAACCTTTTCCTCCGTATACTTGATGCGGTATTTTACAATTGTCGGCTCCCAGTCAGGATTTTCTTCGTGGAGTCCTCGCAGCCTTTGTAAGGCAACAGAATACCGCTCTCTCGCGGAAGCTTTTTGCCCTGCCGTTTCTAGTTTATCAGCCTCTTGAATAAGCAGATAGATTTGCAAATATTTGTCTTGTGGAGTTGCAGCCAGTGCAACACTAACAGTTAAAGTGAGGAGGAAACACAACGCCCCTAAAATACGAGTCATACGTAGGCATTTAACACATTTTCATGTAAAAACGCAACCCTTAAAGTGACGCCGTAACACAAAACTGCATTAGTACGGTTTTGTGACATTTCCTTAACAGTTTAGCTCATCAGTTGACGGTCAGACTAAGTTTTGTAATATACAAAGCCATGGGAATTGTAGACGAGTTCTTAAGCCAGAACGTCTTAGTACTCAACCGCCTATGGCAGGCCGTGAATATTTGCTCAGCTAAAAGGGCATTTTGCCTCTTGTATTCAGGCCACGCTCAAGTAGTTGACTCCTCTCAGGGTACATACCAGACATTTAATTTTGAGGAGTGGATGCTAGCCTCAGAAGATGAGTCTGCTAACGAGCACGTGGCTCGCACCGTTAATTTTAGCATTAAAGTTCCTCGAATCATTGTGTTGATGGTATTTGATCGGCTTCCCAAAAAGGAGGTAAAACTCACACGTAGCAATGTCTTTGAGCGAGATGATTATACGTGCCAGTATTGTGGCAAGCAATTCGACCGAAAACATTTGAATATAGACCACGTTGTACCAAGAGACAAAGGAGGAAAAACGACATGGGAAAATGTAGTGAGCTCCTGTATACCATGCAACACCCGTAAAGGTAACAAACTCCCTCATGAGGTGAACATGCCGCTCCTTAGAAAGCCCAAACGGCCTAAACTTAGGCCCTTCGTACATATTACTTTTTCCCATCATCATCATGAATCATGGAAGCATTTTCTAGATCTCTCGGCTTGGAAAGTGGATATGAGCGATTAGCTAAGCAGTTACTTTTCACCTAACATTTACAATGCCCTGGAATATGCTATTCCTAGCATTAGGTTCCCATAATCATGGTATCTAAAAACTTTACCCTAAATCAAGACGCTACACCAGGAGCTCGCTTCTTGCTAACGGTTGCATGTCTTGTAATCGTTGTCGCAGGCATTAAGCTAGCAGCACCCATTCTTATACCTATCGCGCTTGGTTGTTTTCTTTCAATCCTAAGTTTACCTTTAGTTTTTTGGTTAAAAAAGAAAAGCGTTCCATCACCATTAGCCATCCTTGTCGCAGTCTTAGTAGATGCTGCAGTCGTCGTAGTCTTACTGCTGTTGATTACCACAGCTATCTACAACTTTCAGTCTAGAATAGGGGACTACGAGCAACCTCTCGATGAGTTAACCAAGTCTTCTATTGAATGGCTGCAAGATACCGGATTTCCTGTCACCAATTACTTGTCCGAAGAAATACTAGAGTCTATCACATTTAAAGACGCTATTTCTGCCCAGGGTATCGTTCAAGCCATTGATCCGAGCGCCATATTTGGAGTAGCTCATGGCGCATTTGCTCAAGTCATTGCTCTACTGTCAAAGACTTTTTTTGTCTCGCTCATCGTGATTTTTCTATTAGCTGAAGCCATTACTTTTCCAGATAAATTAACCTTCATTTTTGGTAAGGATTCCAAGGTTCTTCCCAGATTTAGAACTATCACGCAAGAGATATTTCAATACCTATTGATTAAAACTCTTGCCAGTGCCACAACGGGTATCTTGGTTGGTTTGGGGTGCTGGATAATTGGCTTAGACTTTGCCATACTTTGGGGGCTTATAGCATTTGGATTAAATTACATACCAACCATTGGTTCCATAGTGGCGTCTATACCAGCAATCTTACTGGCTATTATACAGCTGGGACCCGGGCATGCACTTGCCACTTTAGCACTGTATATATGCATTAATATTTTTATAGGCAACTTTATCGAGCCCATGTTTTTAGGCAAAAGGCTAGGTCTTTCGACCTTAGTTGTCGTTTTGTCATTGGTCATATGGGGATGGATATGGGGCCCGATGGGAATGTTGTTATCAATACCGCTAACTATGATCCTCAAGATCGCTATGCTAAATACTCCCGACTTCCGCTGGATAGCCACTTTAATCTCTCGCTGGCCAGTAGAGAAAGAGCATATCGAAGCAAAAGTCCGTCACTCACCCTTGGATGCCCAGACCATACAACGCGTCTTGAGAAAACCTAATACCAGCAGATAATCCTAGAGTTAGCCCCACCCCATAATAAGACACCAACCGTCTTACGGCTCTGGACAGGTAAGCTCCACGGACACGATTTTCCGCTCGCTTAGCTCAGCTACTAAGTGGTCTGGTAAAAAACTTAGGCAAAACGAACTATTCATACTCGCAATAGTTCTGCCATAGTTATCTACCCGAGAAAGATTATCTAACGTAAAGAATTTGATGGGTATTTGCTCCGGAATGCCATTCTGCATGGCCAAATGCATAGGTGTCACTCCTAGATTATTATTAATAAAGAGTAAACCATCGCACAACGCATCTTGAGGTAAGTCACAAAGGCAACCTTCAGAAGCTGCATAATGCATAGTTGTGTTACCGTCTTTATCACCCAAACGTAATAATTCTTCGGTAAGATACTCGGGCGAAATATGCTCCAATTCTCCCATTTTTGCGAGGAAATGAAGTAACGTCATTGATTCATACCCTGGGCAGGGTGAGAGTAGCTTCTGTTCAGTCAGCTCATGATTATATCTCACAAGCTATTAGGAGCATACCATATGCCAGGTTAGTGCCTTCCATTAGGCAATATCCACGCAATCGATAACCATAAGGGAAAAAAGGCCAAATTTATTTCCCTACCTTTTAGCATTCGCTGGCCCAGCATTCCCATGATGGACAATTTATCCCTCTTTCTTGCATGATAGGGAATTTTTTTCCGCTATTTGGAATGAACGATACCCTGTTCCAACGCTCGAGGCACAGCCGTCTTGCTGAGTATTTCCGAAAGTATATGCTCAGGAGTAAGATCTTCCGCCTCAGCCTCATAGGTAAGACCCACTCGATGCCTTAGCACATTATAGAAGACCCTCTGTATAATTTCCGGGCCAACATAATTTTGGCCCCGCATGGCAGCCATAGCTTTGCCTGCCTGAAACAAGGCCAGCGTGGCTCTAGGAGAAGCACCAAATGCGAGTAGCGGTCTTCTTCCATCTTGCGAGTTAGTGGTATTTCTGGTTTCTCTCACTAACGCCAAAACATAACGCTCTATCTCGGGTGCAACGTGTATGGCGTCGACGTGTTTTCTCAAATCCATTATTTCTGCACCATTTGACACGGCAGCCACAGCCGGGGTCTGTGTAATCTGACCCCATCGTTGTAACATTTCAAGCTCCTCTTCTTCCGTAGGATAATCGACAACAATCTTGAAAAGAAATCGGTCGGCCTGAGCTTCTGGCAAAGGGTAAGTTCCTTCTTGTTCAACTGGATTTTGAGTAGCCATGACTAGAAAGGGCTTTGGTAGCTGATGAGTCTCTCCACCTATGGTAACCTGTTTTTCCTGCATAGCTTCTAGCAAAGCGCTCTGAACTTTAGCAGGAGCGCGGTTGATCTCATCCGCTAGAACTATGTTTGCAAAGACCGGCCCAAGATGGACCTTAAAATTGCCCTCTGTGGGCTGAAAAACCATAGTCCCTACTACATCTGAGGGCAGAAGATCCGGGGTGAATTGTATGCGTTCAAAATTCACACCTACCGCTTTCGCCAAACTATTAACAAGCAAAGTTTTAGCAAGCCCTGGCATGCCTTCCAATAAAACATGTCCATCAGATAACAAAGCTATCAAGAGACTATCTATAACATCTCTTTGGCCAATGATTGCTTTCTGCACTTCCGCTCTGACCTTTTGAGCCCAGTTTGAGACTGGACCTTCCGATTGCTTTCGCGTTGCCGACTGGCCCCAAATTTCCTCCATTCCTGACATAATCTAGACTTCGAGTTTTAATGTATTCTAAAAGCCATACCTAACATGACAAACTAACCCTTGAGATCCCATTTACGCTCAAAGGGAATTAGCTGCTTTGATGAGACCATCTGCATTCAGTCCATGCTTATCATAGAGTTCGTCGGCTAAGTAGGCCGATTGACCAAACTCCCCAGGAATTCCCAAGCTCCTGGCTTTCAATGTCACTCCTGATTGCACGAGTGCGTGTATTAGTTGTGCTCCCATGCCGCATTTAGTTTGGTGATCTTCAATGGTTATCAGTTTCCCATTCGTTTTATTTACTGCAGCACCGATAGTATCTACATCAGGCCTATTAATAAATGGATTACTTATTACAGTAGCGCTTTTGCCCTCAGCTTCTAATTTCTTAGCAGCCTGCAGAGCTTTCGCGAGTAGCACACCACTTGCTACAAAAGTAACATCCTGGCCTTCTTGAATAACCTGTGCCTTACCCCACTCATACTGGGTTCCTGGAACAAAGTCCTGAGGATAATTTTCACGTCCTACAAAAAAGATGACTGATTCTGCTTCTTTGCCCGCCTTGCGATTATCGCCGATTTGCTTCACGGCTTGGTGCATTAACGCTTCTGCCTCGTTAGAGCAAGAACATGCTATTACGATGGTATAGGGAATAGCGCTAACAGCTGCCAGGTAAGTAGATGCCTGGTGAGACGCGCCATCCGCAGCATCTTGGAAACCACAGTGCGAAAACATAGCTATGACTGGTGACTGTGAAAGTGCGGACATAGTCAGCGGCAAATTACCCTTGGTTACCCCGAATTGTGCAAAGGTATCTACGATGGGAATAAAACCTAATTTCGACATGCCCGCTCCTGCACTAACCATATTGGACTCTGCTATACCTAGATCTATAAATCTATCCGCAAAACCTTTTTGAAATGCGCTGATTCCCGTAGAACCTGCTAGATCAGACGAGAGCGAAAAGACTGGGTATCCCTCTTGTGCTGCTTTTATCGCTCCGCGCGCTAGTCCAGCTTGCACCTTTTCTTTTTTGACGGAAGGTGCACCAGAATCCGCAGTGGCTTTGGCTGATTTAGCTTCCTGCATCTTATCATACTCAGCCTTTAACTCATTGCACCATGCTTTAAACTCTTCTGGTGTATTACCGCTAAATATTTCGTCTACAAAGGGCTCAATTTCATTTCCTCCTTTGAGAGGGAAACCATGGCCTCCTGCTGAGTGCTCTTCTGTTGATTTTACCCCAAAGCCTTTCACGGTCTTCGCCCAGACAAACACTGGTTTTTCCGGATTGCTCTTCGCAAGTTCTATGGCTTCTTCCATAGCAGCATAGGCTTCTTGCAAATCATTCCCTTGATCCAGTTTAATCACTTTCCAGCCTAAGGTTTCCATAGACTCTAATGTGGGCTGCATGCTATATGAATCTTTAGTAATCCGGCCTGAGAGCTTTGTATCGTTATCCGATATCACCATGATAAAAGGATTGAGGCGCTCGGTTGACGCCAAACCAGGAATAGCTGCAAAGCTTTCCTTAGCTTCGCCCTCCATGGCTGCGCCATCAGAGACCACACATATCGTAACACGATCATTGCCGATTGCTTTATCTGCCATAGCTAGGCCCTGAGCTTGCGGCAGACTTGATCCTAGTGGGCCATTGCTGAGTAAGACGCCCTCAGGGTTAAGATGGGATTCTCCGTGACCCGTTAGTTTACTTGTTACACTGCGAAACCCTTTCAGACTATCAAAGGTCATGCCATCGAAACCATAGTTTGCTCTCAAAGCATAAACGCCATTTTCCGTATGCCCTGCATCATTGCTAAAATTATATTTTTCGAACCACTCCGCACCTTGAGTCGAAAACATGATACCATGTATTGCTGACATAATTTCCGCTAAAGCAGCAGGGCCTCCCCAGTGGCAGGCGGCTCCCCCATGAACAGCATGGACATCCATTAGTGCGACCAAGGCACGTGTCACTACCGGATCCCCTAGAATAACCTCTTCACCCTTCGCGTTTTTTACAGTGACGCTATACTTGGGATCTTCTCTCGGTGTTATAGCTAGCTTGGATTTAATTTCTAAAGCTTTTAGTGGGGGCGCATCTATCGCCTTAGCTGGGCTTGTATCTACTGCCATGTCGGTCTTTCCTTTCGATTTCTTCTTGCAACATATAATGGATAAATTTTCATCAATCAGGGCCTATGATTGGATAATCCAGTCTTATAGTATCGTGACTGTGCCATATATACTTAAAAATGATTTAGCCATATAGAGGGTCCGTGGCAAGAGAACAATAATCCAAAATCAAGGTTCTTGGATTATTTCTGAATGTGAAGTCCTCCATATCTTTGCTTCATTTAAAGGCCTTATACTGCTTTGATTTATCTCTGGGGTCGCATAAAATAATTGCGTCTCCTTCGGTAAGTACTCCCAAAACCTTTTTTTTCTTGCGTCATCTAATTCATTCAACGCATCGTCTACCAATACGATAGGCTTCTTTTGGGTGCAAACTTCTATCAGTTTTTGCTCAGCTAACTTTAATGCCAAGGCGGTAGACTTTTGCTGCCCTTCAGAACCAAAGACTCTAATATCGCCACCCTCTAATTTAAATGTCCAATCATCTCGATGCGGTCCTAAAATGGGTTGCGCCATTTGCATCTCTTTATGCAATAACTTTTCTTTAGGATAGTTTAAGACGCTTTCTGCTCTTGACTCATAACTTATCTCCAATTTCTCTTTACCATTAGTTAACTCCGAGTAGAACCCCTCCATAACAGGCGACATTCTCTGCGTAAGCTGCTCCCGCCCCGTAGCTATTTTTGTGGTGATCTCGGTTAACTTATCTGTATAGATTTCCCAGAGAGACCTATCCATCTTGTTATGCTTCAGCAGCGCGCTTTTTTGTTTCAGAAGCGCCCTGGCATCCTGCAGTATATGCAAGTAATCTTGGTCTAAAGTTGCCATGAGACTATCTGCCCAACTTCTCCGCTTTTGCGCAGGACCATCTACCAGCCTTTTATCTTGATTAGCGATAACAACGACTAAGCTAGCCCCCCAATACCTGTTAAAACGAACGTTCTCATCCTTATCTATGCTCAGCTCTCTTCCTGAAGAAGACCACACTACTTTTTGCCTATGGGTCGACTTGCTGTCGAAATCGCCTCTTATGGCAAAATACTGCTGTCCCTTCGCAATCAAATCCTTATTTACGCCAGTGCGGAATGACTTGCAGCGAGCAAGAAAATAGATAGCCTCTAGCAAAGTCGTTTTACCACTGCCGTTTGGTCCTGTAATTAGGTTTGTTGCGGAAAATCCCTCCACAAGAAGCTCTTGATGACACCTAAAGTTCTCTAAATATATGTCTTTTAGCACTTGTAGGTCATTCATCATGCTAACTAGTCCAGGTATGTCGAGCAGCTAAAGTAGAACTTTTCCTTTTTATTGCATTTAGAAGGATGCCATTAAATATATTTTTAACTACGCTTACCCCTTCCATGATCCTGCTACCTCATTGAATTTAGCTCATTAATAACTTGCCGGTGCCGAAAATTTTAAGGGTGCTAGCTTCTGACGAAAAAGAGAAGGCCTTTTTTACTATAGAGAAGATTAAGAATGAAGCGGTACGTCCTGAGGCCCTCCCTAGTTTTGGACAGTGTGTTCAAATCATACGAACGTTAAGCCAACAAAGTGAGAAGGCTAAAATACACGATTTCGCGAAGGTCATTTTACAAGACCCTGCTCTCACAACACGCACTCTACGCATAGCGAACAGCATCGAGTATAACCGCTCTGGTAAACGGATTTCTACTGTGTCTCAAGCTATATTAATACTAGGTATGAAGCCTATTCGTTCGATTGCTTATTCCGTATTACTAATGGAGGACATTTCAAACAGTAAACAGGCTAATATAGTTAGAAATGCAGGTATGCTTTCAGTCACCGCAGGCAGTCTCGGTCGGGTAATAGCAGAAAAGAGTCAGCTCGATGAGCCTGAGTCTGGTTTTATATCCGGAGCATTTTCTAATTTCGGAAGCCTCTTGCTGGCCACTTTTATGCCTCTTGAAGCCGAGGAAATTCAACGCTTAATTCATGATGATAACATATCCGAGGATGATGCTAGCAGACAAGTGATCGGCATGAGAGTAGAACAGCTAGGTAAAGAAATTGGTGAATTTCTAGGTCTCCCTTCTGAAATTACCAGTTACATGGACCCAGTTCATATCAGTGAACGTGACAAGGAAGGCCTTGACGACAAACTTTTAAGTGTCACACGAGTCTCACATAAAATTTCTAGAGCTATCGTAAATAACTCTGATGTCAGTGTGATGGAGAGAGCCATCAAAGCCATTAATCCTAAGGATGAAGGACTTGGAGATATCGATTTCTTCAAGTCTCTGAAAGAAGCCGTTAGTAAAATGGAAAAGTTTTACTCTCCTGGTATGGGTGTTGCCATCTGGGATAAAATCCAGGCGGTCGCAAAATCTGAGCTTCGCCCTGCATCAGAGGAACCGGTGTTGGAGGAGGCTAAAGATCCGATCAATGAAGAATTATGTGTTTTGAAAGATGGTGTCATGACCTCTACAGAAATGCTAGCCAACCCTAACACAGATATACAGGACGTACTTGGTGCCATAGCTGAGGCTCTTTTCTTGGGCATGCAGGCCAGGAATGTAGTCATTGGTTCTATAAGCAAAGATAGAAGCCGCTTAATTGGTTATGCTTCTTTCGGGCCCGACGCCAATGCACTGCAGGAGAGTTTTAACTTTCCTTTGGCATCAGGCCCATTGACCTTGGCTAAACTTACATTACAGAATGGTAAAGATCTTATAATAGACAATCCGGAGGACCCCAAGTTGGCTCACCACATACCCTCATGGATAAAATCCAATAAGCCCAAATCTTTTATGCTACTTCCTATAATGGCCAAAGAATTGCCCTTTGGCCTCATTTACGTAGATAGTCCCCAAGTGCCTCTTGAAAAACAAAAAACAGATGAGATGCAAAGAGAAATGCGGTTACTAAAGAATCAAGCCATTCTTGCCATGAGACTAGAAGGTATAGGTGATAGTAGATAGGTTTGATTGATGCGATAGAAGAACTAAAAACCTAAATTTTATCCCAACTTCGCCTACTTGAGGCTTTTGTACACTTCTTCAGCCGCTTCTAGACCAGGTGTTTATCGCATCGCCCATTTAATTTATCCGTAGACATCTATTTAGTCCTCCGAGGAAGAAATTGGGAACCGAATGGTGCAGTAAAGACCTAAAGATCTACTCAAAATCTTGGCCACAAGAATCATGGCGTCTCTCCAAGGGCTGCACCTTGGATTTAACCTCATCCACTCACTTCTCCTTATGACTCTAGCTTTTATATGTCTCATTTTGCCTCCATAAGGGCATCTGCATTAAAAGAATACATCTTGTATTCTTTTTCAATTTACGGTCAGAGATGGTCATTATAATTTTTTAGTCATGAAAATTTACTACAAGACCACCATATTCCTTTCACTGCTTTTCATCCCCATAGGCTTGCTCGCAAAAGGTAAAATACACGTTAGCCCAGAGCAAAGTGCGGGCATGTCCATTCATCAGGGTGGTAAAGCCAAACATCAAATTCGGGAACACGCAGGGAGAAAAGCTTTTGTTGTCGATCCAGCTAAGCCAGAAAGACCCCAAATTTCTCTCAGCTATGACGTCCTGGATTCTGCCTTCGCCGATGGCAATACTCCAAAAGTGTTGATTTCTTTCTCATACTTTGATCAAGGGCGCGGTGTCCTCAATATTGAATATGATTCATCGGATCAAAATATGGGAAAAATCAATCAATTAGGCGCAGGGAAGTATGCTGGAGGGGTCCTAATTGAAGGAAGCCAGACATGGAAAACATTCCAAGTTGAAATAACAGATGCCTTATTTAGCAATCGTTGTAACGGTGGGGATTTTCGCCTACGTTATAAGGGGAGCGATGAATTAATCATTGGAGAATGCTCCGTGGAAGCAGCGCCTCATCTGCTAAAATATCCTTTGGCTGCCGCCAAGCCAGCGCTTCAAAATCCTAAAAATTTTCTTATTTTAGTTATTGATGATTTATGTGCTCGTGTAAGAAGCTTTGGCTTTGATCACATCCAGACACCCCATATTGATAGTGTGTCTAAGAGTGGTATAAGATTCCAACAAGCCTACTGTCAGTACCCGGTTTGTGGTCCATCCCGTGCCTCTTTTCTCTCTGGGCTTTACCCAGAAAGTAGTGGTGCATTAAGTAACAATATCCACTTTAGACAAGCACTTCCCCATTCAGTAACCTACCTCGAGTATTTCAAAAATAATGGTTACTGGACAGGAGGAGTTGGTAAGATATTTCATGCAGAAGATCATTTAATAGACATAGGTCGTTCCACTTATAAGCATATCAAGCACGAAGACGCTGTAGACTTCCAAAGGACAAAACTTACGCGCGCATATATCGCGGAACATGGCCAACCAGATGGCCCAAAAGAAAATAAGGCACTCAACAACTATATCAAGAAGAACATGATATCTAATAAAGTTGTAGTTCAAGTCGCTGGCTCAGAACTAGGAGCAGAATATCATAAGGATGGACGAAATGCTCGACGGGCCGTGAAATGGATCGACGATAAGGCTTGGGGAGGCAGCCCATTTATGCTCGCGGTAGGTATCACTAGACCCCACGTACCATTCTACACTCCAAAGAAATATTTCGAGATGTATCCTACTGATACTTTGAAATTTGAGGATGTCCCAGAAAATGACTGGAATGATATTCCTGCCATAGCCGACACAGGGCGACACAAGGCATTTCAGATGAAGAAAGGCGTTGATGATCGAGAGAAACGCGCAAAATGGATACAGGCTTACCATGCATGTGTTTCCTTTGCCGACGCACAGGTAGGCTTAGTATTAAATGCTCTTAAACGAAATAGCTTGGATAAGAATACCATAGTTGTCTTTCATAGTGATCACGGATTTCACATGGGAGAACATTTTCAGTACGGAAAGGTAACGCTTTGGGAGGAATGCACACGTGTCCCATTATCCATCTTTGCTCCCGGGTTGACACAAGCTGGTAGTCAGAACTTCTCGAATGTTGAGCTGGTCGATATATTTCCTACTTTGTGTGACTTAGCCGGTTTACCTATTCCCACCCATTTACAAGGACAGAGTCTTATGCCCATCATTCAAAATCCTGCCTTAGAAACGGATGATACTGCTCTCACAGTAGTGAGGAGAAGAGCCAACAAAAAGGACATCATCGCCCGTTCTGTAAAATATCAAAGGTGGCGCTATTCCGAGTGGGACAGTCCTGAAGTTAATGAGCTATATAATCTAGACAGCGACCCGCATATGCATGAGAATCTAGCCAAGAATCCTGAATTTAGCCATCAGGTTAAAATGATGCGGGACAAACTCAACATAAAGCGTTTTTAGACCAGCTTTATACCCGTAAGACTCAAAGATCTGGGCAGGATCTTGAATCCCTATCCGGAATAGACAATAAACAGAAACACTAATATGGTAGGTAAGCTGTATTTACGGCCTATTTTCCTATCCCCTTATATGGTATTCTGATTCTTGTTTATGCTCAGGCTGATCTCATAGGCATGAGAACATACAGGAATGGGCTTGTATATCTAATCACCCCAGGACTTAACTCGTCCGTGAAGTCGAAAAAGATTTCTTCAGCATGAAGAACACGTAGCGGGTCTGTTAGATAATTTGGGTTAAAGGCAATGGAAAATTGCTTGCCTGAATATTTAATAGAGAGTGTTTCACGGGCCTCACCAACATCCGGAGTATTGGCTGAAATCTCCAAGCTGTTGTCTCCAAATGTAAGCTTTACTGAGTTAGATTTGTCCGATGAAAGCAATGCGACTCTTTTCACACAACCAAGTAATAATTCTCGTTCTAATGTGATTCTTTCCTTGGTATCTGAAGGAATGACTTGTTTGTAGTTGGGATAATTGCCCTCAATAAGTTTGGAAACTAAAAACGTATCCCCTACCGTAAATGCTACTTGATTCTCCGAAAGAGCAATATCTAAATCTCCTTCTTCACTCAAAATGCGCATGAGCTCATTTACTGCTTTTGTCGGTAAGATGACATCTATTTCGCTTCCATTGGGAATTTCCATCTCGTGATCGACTAGCGCTAAGCGGCGGCCGTCTGTGGATACCACAGTTAATTTATTTCCTTTAAAGCTCAAGAGAGCCCCATTGAGCACGTAGCGGCTTTCATCTGTAGACATAGCATAGGAGGTTTTCCTAAGCATCTCCCGGAATAATCGTTGTTCTATAAGAAATGCCTGAGCTCCCTCTGTCTTGGGAAATGGTGGAAAATCCTCCTCGGGCAGTCCCATGATTTTAAAGAATGTATTACCCGCTTCAATAGAAGCACTCAGCTTGCTATCTACATCTATTGTTACATCAGGAGAGGATAATTCCCTGATGATGCTAAAGAGCCTCCTGGCGGGCAATGTAATGGATCCTGCCTTGCTTATGTTTGCTTCAACCTGTGTCCTTATGCCTGTATCTAAGTCCGTGGTAGACAGGTTAATTAATCCGTCTTCCGCTTTTATAAGAACATTAGCTAAAACTGGAAGGGAGGTTCTAGTGCTAACAATATTTTGAACAGTCTGCAAGGCTGCTAATAATAAATCTCTCTGAACGACTACTTTCATCTTTTATCTTTGATACTTATATATAATTAACTAAGTAAAGAATGTCTTCTTAATAAGAGTGTTAATAAGCCAGGCTAAATGAAGTAAGTCAATTCATATCAGCTATTTATCTAGAAAATAACCTGTGGATAGAGCATCCAATAATGATTAGTTAGAATGAAGAACATCCGGTAATAGCGAACAACTTCCAGAAACAGACATATTCTCACAAGACAATAAATAAAAGGCTCTAACTATACCTTATACGGAACTTATTTCTTATAAGATATAGCACTAGGCTTATTGTTTGTATAGCGCTGCTTTTCCTCTTTTTACCCAAATGGCAATGAGCGATAGATCAGGGGGATTGATCCCTGAGATACGTGAGGCCTGACCAAAGGTCCGGGGCCTTATTTCTTTCAGCTTATGGCGCGCTTCACTTTTTAGCCCTTCTATTTTATCATAATCAAGCCAACCAGGAATCTCAGAGTTTTCCAGATGCTTTGTTCGATGAATAAGATTGATTTCTCTGTCCAAGTAACCTTCATATTTGATATTTGTCTGGACGAGATTTGCAATTTCATCGGACTCAGATAAAAAAAGCTCAGGCAGATCGTTCCAACTAAAATCAGGAGCTTTCAGCCATTGCTCCAGACTTTTACCATTCACTCGCTCATTCTGGAGTCTATTTCTCAGGGCGTCTACTTGCGCAATTTTATCCTGCACATCCTTGAGCCTATCAGAGCTGGCAAGCCCAACCTCGTGTCCTAATGGAGTGAGTCGTTGATCAGCATTATCTTGCCTAAGCAGTATCCTGTATTCCGCGCGAGAAGTAAACATTCGATAGGGTTCTTTGGTTCCCTTGGTTACCAGGTCATCAATGAGCACTCCTATATAGGCTTCATGGCGCTGCAAGACAAAAGGCTTTTTCCCAGTTAGAGAAAGACTCGCATTGATGCCTGCCATCAGACCCTGAGCCGCAGCTTCTTCATAGCCCGAGGTGCCATTTAATTGTCCAGCAAAATAGAGACCTCTCACATTTTTCGTTTCAAGGGTAGAATGAAGCTGAGTAGGCGGGCAGAAATCATACTCTACCGCATAACCCATTCTAAGAAGCTCCGCATGTTCTAAGCCCGGAATAGATCTGATAAATTCAAGTTGGACTTCCGCAGGCAGACTAGTAGAGCAACCATTAACATAGTACTCTTGAGTGTGTAGACCCTCTGGTTCTAAAAATACTTGATGCCTTTCTTTCTCGGCGAATCGAACAATTTTATCTTCTAGGGAAGGACAATATCTTGGGCCTATGCCCTCTATAATACCACAATATAAAGGGGACTTATCCAAGTTTTTGTTAATGACAGAAGTAGTCTTATGGGTTGTGTATGTAACCCAACATGGGACTTGTTCTACGTGGAACAGACCGTCTTTCCAATGATTGAGTGTGAATATTTCGTGCGATAGTTTCTTAAGTTTGTGTCTTAAGAAGCTAAAACGAGGAGGGGGGGAATCTCCATCCTGTTTCTGGCACTTTGAGAAATCAATGGACTTGGCATTGATACGTGGAGGGGTTCCAGTCTTGAGGCGTTCCACTTGAAATCCTAAACGCGATAAACAATCGGAAAAGTTGCTAGATCCATCACCCATTCGCCCCCCCCTGGCATTTTGCAAGCCTACATGCATCAGAGCCTTAAGAAATGTCCCAGTAGTAATGATAACGCAGGTGGCTTGGTATCGAATACCCATGTTGGTGATGACAGCTCGCACCATGTCATGAGTTACTTCTAGGTCAGTTATCATCCCTTGCTGGATGTCTAGGTTCGCTTGTTTTTCTAGCGTATCCTTCATGCGAAATTGATAAGCCTTCTTGTCGCATTGCGCTCTAGGTGCTCTTACACTGGGGCCTTTCTTAGTGTTCAACATCCGGAATTGGATTCCTGTGGCATCTGTGTTCAACCCCATCTCGCCTCCAAGAGCGTCTATTTCTCTAACTATATGTCCTTTAGCTAATCCACCGATAGCAGGGTTGCAACTCATCTGAGCCGTCGTGTCGAGATTCATTGTAAGTATAAGCGTGGAGCATCCCATGCGCGCAGATGCCAGTGCTGCTTCACAGCCTGCATGTCCCGCGCCCACGACTATGACATCGTAAACCTTAGGATAGGTATACATAAGTGTGTAATATACGGAAAAATAGAACAGAGCAAAAAGCTTTTGTTATGATCTTACAAAAAAAGTAAAACCAGATAGTCCTAGTTGTCTTCTATAGAATTATCTTTAGCCGATGCACCCTCTTTAGCCTTTTGCTCTTTAAGCAGATGAGCGATAGCGGAGTGTTTACTTGTGTGAGAAGCCGACATACTATTTGTTTTAGCTGTAGCCGCCTTTGGATTGGTATTTAGTAGAGATCCAAGCTTTGGGGGGGGAAGATTTCCTTGAGTTCCAAGTAATCGATTCAGCACTGCTCCCAATGGCTGTTGGCCGTTAGCCGGCACCATAGAGCGGTTTCCTAAGGGGGCTGCAGGTGTTTTGTAGCCAGTAGACCCCATCAAATTCACAATAGAGGCTGTGTCCATTCCCGCTAGGCTATCCTTACTGAGGACACCATTTCTTTGAAATTCTTTAGCCATACTTTGCATCTTGGCCGTATTTAGTGTATCGGTTCCTCCTGATAGCTGATGGAGTATTACCTTAACCAAATCTGGATGTGCATCTGTCTGACGAGCTACATCTCGTATGAGTTGCTCTGTCACTAGGATCTCAGCCGGTAGATGCTTAGCAGTGACGGGATTCGTTTGTGTAAGTGGTAATACTAAATGATCTTGTGCGCATAAAGGGATATTCAAGAGAAATAATAGCAGGCATACTGGAGATTGTCTCATATTAATATAATATATCGTCTAATAGCCATTTTTCTACAGCAAGAAAAGATTTATTTTAAAACTAGAAACTAGGGAAATTAGTAATAATTACTTCACTGGGTTTATGAGCTATTCTTGTGGCTCGTCTTTAATAAACTGCTCCTCGAGTGTTACGTCAGCTTTAACCTCCCTTTTTCTAGTAATGCATCTTTGAAAAAATAGGCTATTAGGGACTTGATGGATTGTGTGTTCATCTACCCTCAAAGAAGTGTATAGTAAGGTTAAGTCAACGACTCGTCCCGATAACCCCTCTCCAACTATGGTGATGGTATCTCCTATGTCAAACGGCTTGAGGATCATGAGCAATATGGCACAGAAAAAGTGGCTGATCACACTCCAAGACGCTACAAACCCAATGGCTACCATTGCTAAGGCGCCAGTTACTAGGGTGATGAGGTCTACATTAGTAATCGAATTTACAATCACAGCTGCCACTAAGAAGATAACTATCCAGCGTATAATCGTCTGAATAGGCTTGAGCGGCAAAGTCGAGATCCTAAATTTATCCAATGTAAATGTTAACCAGTTCTGTACCAACAGATTAAGCAAAAAACCAGCAAGTATAATAATCAAAATAATCACTATCTTTTGAGTGATTGGGTGTTGAATAAAGTAAGGATGCTCAATAAGTCCTTTAAAATCTAAGGCGGTCATAAGCGGTAGTGGGTTTGTTATCATAAGTTTACTCAAGCAGATCTTTTGCCAATTTAACCCCGATTATGTTATAAGAGTTGAACGAGAGATGGGTAAGATCTGTAAGCCGCTAGGGCAGCATTCGGGTTAAAACCTGAAAAAGCTTCAGAGTCGCTTTAACAGAATCATAAGATTAGTCTTTTCCACATAATGATAAAAGTTCTTCGATGGCTATTTAATGCAGAGGTGCCGTTTTCTCCTTCTAAGAGTCCATGTTTCTATGGATGGGTAATCATGGTGGCGGCCATGATGGGTATGATTCTGAGTATCCCTGGACAGACTATGGGAGTTGGTCCATTTAAAGAAGAGTTGATGTTTAATCTTAGTTTGAATAGCCAACAGCTAAGTTGGGCCTACTTTTTTGGCACGTGTGCAAGTGGACTTACGTTGCCCTGGGTAGGAACTAAAATTGACCAATATGGTGTAAGGCCAAGTATGGTAGCTGCAGGAATTCTTTTTGCTTTTACTCTCCTTATTTGCAGCCAGTTAGAGCTGATACTAGGCACGATAGCTTATTTTCTAAATTACAACTACCGAACCTGGATTTCATGGGCCCTAATAACCCTTTGCTTTTTTGCCATTCGTTTTTTAGGCCAAGGAGTTCTAACGATCTGTTGTCGAACCATGCTTAGTCGTTGGTTTGACTTACGTAGAGGGCTTGTTTACGGCTTAGGTTTGGCGATCAGTACCCTAGGCTTTGGTATGGCGCCCTGGCTCTTGACCCAATTGATTCGCAAAGAAGGATGGCTTGGGGCCTATTTTGCTTTAGCATGCTTCGTCCTGTTAGGAACCGTTCTTATAGCATGGGCCTTTTTTAGAGAAACTCCCGAATCTTGCGGACTGAGGATGGATGGCCTCAGTGAAAAAGAGACCGTGCATCTTAGAGCCAAGCTTAATCATGATGATTTAAAAATGGTGCGTGATCTCACTCGAAGTGAAGCCATGGCAACGTATTCGTTTTGGGTCTTTAATCTGTCGCTAGGTTTTTGGGGATTGTATCATACCGGCTTCACATTCCATATGATCTCTGTAGGTAATCAGCTAGGGTTAGAAGAAGGAAGAATAGCGGAATTATTTATACCCATAGCTATAGTGTCAGTGCTGGCAAATCTCACTTTCGGCCAATGGGCAGATAAGTTGCGAATGAAAAGGATCCTAGTAGTCATGATACTAAGTTGTATGTTGGGTAATGCAGGCTTATTAACTATTCCTCATCATCAGCTAATAGGTGAAGTGGTGCTAGTTCTTGGTCTTGGTATTTCAGGTGGCCTTTTTGGAGTGGTAGCAGGAGTGGTCTGGGCAAGATTTTTTGGCAGGAAACATCTTGGGGCTATAAATGGCGTGTTCATGCTCACAACGGTTATAGGCAGCGCTCTTGGGCCGCTCCTCTTTGCTGAATATGAGCGTTGGCTAGGTTCCTATCAGGGGGTCTATATAACCGCTACACTAATCTTGCTACTACTAGCGGTTAGCAGTTTATGGGCTGACAACCCTCAGAGAAAATGGCATACCGGTGATTAATGTTATGTGTGACCCATTCTATCATAACTCTTTGATGCGAATTTTTCTGTAATATACCACACTGTCTGGGTCATGAGCTTGGAGCGCAATAGCGCCACCCTTGTCTAAAAGCTTTCGTTCTCTTTGAATCTCAGCAGGCTCTAAATAGTCAACAACCACTTGATTATTAATTTCAATGGTGATTCGTTTACCTTTTACGGTAAGGCGGACTTTAAACCACGAAGTTTCATCAACTGGTGATTGGTCTAAGTCTACCACTTTGTAAAGACTTCCAGTTTTCCGTTTTTCCAGCTCACTTGAGTTGATCTGTAATTCGTAGCCTTTGGTCAGAGCATGACGTTGTCCTCTGGCATCAAAATCTGTATGGAAATAAATACCGCCATTAGCAGAAGGGCCTGTTCGCACTTCTAATTCAAGGATGAAATCATCAAATGTTCTGTATGAATCCGTTTTAGAATGGCCTACATAAAATAGATGGGAGTATTTATTAGTTGCTTGGGCCTTGATGGCGCCCTCCTCCACAGCCCAGGATTTTGGATGTACGTTAGGTTTCCAACCAGCCAGATCAACTCCATTGAATAATGTGATCCATGTATCCTTGGCATAACCGCATGAATAGGTCATGCAAGCGAACCATATGCCAAATATCCGGAGTAATAAATGAACTCTTAAGACCATCCAGCTTATTATTTTCTGTATGATATAAGGACTTTGGCAAACTATAAGAGACATCTGCATCGTCATTAAGAAATATACTTGGTAGAGGAATAGGCACTTCTATCCAATAATCAGAACTAAACTTACTAGAACGGCTCGCGTAAAGGTAGGTTATCTTTTTCTAAAGAAAGCCATGCTGGGGTATAGGCAAGAATTTCATTAGAATTCTCGCCTTGTGTAATGGGATGAGTTTGTGAATATTTCATTGTCTTTGATTACACATGAACAGTTGCGGTCATCTTGATGCGTAACTTGTTATGAAGGCTTTGAAAAAAATATCTCATCAGTGGGAGGTGCTGATTTGTTCGCTTAATAAATCACGTCCAAAGTCATTACTGGTATCTCGCCAAACGGTGTGGACGTGGTTGGCACTAGCTTGAGAATTAACGTATTCAATGAGCCAATCATCTCCTTGGCAGCTAAAATAGTGGGGGGCCTTTGCGTCCGGGTCCCCAGACCAACTAAAAAATAAGGTGTCATCAGAAGATGCTTTCATCTCCGTAATTTTCGTATTCGAGATAGTAGGGTGGTAGACCTCTGCATACCAAGTAATGAGTTCCCAGAAAGCAGATTGAGTTTTACTAGAGCATGTCATGATGTTGATACCTCTCGGCTTAGGTCTTTGGATAGTCTGTTGAGCACGGGTTAGAATTTCACGAGGAGCTCTACCAACAATGGTCTGCCTTAGTTGGTCTTCGGTTAAAGTTTCTAAGATATTTTGTGCTCGATTAACAATAGGACGTAATGCCTCTAACCCATCTAATTCTCCGCCGGACACTTTCGCGGGATCTGTTCCTAAGAAAAGAGGGGTGGTGGATATCCCGCCTTGGACGAGACTTAGATTGATAGACAAATGATGACCTTCAAAACGCACACCGATAATGTCTTTATTATTAGATTCTCGAAATAATGAGATGTAATATTTTCCAGGGTCTCGGCGTTCTGCGTCATCGCCATCTTGGAGAGCCTTTTGATAGAGGATGTTTTCCATAGCGATAACCTGATCTACGACCCTTTGACCTTTGACACTAAGAAGCAGAGATAGAAGTTCCCTAAATGTCTCTTTTTGAGAAACACTTAGAGAACTTAGCGGAACTCCTGCTCTGTCCCTTGGAAAATAATGCCAATTCAAACGCTCTTTTGATTTGAATTCGAAGACGGCTTGCTTCTGCTGAGTTTCATGTAAAGACTCTAAAAAGTGGTCCATACTAGCATTTAATTTATCCGTAGTCAGGGCAACCCCACGCGGGAATGAAAATAGGAGTAGCGAGCAAACAAACCCAGTCATGCAAAAAACGTTAAAAATTCTATGCATCATGATCTGGCATCGTTTATCTTTCGCCGCGGTGACTGTCTTAAACTGCCTGCTTAAAAATGTGTTCATTTGCTTTGGTGCGGCATCGATGCGGTCATAGACACGAAAGAATATATTTTTGTGAAATACTATCCAGTCATAAGTGGATAAAAACGATGCTACTAATATAATTCGTTTAGGTCATAGTTCCATGCTAAACTAAAACAAGCGCTGGTCAGGATTTTCCTTACACACTAAATCTGAAGCAAACCTATTTTTCCAACAACCTTAATCCACCAATAAATACAGTATGGCCAAATAGGTGCTCCTAAAACTTCTGATTGGGAAAGTTGCTGGGAACTGAAATAGTTACTTGACCAGTTGCTGCCCATTCCGTGCCGCGCTGAAAGGTGGTCACAAAGCTACCTTTCTTGATCTGTTTTACATGATGACCCAAGATAGTATGAAATACTCTTCCTTTGCCATATGTAATAGTCATGAAGACTGGCTCATGGCGGCCCGTCCCCTTTTTCTCTTTTGAAGAGAACGCCGAAGCCAAAATGGTAATATTCTCAGCAGGCCCTCGCAACTTGTCATAGAGTTCATCCGGGCCGTGCATAAAAGTGGGTGGAAGGTCTTTCATGATAGGATGTTCCTTTTCCCTAATAACAATTTCGAATTTATGCTGCGGTCCGTGGGCTCCTGCTATACCCTTTGAATTGTCTCGAATGACTTCGCCTTGGGAATCTATGTACAGATATGGCCCACTCTTTTCATTGCGACCGTCCCATCCACCAACCCCCGTCATCTTATTGTATTCTTCCCAACTCGGCCAGCAGTTGTTGGCGGCATGATAGGAAACCATGCCTCCGCCATTGGCCATATAGTCTTCGAAAGACTTTTGAGTGGCTTTGGGCCAATCAGCAGCACCAAATCCTTCGTTCATCACTACCACGTCATACCTACTGAAATCCGGCATGTAACTGCCATCGGCGCAACTTTCCTTTGAGGAACGTGAATGAGCTACTTCAAAGAGAGGGATTTTCTCAAGTGCTTTTTTTAATACAGGAGTAGTATCTTGATATTTGTGGGCTTTTTGAGGTCCGTCGGCAATCAGAACCTTAATTTTGTCTGCAGCATTAAGGTCACTGGTTCCCAGTGAGGCGATGAAGACCACGGTTAGTGTTAAAAAATTCTTAGTCATACCAGATATCTCTATTCGTTACTAATCACTCTAAATAAAAAAGATCTCCGTTGCTATACTACACTTAGGTTCTCTCTACCTATCGGCGTTGTCCGTGAGGTCGTATTCCTAAAATTAGTTAGATCTACCAATGGTATCGAGCTGATAGGGTAATCAAAACACGTTCAGAGAGCAACATTGAGCTTAAATTTTTTTGAAATGGGCTTCTGCACAATGAACGTAAACAACTAATACGTTAGAGCTAAGACTGCATCAACTAACTTTGAAATACCCCTTTCAGCTTGGCTGATGCGCTCAGCCAGCATGTAGGCAGGAGTGGTAACGATTTTTAAGTTCTTGTCGATGACCACATCTTCTACGGGTGTATCTTTGTGGCAGCCACCAAAGCTTCCCAAAGGCTCTGCAGTCTCGGGGTCATTGCCAATGGTGAAGACGATTTTTTTATCGCCAAAAAGTTTAGCGGCAATAGCTGGGGCGATGCAGGCAAAGCCCAAAGGTTTACCAAGGGTTTGAGCCTTAGTGAGAAATTCTGTAACCGTTTCATCGACCGTCATAGAAGCACCTTGCGTGGCAAAGCTAGAGAGGTTTTTTGCTGCACCGAAACCGCCAGGTAGAATAACAGCATCAAAGCTTTCTGGCTTTATCTCTGCGAGGTTTTTGATATTGCCTCGAGCAATGCGGGCGGATTCAAATAGGACGTTTCGGCTTTCGTTTGGGCATTCCTCTCCACTAAAGTGATTCATGACATGATGTTGCTTTATATTAGGTGCAGCGCAAGTGACCTCAGCATTTGCTTTATCCAATGCGAGTAGAGTAAGCACAGATTCATTAATTTCAGCACCATCGTAGACGCCACATCCAGATAAAATAACCGCAACCTTTTTCATCGCTTAGAATTGTAAAAAGACTAAGAGTTTTGGGAAGTGAAAAGAGCTGGTTTCGTTAAATACCTTTGTTAGTTTGTCTGTGATATGGATGATAGTAAAACTTCCTATGCTGTTGCTCTGGTAGGCGTTCGTCTCTTGGCACTAGGGTTTCTGATGGTAGGTCTGTGGTTATTGATTACCCGGGGAGCTGAATATGCTGCTGATTTTGATCCTATTTATCTTTTTGATTTTATGCTGCTGAGGATGGTCGATCCTATTGCGGCCTTGATTATAGGCCTATGCGCCTATTTGCTCAGTAAATCACTTGCTGCTAAACTAGCCGGGTGATGAAGTGGCTGTTCATTATCTTTCTGGTCTGTCATGCGTTCGACTCAGCGTGTAGCTACCAAGATCTGACGGAGCTGGTTGAGCGGCAGAAACCCCGAATTAAGAAACTCTTCTCTGCCTTAGATTTAGAAAAAGAGCATTTTGAAGCGGTGGCTAAGTTGGTGCAGGAACAAGACTATGAGCAAGCATGCCAGGCGCTTCTGAACTATTATCAAGGGTCAAAATGGGTAGGGCGATTCTCCGTTGAAAAGGACCATCCGGAGAAAAAAATCCGCGAGGCTGATGAGGTGTTGGAGGATTACTTCACCCTCCAAGGTCTGAGCGCAAAAGTCGAACGTATGCCTCACGGTGGCTTGGACTGGTGGGGCTATGGGCCCAAGAATGACATTGAATGGGCTGTTTTTCTCAACAGGCATTATTACTTTGACTCTCTTTATGTAGCCTACGAAGCAACAGGAGATGCTAAGTATGCTAATAAATACAGCGACCTCGTAACGGATTGGATATTGAACAATCCAGTACCCGCCAAGAAAACCGGTTCGGCTCAGTGGCGGGCCATGGAGGCAGGCAGAAGAATAACCGAGTACTGGCCTAAGGTATTTTATGGAATGCTGCAATCTAATGATGTTTCGGATGTGGCCAAGATACTGGTCCTAAGCAGCATACCCGAGCATGCTTACGTCTGTCAGAATCATCATGCCAAAACGGGTAATCACGTTTTGGTAGAGATGTTGGCATTGGCCAAATGCGGTATTTTTTGGCCGGAGTTTAAAGAAAGTAGATTGTGGATAGAATATGCCTTTGCTGCTGTTCTAGATGAGTTAGAGCCACAGGTATATCCAGATGGAGCACAGAAGGAGTTATCTAATCATTACCAGGTTACCACACTACTTAGTTTTGAGAGGCTTTCAGAAATGGCTCGCTGGGGGGAAGTGGAATTGTCGGAGCATTATGAAAAGACCTTGGAAAAGATGTGGGAGTATTTGGTCTGGATCACTAAGCCAGATGGCCATGGGCCGCTTAATAATGATGCGGATACAGAATATAATGTAAAATTTGGTCTCCATGCAGCTAAGAACTACAACCGCCAAGATTGGCTGTATGTCTTAACACACGGTAAGCAAGGCAAGTTGCTCGATACAGAAAAAATAGGATCAAGATATTTTCCTTGGGCCGGGCATGTAGTTATGCGCAGTGATTGGAGCGAAGGGCAATTGTGGGCTTTTTTTGATATTGGGCCAAGTGGCCTGGCTCATAATCATTATGACAAGCTGCATTTATCATTGTCCGCAAATGGAAGGAATTTTTTAGTGGATACCGGGCGCTATTACTACAGGTGGGATAAGTGGAGGCATTATTTTCTCGGAACGGAAAGCCATAACACCATACGGATCAACGGTAAGAAACAACGGTTGGGGTTAAGAGTTCGAGAAGCTCCAGTGCACGACGCAGCTCAGGTAGGTTTGAATCAGGGCCAAGTGGACTTTGCCTTGGGCGAAGTGGGGTTTGAACACTTGGAGGATGTTAAACATAGAAGAGCTGTCATTCGCTACGCAGACCAATATCTCATAGTCGTTGACGAAGTTATCGCTTGGGGAGGCCATGAGTTAGAAGCCTTTTGGCATTTTGAGCCAGGAGCAAAATTATTAATCAATAATGACAGTGTATCAACAAGTGACCCAAAAAAATCTAACCTGAGAATTAGCCCTAATAGCTCATTCGTATGGGATCTGAAGATAGTGAGTGGACAGGAGAAACCGGAAATCCAAGGTTGGTGGAGCCATAGCTATAATAAGAGAGTTCCCTGTCCTACTGCAGTTTATCAAACAAAGATTCGTAGACCAGTAAGGATGGCTTGGTTGCTAGAAATTAGCAAGGTTGGGAGAGTGGGGACGCGTGAATTAAACGTAAAAGCCAATGCGACAGAACTTTATTTGACGGTTGCAGGAAAAGAAAAAGAACACTTTATGATTGATCTCGAGAAGGGTGCGCTAGAGATTGGTGGAGATGACTATTGAGGAACGGCTCGAAAAATTTTTAGGACAAGAACCCAAGCTAAGAGATGCTGCATTTATTGCTCAAAATGCTTCGATTATGGGAGACGTCACTCTCAAAAAGGACTCGAGTATTTGGTATCATTCTGTCCTGCGTGCTGATATCCAATCCATTGTCATTGGAGAGGGGAGTAATGTCCAAGATGGGACAGTAGTTCATTTAGCGGATGATATAGGCGTAGAAATAGGGGATTATACCACCGTAGGGCATTCTGCTATTATACATGCCTGCACAATAGGTAATGAATGTTTAATTGGCATGGGTTCCACTATTTTGGATCGCGCTGAAATCGGCGCTCGATCTATCATAGGAGCTAACACTCTTGTTACTAAAGGAATGAAGATTCCTCCCGGTTCCCTAGTTTATGGCAGTCCTGCGGCCATCATTCGCGAACTAACAGAAGCAGAGCAGAGCCGTATAAGTCAATGGGCTATTAAGTACATCAGTGTTGCACAAGCCCATGCTAGGAAGCCATCTACTTATTGAACCGCATCATCTTCTAGGTTTACGGCCAAATCGACAGGAGGGTCTCCCGTTTCTTTGATGACTACGAATTGAGGATATTCACTCTGCCAAAGCCAATATCCTAATTCTGATGCAGTTATCTCCAGATAAGAGGTCGAGAGTTAATGCTTCGGTTTCGTCCCAAGCTGCCCCTACCACCGGTAGCAGGGAAGTTTAGACCAAGAATAACTTCCACTCTATTGACCAAGACCTTAAGCAGTCTTGAAGCCTTGGGCCATCTCTGGTAACTCCATCCCAGAAGCTGTGATACATCCACCATGTCCATATGAGCATCAAGTTTTTAGAGTCTAGAGCATTGTCTGTTTAATATGCGATATAATAAGCCTTTGTAAAAAAGTTGGAGCACTGATCTGGAGTAAAAGAATCCATAGCTATTCTGGTAGCTAGAGTGAGGCGATCAAAACTACTGGCTGTCATTTTTCTCAAGTAAGCTTCAGGTTTAGAGAAAACCATTTGAATGAGCTTAAGATCTGGGCTACAGGCTGGAAGAAACCGTATGGAGGCCGCCATGTGTTCGATAAACTCTTTAGCTGCTTTGGACTTATGACTAGAGAGGTTATCGCAAATAATAACATCACCAGCATGCTAGCGGATACTTTTAGTATCTCTGAAATCTCTCGAGTGCTTATCCCTGGCTCGTTGCAATAAACGACCCAACGTTTTCCGGACTTAGCAGACTGATTTCCTCAAAGACGTTGGAAAAGTCCGCCATGTTTGTCTGAATAGAAGTGCCAGTCAAAAGCGATTTATCGCCTAGGAGTGGTTTATAGACAGTGTTCCTCTCTCTCCTGCTCGCGTAAGAGCGTATAGTGAAAAGGTGGCTGTAAGGGGCGTGATCATTAAAGTATTGTGCATAGGTTTTCACACGGACTTGAGCTTTATGATTTAATTCGTTTCTACGGTGTGTGTCATTTTCCTCACGCAGATTCCATTGCAGGCCCAAGTGGTGACCAAAGCGGGCGATCAACTCTCCCCCTGCATATTCTATAGGATCGTCTTCGAGGGACTCATAGCCAGCTACGTCACTCTTTAATAAATGAGGAAATACATGGTCATCCTCAGCATTTAGATTAAAGGTGAGAAAGGAAAAGGAATTAAGGCCTTGAATCTCACTTAATTAGCGAAGTACTCGCAGTAACTCTGTTGCTTGCAGTTCATCTCTATTAGGATCTGTCCAAGTGTAGGCTGATGCGTCTGTGGCATTGTAGTCTCTGGCATGGAAAGCCCACGACTTGCACAAGATGGGGGTAACTTCGGGGTCATTGAGAGGGTCTTCAAAATCATCCTAGGCTAAAAGGTTTTCCGCTGCATCGGCTCCGGATATGATGAAGTATTTTCTGCTGCCTGACAACTGTAAGAAATCCTTGTTAGCATAGGTAAGGCGTCCTTTCCCTTGAAAATCAGGCCCGCTTTTATCCGTTTCTTGAACCGCGAAGGAGCCGCTAAGGCTGTCATAAAGATCCACAGCGATCCCCGCATTCTGATGAGAATTAACGGCCACTTCTGTTCCTTGCCTGAAATTAATCTCATCATCCCATTGGCCAATTTAATACGGTCGCCATTTGATCTGGGAACTTCGTATCCTATCTGTCAACCAAAACAATGGATTAGAAATTTATAGAGATGCCTAAAAGCTTGAGTGCAACAAGATGTTTCGCATAAGATTTAAAGTTGTCATATGTCTTACAGCTCCAGCATTCTATACTAATGCTTAAAACTTCTAACATATATTTTTAGATAAATTACAGATGAAAAAACCGAACGTATCTTTATATGTCATTGTCTTTTTGGTGACACTCTTCGTATTACTGGCCTTGAATACCTTTATAAACAGTAAGCAAAGTTCTACTAAAAGTAATCTAAAAATCGTGAAAGAAGATCTCGTTACAAGTTTATCGTCGTCTTCTAAAGTTAAGGACGTCCGTCAGATGCCAAGACAGACTGCGCATTCCTCGATCACTCCCATTCAAGAACCTGCATTACAAAGAATGATCCATAATGCCACACTCATACAAAGCCGTGAGGAACAAGATCCGCACTCCCCACAAATCAAAAGGTCCTTACTGTACCAGACTACCTTTAAATACCCACTGATTAAAGTAGAGCAAACAGTAGAGCAAGGGACGGAAGTTGTTTTAGCTGAGTGGGCTTCTGTAGCGGATCATATTATAGTCCAAGTCGATCCTAGATTAAAAGAAGCGGAGGTGCGACATATGGCCGCCGAACACGGATATCAAATTCGTAGAAAGATGTTTACCCCCAATAGCTATTTGGTAGGAGACATCAATCCAAGTCTCGATTCTCAAGATCGGCTACTTGGTGCCTTAGATCCCAATAAACAGCAAGAAATAGTCATTGCTGAGGCAGATTATCTTGTTCACTCAACTGCTACTCCTGACGACCTTAACTACGCAGAACTCTGGGGTCTAAACAACACGGGACAGACTGGAGGGATGGTGGATGCAGATATCGACGCTCCAGAAGCATGGGAAATGGCGACGGGTAGTAAAAATGTGGTGGTAGGTGTGATTGATTCAGGGATTGATTATAACCATCCGGATTTGTCGGATAACATGTGGCGGAATCCAGGAGAAATACCGAAAAATGGTATAGACGACGATGGTAATGGATTCATTGATGACGTTTATGGGTGGGATTTTTATAATGATGACGCTGATCCTTTTGATGACGAAAGCCATGGAACCCATTGTGCCGGTACCATAGGGGCTGTTGGGGATAATAATCGAGGAGTAACAGGTGTTTGTTGGGATGTTTCACTAATGGCATTAAAGTTTCTTAATTCACAAAATGTAGGACCTCTTTCAGATGCCACAGACTGTATCAGCTATTCTAATTTAATGAATGTGGATTTAACTTCGAACTCATGGCTTACTGTTTTTGGATCTGGCTTTATCAAGAGCGCTATTCAAGAAGCTCAAGCGCTCGGCATTCTATTTGTGGCTGCAGCAGGTAACGACAACAATGATAATGATACATTTCCGATTTACCCAGCAAGTTTTGACCTGGATAATATCATCTCTGTAGCTGCGACAGATAGATATGATAATCGATCATCGTTTTCTAACTATGGTGCAAAGAGTGTAGATTTAGGGGCGCCTGGCTCAAGCATCTATAGCACAGAACCTGATAATGACTATGGCTATAAAAGCGGAACATCAATGGCTACGCCTCATGTCACAGGGGTTTGTGCTCTTATACTATCAGTTGCTCCTGATATGCCTTACGATCAAGTGAAAGCTCTAGTCATGGATCATGTTGATCCTCTTCCAGATCTGGATGGTGTGACCGTTACTGGAGGACGTCTCAATGCTTACAACTCTTTATCCAACATAGGTGAGCAGCCCACGTTCTTCATCAAAGGAAAAGTTATCGCTACAGAAAACGCAACACCTATATCAGGTGCAGTTGTTGAATATTCTGGCCCTAGTAGCGGATCGACAACCACTCTGGCTGATGGAACTTATTCCCTTGATCTCACCAAGGGAAAGTATTCGATAATCGTATATGCTGATGGATTTATTCAAAGTGCATCACGCTCTTTAAGAGTGCCCCCCAACAAGAGCGGTGTTAACTTCTCTCTTCAAAAAGCAGATTTGGAAATTACCCCATCCACTATCGCAGCCACTTTAAATCTTGGGGATCAAAGTAGCCAGGTAATCACATTGGATAATAAAGGATCGAAGAGACTGACTTGGAATGCCTCCATAGCGCCGTTCGGTTCCACTACAAGTAGTGTATCAGAATGGATCGACTTGTCCTCTTTCAAGGGAAAGATTCGGCGAGGGGGTATTCAAGAAATAACGCTTACTCTGGATGCTGCAAGTCTCACTTCCGGAGCCTACACAGCAGCCATTGTTTTTAGTTGGGACGATGCTAATGATACCATTGAAACTCAGTTGCCCATAGAGTTAGCTGTCGTAAATCCAACAGGAAATGAACTCCCAATCGTTTCTTTTAAGAGAGCTTCCTCTGACCTAGAAATAGATGAAGGGTATAGTTTGATTAACATAGAGGCAAAAGCTAGTGATCCTGATGGGAGTATCAGCTATGTGGAACTCTTTTTAGATGGAGAATCACTGGGCAAACAGACACAAAAAGCATACAGGTGGAATCAGAGTAACCTTGCACTACGAGGTTTGCCGGAAGGAACTTATGAGTTGAAACTTATGGCCACTGATAATGAAGGCGCTTTAGCAGAGGCATTAGTCAAACTTAATGTCAACGCAGTCAACCAGCCCCCAATGGTTTCCTTTGCAGGCTCATCAAAGCTAAGGGTAAAAAAGCCCTACAAGCCCACGGATTTAGAGATCAAAGCAAAAGCTTCTGACTCGGATGGTCAAATAACGGCCGTGAGGCTTTATATAGATGGACTCTTCGTCGGAGAACAGAATGAACGCGAGTACTTTTGGAATGGTAATAATGGTGCTAGACTACTTGGCTTGCCAGTAGGAACATACCAATTAAAATTCATCGTTGTAGACAATGATGGTGCCACTGCTGAGGCATTTGCCAAGCTGAGGGTGAAATGAATTGGAGATCATAAGACAAGTAATCTTCAGCGATAAACTCAACTGGATGGTTTAGCTTAGAGCTCTTGGAGCTCAAGCATACACTCAGCTCGTTCAACTTTTGAGACACTGTCTTAATTTAGGGGTGAGTCATAGGGTAAGTGCTAACAAAGGGACTTCTAAAGCAAGAGGTACCTTGTCGTGAAGTACGCGGGTAACCAAGTCTCTATAATATGGTCTGACTTTAAAGCAGAGGCTCCGCTGTGCAAAAAAGCGGAGCTTCTTTATTTCAATGAGGACGTTTATTGGATGATGACTAACTTCGGCGCTTGCACACCAGAAGAAGAGCCTTCTTTTGAGGCAAAGCCAACGTCATTGCTAGAGCTAGTAGGATCTTGAGTTAGGATAAGGGTCACATCGCCATTTCCTGAGATGGCATTCGTTACGTCTAATGCCAGGATATTTCCCATGATGTAAGGGCCGTTGATAGAAGTGATTTCACTAACGGCCAAAGGCGGAGAGGACTTTAATCCTCCTAGATTTTCTTCGCTCCACGAAGTGTCTTCACCAAGGAAAGCTCGGATAGTACCATTCCCGCTGTCTATGATCTCGAGTTGGAGAATGGCTGATGCTGGAGGGCCAGTTAAGCCACCAATATTAAATTTGAGATATGCAACTCTAGCACGGCTACTGTTTTCTAGCCTTATGGAATTATCATTAATGGCTTGGCCGTCTTCAGTAAAAACATCATCCTCTAAGGTCATGGTCAAATCGTTGGGCAGGTCAATGGGCTCACCTAGAGTGAGGACCCTAAGGTAATCAATATTTGGCCCACTTGAGCCTGTATCCTCTATTCTGATCGTATTACTTCCAGAAAGGAGGTTGACTGCTAAGGCTGGTGTCTCACTCCAAGTGCTCCTACTTCCTGTAGCTGGGAAATCTAAACTAGGGCTAACCTCCAGTGAATTGACCAGAACCCTGAGTGGCCTGTTTCCAGATCTAAGGGAATAACGCCAACGGATATCTGCGGCAAGGTTCTCACTTGCAAGAACCGTCCATTCGATAAAACCTTTTCCATAAAAATCAATAAAGCCTGTTCCACTGAAGCCTGTTGCATTATTTAACAGGGGTTCAGAGGTAGTTACTTCGGGGCCCTCTGCTTCATAAAGGATGGGCTCGCTCGCCCCTCCTTGTTCCGACTCGACGGTCAGAGTGGCAACTTCCTGAGCCGTAGAACCTTGATCATCACCTACAACGAGTGTCAAATCATATGTGCCTGCGGCTAGACCAAGTAGCCATTCGGGATTTGTATTCTGAGTCCATTTGTAAGGTCCTGTATTGTCCTCCCCGACAAAATTTTGGTTGATATATAATTGAACATAATCAACGCTTCCATCTGAATCTGATGCATTAGCTCGGATAAGAATCTCGCTGTAACCTTTCGTGAGCATAAGGGTTGAATTCTTATTAAAATCAACAGTAGGTGGCATGTTGCCTGCGGACCCCATAACGGTTAGTGTCGCGGTTGCTATGCTGGTTGCTTGATCATCATCCTCTGCGATTAGGGTTAATACATAGCTGCCAGCAGCCAGCTCAAGCAACCCGGGACTATTATTCTGATTCCACCTGTATTTTGATTTTCTGTCCACTCGGATCAAATCTCCATCCAGGTAAAGTTGAACATTAGTTATGATACCGTCAGAGTCAGAAGCTTCTGCTTCGATGAAAATGTTTGTATATCCCTCATCAAGAGTAAGACTAGAGGCCTCGCTAAAGGCAACCGAGGGTAGGTTATTTGTTGAGATGGCAGAATTTTGAATAAGGATAACCCAATCTTGGTTAGTGCTGTTGGGAGCTCTTCCCAGGTTGCGATTTCCACCGCCGTTGACTTGCGCAGTAGAAGTCTGTTGCAATGCTCCTCCATTGCGTGGGTCATACCAATTGACATTATAAGTTCCGTTGACATCCGATAGGTTGATGGAAGTAGAGCCACCGTTTTTCAGGTAAATTAGGTACGTGTCACCCGTTTTGGCTAGGCACCAACTTTTTGAGTGACTGGTTAGGGAATTATCATTACTCATATCTTGCAGGGGGATGTCATAGTTTTCAAAAAATTGCAGCATATAGCGGCAGTAATCCCAAAAATTATCACGGCTGCGCCAGTCCTGGCAGGTCAGATCAGATTCTTCATATTCATAACCAAAATAAAAATTAGCGCCTGCTCCTCCTGCCATAATGGAACCCCAGATAACATTCTTGCGGCCATTCTCGTGCGAGTTTCCTGGATTTACGTCAGGTCTTAATGCTTCACTAGCATCGCCAGGCTCGTCACAAAAAACGACCCAAGGCCTTTCAGCCTTGCTAGATTGGTCTATCCAGTTTTTAACATCGTCAAAGACGTCTGAAAAATCCGCTTTGCCTGTCTGTAGGGCTGCACCGGTCAATTCTGATTGATTGCCTAGGAGAGGTTTATACACCGGATCCTTTGATCTCTTGTTGGGGTAAGAATGTATGCTGACAAGGTGATTGTAAGGATCATTATCCTTGAAGTATTGCGTGTATGCTTTTACGCGAGTTTGGCCTGGGTCATCTAACTCGCGAAATAAATCATTTTCCTCACCAAGATTCCATTGCAAACCTAAGTGATGGCCAAAGCGAGCGATCAATTCACGGTAGTAGAGCTTTCTTTCACGACCTAAGTCTCCGCCATCCATCTTTCGATCATTCTCCGTTTCTTGGGTTTTAATGTCCATGAACATGCCCTTTTTGTCTGCATAAGACATGATCTTTTCCCACTGAGCCATCTTGGACACATCGAAGCGATCATGGTACACACCTTTTTTCTTATTGGCCCAGCGCCCAGTTGTGGGCAACTCTCCGCCCGCATCTTCTACCGGATCGTCAGGGATTGATTCATAGGCTGCCACGTCTCTTCTTAATAGATGGGGAAATACGTTGTCATCATCTCCGTCTAAATTAAAAGTAAGAAAAGAAAAAGAATTTAGACCTTCCATCTCACTTAAGTAGCGAAGTGCTCCCAGTAGCTCCGTTCCTTGGAGTTCACCCGTATTTGGGTCTGTCCATGTGTAGTCCGATGCATCGGTTGCATCGTAGTCTTGAGCGTGTGGGGCCCATGACTTGCGCAGATTGGAGTTGATTTTGGGATCGTTGGGAGTGTCATCAAAATCATTATAAGCCAACAGATTTTCGGGAGAATCAGCTCCAGACTTGATAAAGTATTTCCCGCTGCCTGCAAACTGCAGGTAATGTTTATTCACATAATTAAGACGTCCTCGGCCTCGGAAATCGCTTCCACTCTTATTTGTTTCTTTAATTCTGAAAGAGCCGCTAAGACCATTGTATTTAGCTACAGCATTACCAGCATCAACTCCTGAGGCAACGGCTACATCTGTCCCTTGTCTAAAACGAACTTCATAAACCCATTGACCAACATCATCTGGTGAAAGATGAGCATGCCATTTGCTGCCACTAGTAGCAGAGGTGTTCGCTGCATTTCCGTCTGCTGCAAAGTAACCAGGAACCGTATAACTCAAGCCGCTAGCAGTGTGAGTGAAAATAACCAACATTCGATAATCCATAAATGGGTTAGGGGATGCTGTTTCAGTGGTCGAAGGGCCATCAAGCTCCAAGGTAATCTTGTGCCAGCGCCTGAGTTCTCCCTTTACGGAGATGGTCTGCGCCTGTACTGGCAGAGCTATCAAGTTTAATGATAAAACTAACACAAGGCAGGGCACATGAGTAAGTAGTTGTTGTATCGAATAGCTAGTTCGCCATTTATTTAATTCTTTCTTCATAGATATCTTTCCTTGTTAGATTAATACATCTATATCAAATAAACACAATCGCACTATATGATATATAAGCAAACGTTTCAACGCATAATAGTTGGCTAAAAATTATATTATTTCAACAATAATTTATAAGATATGAATATCTAGAGCATTTTTGTCATACTTCCGTTCAGTTGGGCTATCCGGGGATTGAAGTCTTTGGCAGGATTGGTTCCTGGTTCCCTGAATCAACACGGAGCCAAGCACCAAAGCATTACAGAGATCATTAGAGGCTTTCGTGGGTGAAAGAAAAAGAATGAGAAATTGGATTAGGCACTGCTGCCCTATTAATTAGAGAATGTCTCGGTAGACAGGGGAAAGAGCGTGGCGCCGAGAAAATCGGCACATGCTTCCGGCTTTAACGAATGACGCCTCGTTGGGAGTTGCGCACGAACTCAACTAAATGGTGAACTTCCTTCACATGACTGAGTTCCCTCTCCAGCTCTTCTAAAGCTTGGGAGGTATTTAGTTCCCGGTTGTAAAGAGTTTTATGGGCAGCCTTAAGGTCCCGGATGACTTCTTCTGTATAACCCCGTCTTTGCAGTCCGACGATGTTAACAGCTCGAATATCTGCTGGGTTGCCATCAGCAACTAGGAAAGGAGGCACATCCTGAACAATTTTAGCGCATCCACCTATCATGGCATGCTCCCCGACTCTACAAAACTGATGCACCGCGCTGAGTCCGCCGATTACTGCATAATCACCAACGATCACGTGACCGGCCAGCGTGCCGTTATTAGAAAAGACGCAATGGTCCCCTACCTGGCAATTGTGAGCTACGTGAGCATAAGCGAGAAAATGGTTGTGATTACCTATGATAGTCTTTTCTCCAGCCCCAGTGCCACGGTTAATAGTGCAGCTCTCTCGGAAGGTATTACCTTCTCCAATCTCTAGGTAGGTGGGCTCACCACGGTATTTTAGATCTTGAGTTCGGCTACCGACAGAAGCATAGGGGTGAAAAGTGTTATTAGGGCCAATGGTAGAAGGCCCTTGGAGGGTTACATGGCTGATTAATTCGTTGCCTGGAGCTAGGTTAACCTCTGGCCCTATGACACAATATGGACCTATTATGCAGCTTGGATCGACTTGTGCTTTGGGAGATATAATGGCTGTAGAGTGAAACGACACGGGGCGTGGGTCCCTTACTGTTGAGTCCTTATCATTTTTTGCCGTGGATTCAAGCGTGGTTGTGGAGTATGGATTTTCCATGTTTTTATTGAATAGCAAACATGAGCTCGGCCTCAGATACCAGCTCGTCATTTACTGTGCACTTTCCTACCGCTTTGCCTATTTTACCCCTAAATTTGGTAAGCTCTACATAAATGATTAACACATCTCCTGGCTTAACCATTTTTCTAAATTTTATTTTATCCGCACTCATAAAAAATCCTATTTTTCCAGCATTCTCCGCTTTACGCAATAGTAGGATACTAGAGACTTGCGCCATGGCTTCAATCTGTAAAACACCAGGCATGACAGGCATTTGAGGAAAATGTCCCTGAAAATATGGTTCGTTAATGGTGACGGTTTTTAGCCCTACTGCCTTGGAATCTCCCTCAAATTTTAGAACTCTGTCCACCATGAGGAAAGGGTAGCGATGCGGTAGGATTTTCATTACTTGCTCGACATCCAGAGCGCTCTCGCCCACAGGTATATGTGTTTCAGGCATTAGGGTGGCAAGGTAATTCTTATATTCCTGGGCAAGTAGTGCTGTAAACTGAGCATTTAGTTTGTGACTGGGCTTGGCAGCCATGATGTGCCCTTTAATAGGTATGGGAAAGAGACTGATATCCCCTATGATGTCTAAGATTTTGTGCCGAACGAACTCATCCTCATAACGCAAGGGGTCTTTACTGAGAATACTTTTTTCCCGGATCACTACCGCATTCTCTAGACTTCCTCCCTTGATAAGCCCCTTTTCCATGAGTGGCTCGACTTCCTCATAGAATACAAAGGTTCGGGCACGGCATAATTCTTCCTTGTAGCTCTGTGGCGTGATATCAAGACTTTTATATTGCGTGAAAATTCCTTTGTGGTTGGCGTTTGTGCAGGAAATACGGAATCCGTTATGCGGAAAGATCGAGATATACCCGCCATTTTTGTCGGAAACGTGAATAGGGTTGCGTATTTCGAAATAGTTCCTGGGCACTTCAAGTTCAGTAGTTCCTGCTTTCTCAATGAGAAGCACAAAGGGTTCTGAGCTACCGTCGCCAATAGGGGGCTCACTAGAATCTATGTCGATAAAAACATTATCTACCTGAAGCCCCCGGCAAGCAGAGAGTAAATGCTCGACGGTATGGATCTTGACTCCTCCTACACTTAGCGTCGTGGCTCGTTCTACCTGGTTGATGTGATCAACATGTGCCACCACAGTGGGTTCATCGGGTATATCCTTGCGCCTGAAAATAATCCCAGTATCAGCTGGCGCCGGTCTAATCGTGATATTAACTTTTTTTCCAGTATGTAGTGAGGTGCCAACTAGGGAGGCCTCTTTCTTTAAGGTTCTTTGATAAGTAATCGCCATGCTCTCAAGTTATTAGCACGAAAAAAAGAGGATTGGCAAGAAGTGGCTTCATCCTCTATCAATCGTATAGTGGCTGATAAACGTAATTATGAAGGATGGGGCACTCGGGTAGGTGTGATTTTAGCCGTGACAGGTAGTGCGGTAGGTCTAGGTAACTTTCTTCGCTTCCCTGGGTTGGCCTCGCAGTATAACACTGCAGCCTTTATGGTACCCTATCTTTTGTCGCTGCTGTTAGTTGGTTTGCCAATTGCTTGGGCAGAGTGGGCTATGGGAAGACACGGGGGCATACGGGGTTTTCATTCAGCGCCCGGCATCTTTCGTGTCATTTGGAATCATAAATCGGCTCCTTATTTGGCAGTTTTGGGGCTTATCGTCCCGGTCATGATTTACATGTATTATGTCTTCATCGAATCCTGGTGCTTGGGCTACGCACTTCACTATCTTATGGGCACCTTTGATACCATAGGCGATGATGAGGGAAAGTATTCGTCATTTTTTCAAGAATATACAGGGATCATTGGAGACGGCTCTTTATTTACAACTATTAACATGACTTTGGGGTGTCTTCTATTTTGTGTGGTTTTTAATTTCATTCTCATTTACAGGGGACTTCAAAAAGGGATCGAGTGGTTTTGTTCTTGGGCAATGCCGTTGCTTATTTTATGTGCAATCATTCTGCTGATACGTGTCTTGACCTTAGGAACGCCTGATCCCAGCCATCCTGACCGAAGTGTCATTCAGGCTTTAGCTTTCATGTGGGATCCATTGAAATCAGAAGTTGGGTTCATGGATTCTTTGTTGAACCATGAAATGTGGATACAAGCTGCGGGACAGATTTTCTTTTCCCTATCCGTAGGTTTTGGGGTGATCATTACATATTCAAGTTACCTCAAGAAGAAAGATGACATCGCATTGAGTTCTACTACAGCTGTAGCGGGTAACGAGTTCTGTGAAGTTGCTCTAGGGGGCATGATCATTATTCCTGCGGCTTTTATATTTCTGGGAGCAGCTGCAACCAATGAAGTCAAGGGTAGTACTTTTGGATTGGGCTTTATGGCTTTGCCAGAGGTTTTTGAAACAATGCCAGGAGGACGTCTCTTTGGCTTTATCTTTTTCTTTTTACTATTTTTAGCAGCGGTCACGAGTTCCCTTTCCATGCTCCAGCCGGCGATTGCTTTCTTAGAAGAAGGCTTGGGACTGAATCGAAAAGGTTCCGTGGCTATGCTTGGGTTCATCACTCTCATTGGGACTGCTTTCATTATGTGGTTTAGTAAAGATGCTCTGGCCTTAGATACGATTGATACCTGGGTAGGAACCATGTGTATTTATACGCTAGCGACTATCCAGGTAGTTCTCTTTGGTTGGGTATTTGGGATTGAGAAGGGTTTCAAGGAGCTCCATGAGGGTGGCGAACTCACTATTCCCAGTTTTATGAAGTTTATACTCAAATATGTGACACCCGTATTTCTCATTGTGATTTATGTCTATTGGATCTGGGGTAAGATTGTGAGTCCTCTATTAAAGGCCGGTTGGCAAGGCCTAAAGGCAGAAATTTTTCCCAATACTGTAGCCACTATTTCTATCGCGTTTATCTTCATCGTGATCACTCTGTTCTTATTGCTCATTGCACAGTCGGTAAGAAGGTGGAATAGTCAGAAACGTCATGAAGAGGTGCAGATATGAGTTGGCTAGGTTGGTTGATTATGATTTCTGCGGTAGGCGGAACAACATGTTTTCTAGGCTGGTGCATGGCACGTGTGATGCAGTCTCCCAAAGCCAAGGATCATATTCATAGTCCGACAGATGCAGAACTGCCCAACGAGTAGCAGATGTTTCATCCGAATGATGTGATAAAGACTTAAAGCTGCTTGCAAGATCTTGGCCTCAAGAAACATAGAGCCTGCTTGAGCTATGACCTTACGGATACTTGCTCGTGGATTCTGCTTTTCTCGCAGTTGAGCTAAATAACTAGAGTTTGTTGGATTAAACTGAGACATCCACTTTTATCATGCCTCAGTGCAAGCGAGTTATACAGAAGATGAAAGTATTCATAGATTTTCCGCCGGATTGATCCCTAGATATCGATATGGATCTAATCAGCAAAGATGCGGCACAGATCTCTTGAGGCTTTGACCGGTGAAACCAGAGAATGATAGGTTAGATGAGATGCTTTAGCCTATTCATTAGAAAATGCACAAAACTATTCTATCCAGAGCTACTCTCTGGTCTCAAATGAAGCGGATTGAAAATCAAATGGTGGCCAACATGTAAAAGAGAAGTCTTTCTGGAAAGATGTGAGCATAATATAAGACATTGGCAGGTTAAGTAATAAGCCTAGGCGCTTAAAGAAAGACAAAATGGGTTAAGGGTTAGCCTTTAATATCATTCTAACTGCTCTAGCCTCTTCTCCCCAAGGAGCAATATTTGTCATTTGTAAGACTAGAGTATCGCCTGGTCTTTGTGACATGTTGATTCTCCATCCCCAACTAGCCCCAGTTGCATCCGCATAGCAACACTCTACGGCAAATAGCCCCTGTGACTTTTGCAGGTAAAGGCATTCTACCGGTTTAGATTGGTGCCAAGTATCTCCCCAGGTAGCTGATGTATCAGAAAACTGTAAGGAGCCGTGCTGTTCCTCGGTTTCATAAAACCATATATAGTTAATACGAGTTGGGGTAATATTGCATGAGGTCTTGCAAAGTTTTGGGTCATTACCCAGAGGGTCTTCCCATAATTCCTTGTCTCCATACCAATTGCTATTTTGGTTCTCAGCTAGCCAGTCCAGTATTTTGCGCACGTATATGGTTCCTTATTTTAAAGAAATTTATAATAATGATTTAGCGGAGTTAGGGATTCGAGCAGTTAATCTGCTATTATCTACATTCACACCTGGATTGAAAGACTTGAAGTCTATCGATTGTTTTTGCTGGGTTGAATTCCAGAGGTATTGCCTCATGCAAACAGTAAAGGGGGTGATACAAATCATTTTAACTATCTCCAATTATACCATACTGTTGTCATATAAAGTATAAGCAGCGAAGATTTAAATCATGTTCGACTCAGGGTTAAATACGAATATCAACTAAGTACGCACATCCTCATTAAACATTTTTAGCGTCCGTATGAAGCTGAGCAACGAGATCTTCATCAAGTGCGAGCATCTTAGCGAGATGGTGTAGATAGAAATCTTCGGCCGGCGAATCCAGATCAATAGCCGCAAGCGATGCTGCGTAAAGCTCTACTCCAATTTCAGGCGATGTCGCTAAGGTTGCAATATCTTGTGCGGTTGGAGGATTATTTAAAGTAGCGGTCAGGTGCGATTTTTCCTCAGGGCCTAGCTCAGCACTATTCATTGATTGGAACAAGTTGTTCATCTCCTCTCGGTCAATGGAACCGTCTGCGGAAGCCGCTGCTATCATGGCAAGCACGATTTTTACTTGAAGACCTGGTTCTAAGGAGGGAGGAGGTGCTTGATGCTCAATCGGCTGGGATAACTGAGCTGGACTGGCTTGGGTAGGTTCCGGAGTAGGAGTAAGACTAGATGATTTATTAGATTGCCATTTTTGGTAAGCGTAGTAGCCGAGTCCGGCCACTGCAGCTGTGCCGCCGACTGTCATCATAGTTTTTCCAAGCTTCTTACGAGCTTTTTTATTCATCAGCATCGAGACAACAGCCCCGGACGCGACACCACCTAGAGCGCCTTGGGCAGAAGGTGATTTTATGAGATCTTTAAAGAAGGAGTCGATGGCCATAATGTTTAAAGATAAATCAAATTATTTCATTCACAAACCCAATAGATCGCTACCACGGACAGGAGTTCTAACCCGCATGCTGAAATGAATGAGGAACGAGAGGCATAAAAGCTTGAGCCCTCAAGTAGAAGAGAGTTGGTGAAGATATGTCCAAAGGTAGTAGCTCAAAGAAACTCTATGCTTCTTCTCGCGGCCAAGATCTTACGCAGATTTTTTAGTCTCTATGCCATCATTCGGGTTGGGTGACCAATAGGGTCTGTGCTTTGACTTGGCGGAAAGCGAATAAGGTCAGCAATCTGTCATGGAACTACATCGAGTTAGAAACGAATCGCACTACTCTATCTAGGAAAAATATACTCGCAGGTAATGCCTATTTAATGATCTGCTTCAACGGCTTCGAGTAGCTTATTTCGGTCAAAGGAGGGAGGCTGAGATCTTCGTAGCTCATGGAGAAGACTTCTCTTGAGAGTTAAGAAAGGAGCAGATAGCTTCAACTCCGGTTTTCTATCTTTGTCAAAAGGAATCTTTTCCTCTCGAATAATTTTACCTGGCCGGGGCGAAAAAACAAAGACGCGGTCTCCTAGGAAAACGGCTTCTTCCACATCATGGGTCACAAAAATTACCGTCGTTTTTTCAACCCTACTGAGTAGGAGCAGCATTTCTTGCATTTCTTCTCTTGTCTGCGAATCCAGGGCACCGAATGGCTCATCCATGAGTAGGACTTTTGGGCGATTGGCTAAAGCACGCGCAATAGCAGTCCGCTGCTGCATTCCTCCGGAGAGTTCTTTGGTATAGGCATTCTGAAATTCTGCAAGCCCTACCATCTCGAGTAGCTTTTCTGCTCTTTTCATAATGTTTCGAGGTCGGTCATTCTCCAATTGTCCCCTGGCACCATTACATTGCAGCCTTTTTCCAAATGAAGCGTTTTGTAAGACGGTCATCCAGGGGAATAGCGTGTACTTCTGGAATACCATTCCTATTTCTGGTGTTGGGCCGAGTACAGATTCCCCACCTAGTATCACTTGCCCAGTCGTAGGATTCTCTAAGCCTCCTATTACAGACAACAATGTCGATTTGCCGCAACCGGATGGTCCAAGAAAACAGACAAATTCACCACTTTCTATCATGAGGGAGGAGCTCTCTAAGGCAACTACCGACTGTTTGTGTCCTTGATATATTTTACTAACTTGGCGCACTTCTAACTTCATGACTTAGCCCAGTGAAATAGCTTTTGATTGAGATAACGGAAAAGAAGATCCAAGGCTAGCCCAATGATGCCAAGAATCAATAGATAGCAAATCACTTTGGGCATCTGCACGAATCGAGCAAATTTCATAATGCGAATACCCAGGCCCTCATTCGTAGCGATCATTTCCGCAACGACCACATAAGTCCAGGCCCAACCATGACAGAGACGCAACGCATCGAAAACCCCGGGCAGAGCGGATGGCAATAAGACTTTAAAAAGCACTTCCATAGAATTAGCCCCCATGGTGTAAGCAACTTTAACGAGCTCTTGAGAGACACGACGAACTTCATCACTCACCATAAGAATCAGCTGAAAAAATGTCCCAATAAAAATAAGAATAACTTTCGATTCTTCGTCCACCCCGTACGCAGCGACTAGCAAGGGGATAAGAGCGGGAACTGGAAAATAACGTATGAATTCTACCATAGGCTGAAGAAGGGCCTCCCAAATGCGATATGCCCCCATGTAGATCCCTGCTGGAATCGCAATAACTGCCGCCAAAAGAAATCCTGTAAAGACACGTCTAATACTCACTCCCATATCTATCCATACTTTCCTATCCTCATCTGTAAAAATGGTGACCACGCCCTCTAGGATTTCAGAAATTGTTGGAAAGAAGGTGGACTGCGAGACGTTTCCTACTGCCGACTCACTTTTCCAAATATACCAAAGAAAGACTAAGAAGAAGGAGAGACAGGTTAGCAGAAGGGATAGTTGCCAAGGTATATCCCGTCGCAACGTCCAAATGGAGTGCCACCATTCTAATAAACGGTCATGTTTTGGTTTGACTTTCATACCCACGAACTTAACTTCCCGAATTGATGGACCGCAAGCTGCCACTCCTCCATGCTCCCGTTCTCTTGATGATCGATTTTCAAAAAGATTTTTGCGGACAAGGAGGATACGCTGATCAACATGGTGGCGTGGACTGGGTTCAAGAAATCCTTCCTGCAGCAGTTGAGCTTATCACCATGGCTCGCCAAGTCGACATTCCTATTATTCATACCCGTGAGGGCTATGCTCCTGACCTTTCCGACTGCCATCCGGCAAAGCTGGCTAGAAGCCAGCGCGGTGGTTGCGAAATCGGTAGCCAAGGACCATTGGGGCGCCTGTTGATTCGTGACGAGCCAGGGCACGATCATATTGAAGCACTTTACCCGAGTAGCGGCGAGCTGGTTATCGATAAAGCTGGTTATTGTGCATTTAGAAATACAGATTTGCTGACGCAGCTTCAGGCTCTCAGAGTTAAAGAAATTCTGATGGCCGGAGTCACAGCAGATGTCTGTGTCCACACTACGTTGCGCAGTGCGACAGAGAATGGCTTTATTTGCTACTACATTCAGGATGCCATTTCTACATTTGACCGAACAATCCGCACCGTCTGTGAACAGATGGTGGAAGTGGAAGGCGGTATCTGGGGTCATCTGGCAACTGTCGCTGAGATTGGAGCCTTATTAATGTCGTATCGTCACTTCAAGCTTGGAGGAAATTGATAAGCTTGAAAGATGCCGATACATTCTTCGCGTCGTATCCCGCTGACTAGTTCAACGGTATTTCCGCTTCTTTTGTTCATCTCCTCAACAGGAATTGGCATCTCACGCTGCTGTCCACCTGTCATTTCATAGATCTCCTGCATGGTTGCCCCATAGACAATACGTGTGATTCCGTTTAGCCAGGCGGTTGTGAAGCACATGGCACAAGGCTCTACCGTTGTGACGAGCTGATAGCCAGCTAATTGGCAAGTGCCTTCGATACGACAGGTTTCTCGAACCGCTATAGTCTCTGCATGACTTGACATGTCTCCGTCGGAAATAACTCTATCATGGCTACGTACCACAATGTCTCCTGCGGGAGAAACCACCAAACACCCAAAGGGTGGTTCTCCGCAAATGAGGCCCTTTTGGGCCTCATTTAACGCTTCTTTCATCCACACCTCTTCATTCATAGGAACGACGGATTACTTAACAAAGCTATCAGTCAATAGTGCTTCTGCACCTTCTGCATCTTTAATTAATTTTTTGTTGATTAAGAAGGAGGTTACTTTATCGAGCGAGGCCTTTGCTTTACCTGAGGCATGCAGCTCTTTGTTTTCTTTCATATCATAGATCTTATCTGTCGCTAACATATTAATAATGTCAGGCGCGGGGGTATCTAAGACTTTGCCAATAATCTCTGCGGATTCCTTTTCGTTTTTTCTTAGATAAGCAACACCCTTATCTATGGCAGCTAGAAAGGCCTCCAGCTCGGCTTTTTTGCTCTTCATAACCTCAGGAGTCACTGCTACGGAATCTAAAATAGTGTCAGGAATATCTGCACTTGTGAAAATGACATTTCCTCCTGCAGATTTTGCTTTAGTTACCCAAGGTTCCCATGTGACGGCAGCATCGAGTTTCCCAGCAACAAAAGCTCCACCTGCATCATCTGCATTCATATTAACGAACTCAATATCGTCCTGAGTCATACCGTGTTTATCTAGTGCAGCGATAAGCATCATATGATTAATCTCTCCATCAGTGGCAGCCACTTTTTTACCTTTTAAGTCCTTGACGGACTTAATACTTTCCTTTGCGACAATAGCGTCAGCACCGTTTGAAGTGTCTAATAAATAGATTGAGGTGAGGGGCTTTTTTTGACCAAGACTGGCTAAAGCTAGGTTATGCAATGTTGTAAGTCCAATATCCAACTTGCCCGAAATAAGCGCGGGCAATGTATCCCCCGGGCCTGGGAATTGCTTAAATTCAACATCTAGACCAGCCTCTTTGAAAAAACCTTTGGCATCAGCCACAAAAGCGCCTGAATAACCTATCCAAAGGTCATGTCCTACGACTAGTTTTTTGTCTTCAGCATGCAAAGTGACTGTCATGATGATTAAGGCTAATGCAGCTAGAAAGGTATGATTGAATAGTTTCATTTTTATAGGCAATTTATCGTGTATTTTTTTAATTTCCATGTCGATAAAGGAAGCACTATTTATGCCATGCTGAGTTATAGACGAAACAGCCATACGTGATGTAAAAAAATTAAAACCCCGTAAGACTAATGACCATTAAAGACGCGGCATGCATAAACCTAAACAGAAAGAGCGTTGTTTTATATTCCGTAGCCACCACCACCAGGGGTTTTAATGACCAGTTGGTCATGCGCGTTGACTTGGCGGAAAGCAAATGAGGGCAATTGACTAACGGAACCGCTTTTTGTTATCAAGATCTGTGCACCCTTTTTTCCGTCACTCCCTCCTATGCCTTTTGGAGCCAGATCACGGTCGTGGGATAAAATGGAAACAGCTAAAGGTTCTAAGAAGGTAAAATGGCGAATGACACCCTCCCCTCCAGGAAATTTTCCAGAACCGCCCGAATGGGTTCTAAGAGCGTATTGCTCTAAACGAATGGGGAAACGTGACTCTAGGATTTCTGGGTCAGTAATGGCCGTATTGGTCATATGAGTTTGTAAGCCATGTGCGCCTGGTCCTTGATGACTTCCACCAGCTCCACCACCAATCGTTTCATAATAACTAAACTGGTTATTGCCAAACGTTAGGTTGTTCATAGTGCCTTGACTAGCGGCTGAGAATTTCATAGCGGTGAGCAGACAGTTTATAAGCTGTTGACTGACTTCCACATTACCGGCGCTGACTGCAGGCACTGCGTCGGCAGAAAAATCAGGGCTGAGAAATGAGCAAGGCAGAATCAATTGGGTTGCTCGCAATAATCCTTCATTCAAAGGAATATTTTCCTGAACGAGCAGGCGAAGAAAATAGATGATAGTGCTCTGAACAATGGCGGAGGTAGCATTTAAATTGCCTGAATGCGGAGGGCTCGAGCCAGTAAAATCAAAATGAATGGTCTCAGCCTCTTTCTTGATTTTGATCTGTAGTTTTAAATCATCTACTAAGATCCTTGAGTCCTCATAGACTCTGTCGGGAATATTCCTTAGGCATTCACGTAATGCTCGATCAGCGCGCTGGAGCAATTGATCCATATGTTTAAGGAGAACACTTTCTCCAAACTGTTCTAATAACTCATTCATCGACTTCAGACCTCTTCGATTTGCGGCAATCTGCGCATTGATGTCAGCTAGATTATCTTCTACAGCCCGACTGGGATGGGGGGCATCACGGAGCAATTTCTCTAAATCATCTAGTTTTGAAACACCCTCTTGAAATAAATAGACTGGAGGAATCATCACACCCTCTTCTTGTAAGCACCGCGCTTCCGGGGAAAGTGATCCAGGATGAAGGCCTCCTATCTCTGCATGATGTGCGCGGTTTGCCAAAAATCCCAACAACTTGTTATGACTACCAAAGATTGGAGAAATCACGGTAACGTCTGGCAAGTGAGATCCCCCGTAGCCCGGGTGATTCGTAATGATCATATCTCCAGGTTTAAAAATCACCTCCTCTAAAACTCGCCGCATGCAAATCCCAAGCGCCCCGAGATGCACGGGGACATGAGGAGCATTAACGATCAAATAACCCATAGAATCAAGAAGTGCACACGAAAAATCCAAACGCTCTTTGATATTCGTGGATGTCGCTGTGCGACGAAGTTGGAGCCCCATTTCTTCCACTAGATGACCTAATCTCTCTGAAACAATCTCTAGCATGATTATTTCGTTTTGGTCTGGCATGTGGAATTTATCAGTATCATATGCTTCGAGCTTGAGGGTTCCTTCTGAACCAGAAGTGGCGTGCCAACCAGGCTCTACCAAAAGTGTGCTAAACGCATCCACAATGATGGCCGGACCTGAAAGTTTTTCACCTGAAAGGATTTGTTGGCGGTTGTAGATAGGTGCGGGTTGTCGACCTGAATCAAAGCATACTTCTGTGTAGGCAACAGGTTCAAAATGATTGGTCTCAGCTATATCAAAATTTTCCTGTCTTTGCTTTATGGGAATAGAACACAAGGTCACTTCTAGTGATACCAGTTCCAATGGATCAAGTCGTGGTTCATAGCCAAAAGTATTTTGATATATATCAGAGAAATGTCTTGGAAGTTCAGCAAAGCTGTCTGTGACAGCTACAGGCAATGTGGACTCCTGCCCTTCGAGCCTCAGGTTACAAATAGCGCTTTGAACCATTATCTGATGTTCCTCCATGCCTTCTCGGGACAACTTTGCTCTACCTCTATCAATCAGCTCCTGTTTCTTCGCATCTAGTGTAGGTAGAAGCTTGTCTAGTAGCTCATAGGTATGCATTGTTTCTATACGCTCTACCCTAGCGCTTTCTAGTCCTATGGCACTGAGCAGCCCGGCATCCTTGGGGACGAGTATCTTTTGAATGCCTAATTTCTGAGCTACACTGCAGGCGTGCTGACCACCGGCGCCACCAAAAACGAGCAAAGCATAATCAGCGGGATCATAACCTTCTCGAACGGAAACAGAGCGAATCGCTCCTGCCATGTGCTCATTCGCAAGACTTACTAAGCCTGACAAAGTTTCGTCATCCTCGGGAAGCGTCCCCGTGCTTTCTACAAGTACTTCTTTGAATTTATTGAACTGCTCTTTAGCAGATTTAAGAGACATGGGGAAACGAAGTAATGGTGGATAAAGGCGGCCTAAGAGCAAATTGACATCTGTGACCGTTAAAGGACCACCATATCCATAACAAGCAGGACCAGGTTTGGCAGAGGCACTTTCTGGACCTACATGGATTTTTTGATTTTTAAAATAACATATTGAGCCACCACCGGCCGCTATTGTCTCAATAGGTTGAACAGGTGCCACCAAACGATGGTTATTAATTTTTAATTGCGACTTAAGATAGGTATGGGAGTCAATGCGTGTGACATCCGTGCTAGTGCCTCCCATGTCGAAAGCGATCATTTTTTCTTCCAGACACTGCTTTCCTATTGCACGAGCAGCGACAACACCTCCAGCAGGCCCACTTAGTAAGCTATCTTTGGGGTGAAATGACTGTTTTTTCACCAATCCACCTGAACTCGCCATGATGAGCAAGTTAACATCACTTAGAACCTGGATAATGTTATCTAAATACTCGTTCATAATAGGTGAGAGAACGGCATCAATCACACAAGTCTCTGTTCTCTCAAGAAAATGTCTCTTCTGTGAAAGCTCAGAGGAAGTTACCACGGTATCAAACCCGAGTTCTTTTAGAAAACGCGCGCAGGTTTTTTCATGTTCAGGATTTAGATAACTGTGTAAGAATGAAATGGCTGCATGGTTAATGCCCTTATCAAGCGCTTTTTTAGCGAATTGCTCAATGGCTTCAACATCTATGACCTGATGAATCTGGCCATTGGAATTAAGTCGCTCAGGGACTTCTATGACATCTGTATAAAGGGCTTGTACGTTTTGGTTACTTAACTTAAAGAGATGCTCCCTTTGTTGTGTTCCTAGTATAAGAAGATCAGCAAAACCCTTGGTTATAAAGAGCACGGTTGGAGCAACCTTGTGTTCAAGCAATGCGTTGGTTGCTTTGGTTGTAGCTAAGCGAAGATCCATTGGAGGGAATGATTGGTCAACGGGAGTATTCGTGAGAATACGTATACCTAAGACAGGTGCTTCTTCATGTGTGCTTAAGGAAAAAAGACTTCCCGAAGTCACATTTGCCAAAGCGTGATCTAAAGTGAGTGTGTTGGATGAAGCGTTATAAGAAACAACTTTTGCCTGGCCTTTATCACCATCTTCATTTTGAATCCAGAAGCTCATACCGACTAGGACAGAAGCCGGATAATGTTCACAGTTGCTTACGATTAACCTTTCTTTCGAAAGAACACGCTCGACAGATCCCCTTAAAGTACTATCGGACAGCACCTTTGCACGGTGCCATTCCCCATTTACATCCTGTCCAAGACAGTCAGTGAATGTTCCGCCTGTATCAACAAAGATAGACCATGTGTTGGGTGTCGTCATTGTCTGTTAACAGATCTGAGAAATCATAACACGTTTAGTTACCCAATTGAAATGAGAAGGCGACCAACATCATATTACGGGACAGGAAATCGCAAGCCTAAATGGCAGCCCGCGTTACAGGAATAATCATTATCCCTTACCTAAGGGCTAGAGGAGGTTGCAAGAGCTCATTGATTACAATGGCTTGGCGAATAGAGTTCTTGGATTTGAGGCTATTGACCAAAGCTATGCGATTCAAAGATACTTCATGAGTCGGTAAACTGTAGGCACTTTGCTGCCCTTTTGGTACTTGTAGCTGTTTACGCCCCGATTGCTGTTTAATTCTTTCAGCTTCTCGATTGGCGGCTTCAATTTTCTTGGCGGTCTCCAGCTGAATATCCTCTAGAGTCCTGACAGGCTTCGTGGCTGGCTTGGTTGTAGGGATTGGAGGAGGGGTAGAGGTAGTGGTGCTTTCCGTCACAAAAGGTGGTGGGGTAGCAGGTGCAGAAGCTTCCTTAATCTCTTTTTTTTCAGTGCTACCCCCAAGCGCTTCCATGAGCTCGTCCCATGAGTCATCATCCCCTTTGGACTCAGGCTCGTAATCGGGCTGTACCGGATCCTCTTTTTTCTTAAAGAACCTAGCTATGATCTGAAATACAGCGATAGCCAGGAAAATAAGAATGGGTAATAAATCTTCCATGAGTAAGCTGATGTTCTTTTAACTTGTGCTACCTGGCTGATCTCCGGAGTCCTTAGCAATCGCACCACGCATTTGTGTGTCTGCATCTATGTTGCGAAACTTCATGTAGTCTAGGATACCAAGATTTCCACTGCGGAATGCTTCGGCCATGGCCATAGGCACTTGGGCTTCGGCTTCCACTACCTTTGCTCGCATCTCTTCTACACGGGCGGTCATTTCCTGTTCAACCGCTACCGCGGCTGCACGGCGAACCTCTGCTTTAGCTTGTGCAACACGTTTGTCAGCTTCTGCTTGGTCAGCTTGTAGACGAGCACCAATATTTTCGCCTACATCTACATCTGCAATATCAATGGAGAGAATTTCAAATGCCGTTCCTGCATCGAGAGCCCGACTAAGCACATTCTTTGAAATCGTATCAGGATTTTCTAAAACATCTTTATAGGAATTGGCTGAACCGACTGTTGTGACAATCCCCTCACCCACACGAGCAACAATGGTCTCCTCAGTCGCACCACCTACGAAACGGTCGAGATTAGTTCGCACCGTAACTCGAGCACGGACTCGAACACCAATACCATCTTTTGCTACGGCATCTATGGTTGTCTTACCTGATGCAGGGTTCGGACAGTCAATCACCTTAGGATTGATAGAGGTTCGAACTGCTTCATAAACACTTTTACCCGTTCCTTTAGTCGCAAGGTCAATGGCACAGCATTGGTCATAATCCAGAACAATCTTAGCCTTCTGGGCAGCGATGAGAGCCTTGACTACCTCATTAACATCACCACCGGCAAGAAAATGTGTTTCTAGCTGCGTAGTGGATATTTCTAATCCCGCTCGAACTGCTGTAATACGCGAGTTCACAATCAGAGCACCGGGAATGCCGCGAAGCCGCATAGCTACTAGGCTGAAAAAACTTACTGGTGCACCTGAAGTTAATGCACGAATCCATAAACCAATAAAGTTTAGGATGACAATGAATATGACGAGCAGAATGACTGCTATAACAATGGTAACGACTATAGGCATATTATTTAATGATCTTTTCTTTGTTTAAAATAATTTTTTGAAGCCTAAGTATAACCTCAGCTTTGCCTTTGACAACCATGATATCTCTAGGGATCGAGAGCATGCTTTTCGTGAAAGAGTTGCAGTGTGCTTCGTAAGGGGTATGGTCTCATGCCCTTACGAGATGAAAACATTTGCCCAAGGCCAGAGATGGATGAGTGAAGCCGAGCCTGAACTAGGGCTCGGTATGATTTTAGAAATGGAACATCGCACCGTGAAGATTTTATTTCCTTCTACGGGTGAAATAAGAATGTATGCCAAGGAGCAGGCACCCATCAAGCGCGTGCTCTTCCAAGCTGGCGACAAAATCGAGAGCCACGAAGGAGCTGCTTTTGTCATCCAAGGCACGGAAGAAAAAGAAGGGTTGATGTATTACTACGGAGATGAACAGCAAGTGCTCCCTGAAATGCAAATAGCCGATAGCATGAACCTTGGCACAGCCGACAGGAGATTGCTTGATGGCAGAGTTGATGAGTCTTCTTTATTTGACCTGCGACTCAAGGCCCTAGAGCTGCAGAGCAACATCCATCAACATCCAGCTCATGGCTATATAGGCGCGCGCATGGATCTCATTCCACATCAGCTCTACATAGCCCAAGAAGTAGCCTCACGTTTTGCTCCCCGCGTGCTCCTGGCGGATGAAGTAGGGCTTGGAAAAACCATCGAAGCATGCCTGATTTTACATAGACTCTTTGTTCGGGGGCGCTCTGGACGCGTGTTGATTCTCGTTCCAGAACCGCTTATTCATCAGTGGTTTGTTGAGCTACTGCGACGTTTCAATCTATCTTTCTCAATCTTTAATGAGGAACGCTGCCAGAGCATGCAAGCTATAGACTCAGAGGCAAATCCCTTTGCCGATGAGCATCTCATTCTAACAAGCTTGAGCTTATTTAAAGAAAACCCTAAGCGCCTGCAGGAAGCACTAGCGGTAGATTGGGGCTTGACCATCGTGGATGAAGTGCATCACCTGAAGTGGTCTAAAAAAGAATCTAGCTTGGAATATCGTGCCGTGGAGGCTTTTGCCAAAAAGTCAACAGGCCTTTTACTACTTACCGGCACACCGGAACAATTTGGAGCGGAAGGGCACTTTGCGAGGCTTCGCTTACTAGATCCTATTCGCTTTCACAGCTATGAACGGTTTCAAGAAGAGTCCAATTCCTACCAGCAAACGGCTGAAGTAGTAGATAGGCTCATTTTAAAAGAGCCGCTTAAAGCGCAAGATGAGAAAATTCTCGGAAAGCTTTTCGGCCAAAGCCCCCAAGCACTCACTAATTTGAAAGCTTTGGTAGAGCAGCCGGACCTAGATGCATCAAGGGACCATCTGATTTCAGACCTCCTAGACTGCCACGGAACGGGAAGAGTAGTCTTTAGAAACACACGATCGGCTATCGCAGGCTTTCCCAAGCGCAAGATATTACCCGCAGCTCTCACTTTTCCGAAGACGGATATAGCTGTAGTGGAAAGAGTAAAGAGCGAGTTAGCTTACGAAGTGGAAGGAAACGATTGGAAGCAAGAGCCGTTAGCTAAAGACCCAAGAATTGACTGGCTGCTTCGACTAATCAAAAAGTATAGTCCTAAAAAAATTCTACTCATCTGTCGCTATAAAGAGAGAGCAGAAGCAATTTATGAAGCCGTCATGGACAAGTTAAATTTGAAAATGACCGTTTTTCATGAGGATCAAACCATCATCCAGCGTGATCGCAACGCCGCGTGGTTTGCGGAGCCTGAAGGTGCTCAACTCCTCCTATGTTCAGAAATAGGCAGTGAGGGAAGAAACTTTCAATTTGCGCATCACCTCGTCCTCTTTGACTTACCCTTAGATCCCGAGCTATTGGAGCAACGCATTGGTCGATTAGATAGAATCGGCCAAAAAGAAACCATCCAGATTCATGTGCCTTACTTTAAACACAGTGGAGCAGAGACAGTATTCCAATGGTTGCATCAGGGGTTAGAAATTTTTACTGCTCCTTCTCAAGGGGGAGAACTTTTCATGGAAAAATTTGGGCAACAGTTAAAGGGCCTCATTTTAGGTGATTATGATCAGAAGAAGCTCGACGCATTAATCGAGGAAACGCAAGCCTTTAGGAAAGAGCTTTTAGCAAAATTAGAAAAGGGAAGAGATCGTTTGCTAGAAAGGCATTCTTTCCAACCCGAAAAAGCCAAGAAACTTATCTCGGATATTGAGCAATTCGATCAGTCAACTGCACTGGATCAGTTCCTATTGAAAGCGCTTGATCACTTTGGTGTGCATATTGAAGAGATGGGAGAGGACCGTGGCAAAAGAATATGGCTACTCAAACGTGGGCAACTCGTCACGGATCAAATTACTTTTATCCCTGAAGAAGGCAAGCTAGTCACGCTAGACCGCACTACGGCACTCTCCCGTGATGATGTAGAATTCCTAACTTGGGATCATCCCATAGCAAACTCAATCATGGACTTGTTGTTGTGCTCCGAGGCAGGCAACGCTGCTTTTGCCGAACTCGAGAGTGATGATTTAGAGCCTGGATTGTACACGGAAATGATTTTTATTCTGGAAGGTTCCTGCCCGCCACAATTTGATATTAAAAGATTCCTTCCGCGAACCTCTCTGCATATAGCCTATAACCAAAGCGGCACACAACTTCCGCAGGATTCATTGACTGTCTTGCGTAAAACTAAAAAAACAGACGCCCCCAAGCATTTGCTAGCTGCTGGGGGAGAAGCGCTCCAAGGACTCTTAAAAGACGCCAAAGATAACGCACAAGAGTGGGTAGAAGATCTATCGGAATATAAAAGGAAAGAGGCCCTCAAGCTCATGAAAGAAGTGCTTACTCATGAGAAAGAACGCCTTATGATGTTGAAACAACGCAACGGACTAGTCAGCGAAAAAGAACTCAAGCTTTTGGAAGAAGAAGAAAAAGCTTTGCTCGAGGCTATTTCAAAAAGCCAGGTAAGGTTAGATGCTATTAGGTTGATAAGGGTAGTGTAGGTCCCTAATTAAGGGTAGCGATGTGGCTGCCTAATTTGCTACAATAAATCTTGAGAGAGAGTCTAGCAACGGGTTTAGATCATGAGCCCATAAATCATTGTGGCCGGCCCCTGGTATTAGATATCGCTCTTTAACACCTGTGTAAGCATTTAATAATTTCTCACTATGTCTATGATGGATGATTCTGTCTTTATCACCATGGACAATAAACAAAGGGCATTTAACTTTTGCTATCTTCTCTAGGTTATTAAACTTATCAAAAGGTAAGATGGGGATTCTGGTTAATACTGTAAAGGCAGTAGCAAAGGGACTTTCAAGGACTAATGCTTTCGCTTGCCTACGCGAGCTAAGATCAACAGCTGGACCGCTACCTACGGAACGTCCCCATAAAACGATATCTTTAGGGTGATAACCTAAATCTTGTGCTTTTTCGTAAAGTAAATCAGCATCCTGATAAGTTGTCTTCTCCGTAGGTGTTCCGGTAGACAGACCATAGCCCCGATAATCTAACGCAAGGGTGGAATAGCCTTGTTGGTTTAGAAATTCGAGTAGTCCCGTTAAGTGTCCAAGATCTTCTCCGTTACCGTGAAAGTAAAGGATCAAGCATTTTTCCTGGCTGGCCTGCTGATAGGAGATGGCAATCTTATGACCATCCTTTGAATCGATAAAATCTAGACCCATCAAGTCTTTGTCATAACTACAACCTCTGTAGGGAAAGATTAGTCTCTCGGAAAAACACGCGCCCATAATGAATAAAGCCACACAGAATATAAGAGGAAAGAAAAGAAGTCTTTTTAAACTAAACTTCCCTAACAGAAATCTGTGCCAGTTTATACTTGTATGATGGACCATGCCAAGAAACTAGACAATTAAACATACGGTATCTAATCGAAAATAATTAAAGAGATATTGAATAAATGAATACAGAAGTCTCGGGAGAGAACGGGTAGGATTTCCAGAATAGCTTTTCAAAAAGGAGAAAACCAAGAGAGCTGCGTCGGATCTTATCAACGGAGGTACATTAAGTTTCAATTGACTTACGGCATAGCTGCTCATTCGGGTTAAAACGGAAAACACAAAGTTTCGACTTAATCTGTAGACTCCGGTTTGCAATTTCTATGTCCTGTATTTTACTTAAGATACGGTTCTGATTGACAGGCATATGATAATCAATGTTTTGAGAAGTGAGGAAAGGGGTAAATCAAATACAGGTTGGTTGCATAGTTGCCACTCATTTTCCTTTGGAGAATATGACAATCCCCAGCAAATGGGGTTCCGCAGTTTACGTGTGATCAATGAAGACCTTGTAGCACCAGGGATGGGGTTCCCCACGCACCCTCATCGATCTATGGAGATTCTTTCTTATATTGTTGAAGGGGCTCTTGCTCACAAAGATGATATGGGCAATGAAAGTCGTTTAGGAGCAGGTCAATTCCAATATATGAGCGCAGGGGACGGCGTGCGCCATAGTGAATACAATCCTTCTGATTCTCATCCTGTTCATTTTCTACAAATTTGGATAGAGCCAAGAGAAAAGGGAGGCGAGCCAAGATATAAAGATTTGGACCTGGCTTCAGCGGAAAGTAGTTCCTTAAAACTTCTAGCATCACCAGATGGTGAAAACGGGTCTGCAGAAATCCGACAAAATGCTCAAGTATTCTACGGTCGAAGTTTAGCTAATGAACCTATAACTATTCCCAAAGATGGACGCTACCCTTATGCATGGATTCAATTGATAACTGGCGAATTGAAATTAGGAGCAGTAACCTTATTCACTGGAGACGGAGCCGCCATGGAGGGAGAAACTTTTGAAGTAGTTGCTAGTAAAGAAACATCCTTTTTATTTTTTAAGTTGGCGTAGACCTCCACCGCCTAGCAAGAGTACAGGGAAAGGTGGCTAGAATGAGGATAAATTATTTTTCAGCCTCGATTCGGATTTCGACGCGTCTGTTGAGTTGCTGCTCATCGCGGTCTCCATCAGGATTAACGATAGGGCGGGTTTCTCCATAGCCTTTGACTTGGAGGTCGTTTTTCGAGATGCCTGCTTTATTAATGATCCAGTCTGCTACGGCTTGAGCTCTTAGCTGGCTTAGCTTTTGGTTGTAGGCATCCTCACCTAGAGTATCTGTATGTCCTTCAATGGTTACATCCGCGCGAACTGCGCTGTTAAAAAGTTCTAAAATTTCCACAAGCTTTTCTTCGCCTTCAGGTAAGATTTGGGCGGAGTCAAATTTAAAGAGAACATCACTAGAGAGACGTAATAATATCGGTTGAACTTTCGGTTTATCGAGAAGTTTGGGCGCTTGAGTTTTTACCAGACCGGAGATTTCACCCAGTCCTGGCAAACCCTTATCCAGAGTTTGATTCTCAGAGCCTAATGCCAAATTACCAATGCCCAGATCATGATTCTCTGCTAAGGCTGCCGTGCTCGCCTGATCAACCAACGCTTGTGCGACTTGGGGGACTTTACCTTCCGAACTAAGCGGGAGTGCAGAAAAAGCTTCTGTTGGAACAGAGACAATGTCTGAACTCAATGACTGTGGAATTTCTGATCGAAGGCGCGGCATAGGAATCTTGGGCGCATTAATTGGACCACCAAATGGATCGATGTCCTCCGGCTCAAGGTTAAGAGGCTCGACTTGAGGCTTCTGACCAAAACTTGGCTTGGGCATGTATTCGCTTTCTAAAGATTTAGGATCAATAAGAGCCTGTCTTAAATTGAATCGCTTTGGCTCTATCGGATCAACGATTGGTTGGCCATAGCCTAACTCTACCCTAAAAAACCAAAGGATGAGCACTAAATGAAGTAGAAGTGACCCGATAAAAGCAACTATAGTGCTTGTCATGAGATCCCACTCTGTTAGCTCTTGCCATTTATTTACAGCAGCCATCTATTCGTAGATTATCTTATATCTATTGAGGTGTCAGCGAAATAAGTTTGTGAAGTTCCCTAGTAACACACTAAGACTTTTTCCATTCGTTTTGGAGTTTAAGCAGCATCTTATTAGCCTTTTCGGTGTTGCCAGCTTTGCGATAGGCCATCTCTGCCTTTCTTAAGGCTCTAGGGGTCAGTTTTTCGTCGAAAATCAATAGCGCAACGGCCGCATATATTTTGGCTGCCTCATCGTAGTTACCCTTTTGATACTCGATATCCCCAAGAAGAAGACGGCCTCGGGCATTGTAATTACCTTCAGGGTTTTGTTTAAGTATTTTTTCTGCTAGTTCCTTGGCATCATTTAAACGGCCGGTAGATATGTAAGCTTTAGCTAATGGCTCCATGACAACAGACCTGTCGGCCTCTTCGGGATAATCTCGACGGAACTTTGTCCAAGCCTCAGCAGCTTCAACATGCATATCTGCCTTAGTCAATAGAAGGCATAAAGCCAGTTGAGGTCTGCGACGCTCTTGCTTGGTGGGCATCAGTTTCATGGCTTTTTCGTAGTAACTCTTGGCTAGGCTTAATTGGTTTTTCTCAGCTAATTCTTGACCTATCCATTCATAAACATCCGCAGATATAGATACAGCCTTTTTGTTAGCATTGCTCCATTTTTCATAATTTTCTACCTCTTCAATCAGTGCTGGGAGGTCCTTATCTTGCAGGGCTGTACGGAGCAGTCTCTGGGTGGCCTCTTCAAAATATTTTTTCTGGTCGGCTTCCCTGGCGAGTCGCCAATAATCTAGAGCTGCCGCTTTCTCTCCGGATTGCTCCAGAGAAATAGCTAGCCAATAGTAGGCATCATTTTTGTGCGGAGTGTCTGGATAAATAAGCACTAATTCCTCCAGGAAATCTCGCATGGTTTGGTAATCATCTTGAGTACCGGCTAGCAAGCCTGTCTTCCATAGCGCTACTTCACGCTGCTCAAAGTCTCTATACTGGCGAACAAGCATGGACCATACGCGAAGGGCTTTAGCAGGCTTTTGCTGTTCTTGATAGGCTTGACCCAATAACCATAGAACATGGTCGGTTGCAGGAAAATTGGGGTACTTGTTATAAAGCACTTCAAGGCTATTTTGTGCTTCATCGAAATCCTCTAACATAAAACTGGAAAAAGCATGCTCATACCAGATCCCAGCTTGTATTTTCGGTTCAAGAGCTTGCATCTGTTTAACATCGGTTATTAGTTCGGTTAAGATGGGTTGTGCGGCGTTGTAGTTTTTTTCGGCAAAAAGGCCCTCAGCTCGCATCAGCTTAACATGATAGAGTTTTTCAGACTTTGGGTAGAGCTCAATGAACTTGGCTGTTTCCACCAAGAAGCGCTGGTCATTCATAGGATGTAAGATTAAGAGCCTGGCCCAGGCTGATTTTTCAGCTAAATCGCGTTCGGGAAATTCTCTAAGGATAAACCCATACAATGAGAGTGCTTCATCACCCTGCTTGAGCAGCCTGTAAGACTCTGCCGTTAAAAACATGATTTCGGCTCTCCGACTAGCAGGGAAAGCCGGCTTCACTTCATTGTAGAGATGTGTCACAGCACCATAATTACCAAGAGTAAAATGAGCTTGGATAAGTCCTAAGTGGGCAAGTTTAACCCAATATTCCGCTGATTCCGTGCGGCGGACTGTTTCGTAGTATCCAATGGCATCTCGATAATCCGTTTTTTGGTAGGCAATATTGCCTGCTCTGACACCCGCTTCCACTCTTAGCGACGCCTCCCTAGATGAAGAAACAATCGTTTTATACAATTTTAGCGCCTTAAGTTCTTGGCCTTGTTCTTCAAGTAAAGCGCCCAGTTTTAAGCGAGCATAGTCTTGGTAAGGATTGTCCTGTTTAATTAAGGTGAGCTGCTCCAGTTCCAGCAAAAAATCAGGAAGTATTTTTAAGTGCTCACCAGCTAGAATGAGCAGGTAAAGCACCCTCGCTTTAAGCGCTTTGTTATCGGTTCTGGAAGCAAGGCGTAGTGGTTCAAGTGCTTCTTTCCATTTTTTGTTAACCGCTAAGATCTCACCCTGCATGGCATAAGCAGGCAGTGTAAATTTGCCTTTAGGAAAAAATTTGAGCATCAAATCCAGTGTGCCATTTGTTTCTTCCTGACGGCCTAAAGCCCAGTAACATTCGGCTAGGCGAAAGAGCGCTTCCTCTTTTCTTTTTGTCTCCGGGTAATAACGCAATAGGTCGACAAAAACTGGGACGGCCTCTTTGTGCCTTCCGGACTGCTGCATCTCATAAGCTTGGGAGAAAAGCTCTAACTCTCTAGGTCTAAGCCGTTTGATCACTTCCTCAATGCTAGTAACAGTCTGCGCAGTTTCTCCGGATTCAGTACTCGTTTTGTCTTTTTCTAAAGAAGTTTCTGAGCTGTTGGCGACTTCTTGGGCCGTTAGAAAATGGGCTAGGATAAGCCATAGCTCTATAATAACCATTCCTCTCCAGGCATGAACGACTCTATAAAACACTAGGGCAATCGTACTGGATTCTTAGTCTTTGTAAATCATTCGGTGCCAAGGTAAATCTAAGAAAACTTGCCGGCAGGTTCTTCTTTGCTAAATTACTGCGATGTTATTTTTTGACGCAGACCCTCCATTAGCAGCTAGAGCTAAAAAAGTTCCTCTACGCAGTGAAATTGCTGACTCTGATAAGTGGGATCTCACCAGGCTGTATACTTGCAACGACTCCTGGGATCAAGATCTTACCAAATATGCGGAATCCTTTCCTAAATATGCAGATTTCCGCGGAACTCTTTCCAGCTCGGCTCAGAAGTTATGCGATTGTTTAGAATTTGATAAGAAGCTAGATCTTTTGCTAGAGAAGCTAGGGCACTATTGCTCGTTACAAACTGCTGAGGACAGCTCCGAAGATAGTTATCTAAGTCGTGAAAGTCGCTTTCACCATGTCATGATCCAAGCAGCCGAAGTCGCTTCTTTCTTAACCCCAGAGATTCAGGCGATCGATGATGATACTTTTGAAGCTTTTCTCAAGGATCCTAGTTTACTTCCTTGGAAGAATAAGCTTACTAGATTACGCCGTTTCAGACCGCACATTCTCACAGAAAAAGAAGAGCGACTTATGGCTCTCGCAACCATGCCTTTACATGGACATTCTGAAACATTTTCACAACTCACGAATGTGGATATGCAGTTTGGATTTATCAAGAACGAGCAAGGCGAGGAGATAGAACTCTCACACGGAGCATTTTCTTCCTGTTTAGTCAAGCGTGAGCCCGAATTAAGAAAAAAGGCATTTCATCAATACTACAAAGAGTTCAATGATCATAAGTACACGCTGGCTGCTACACTTTCTAGCTCGATCAAGGCAGATGTTTTTGAAGCTCGGGCTAGGAGTTATCCCTCAGCTCTAGAAGCAGCATTGTTCTCTGATAGAATACCAAAGGATGTTTACACCAATCTTATTAATACGGTCAAAAAGAACCTGGACCCATTATTTCAATATTATGAATTGCGTCGAAGCAAATTAGGCATCAAAGAGTTACACGCCTACGATACCTATGTCCCCATAGTAGACTCTATCGAGATTAAAACCACATTTGATGAAGCCATTGAAAAGGTATTGGTCAGCCTTAACCCCCTAGGTGAAGATTATACTAATGCTTTAGAGAAGGGTTTCCATGATCGCTGGTGCGACCGCTATGAAACAAAAGGTAAACGTTCTGGCGCTTTCTCAAGTTCAAGCTATGGCAACCCGCCTTACATTCTCATGAACTTTAAAGAGGATGTTTTCGCCGATGTTTATACGCTCACGCACGAAGCCGGCCACTCCATGCATTCTTACTACTCGCAAAAGGAACAGACTTTCCAAGATTATCAATACCCTATTTTCCTGGCGGAGGTAGCCTCCACTTTTAATGAGGAATTGCTGACCTACCACTTGCTTGAAATTACTGATGATCCTAAAATGCGTGCCTATATCATCAATCGTCAAATTGATGACATCAGAGGCACACTCTATAGGCAAACCATGTTTGCAGAATTCGAGATGATTGTGCATGAAATGGAGGAACAAGGGGAACCAATTACTTTGGACAGCATGCGAGCGGCCTATCGTAAGTTACTTGAAACTCATCACGGCCCTAATCTTGTGTTAGATGATGTATTAGATCTGGAATGTCTGCGCATTCCTCATTTTTATTCTGCCTTTTATGTCTATAAGTACGCGACGGGTATTTCTGCTGCAGTTGCTTTGTCAAACCGTGTCTTAAGGGGTAGTGAATCTGAGCTCAATGATTATCTAGGCTTCTTAAAGTCTGGTGGTTCTGAATATCCTCTAGAAACGCTCGCGAAGGCAGGGGTCGATATGACTAAACCGACACCCATTGAAGCCGCTTTGAAGCTCTTTGCCGAACGAGTTAAGGAGCTGGAAGAATTAATCGGTTAGAGAAAGCCCAATCCTGACTCAAGTTTACCCAGGTCAGTAAGATGTTAGTCATTTAATAGCAAAAAATTTGTCTTATTTTGTACGTGCGCCAGTATACAACTATGGCCTTGCGTTCACTTCTTGTTGATTTTAACTCTTACTTTGCTTCTGTCGAACAGGAACTGAGGAAGGAGCTGCGGGGTAAACCAGTAGCAGTGGTACCAGTGATGGCGGAGACGACTTGCTGTATCGCTGCAAGCTATGAAGCAAAGCGGTTTGGCATTAAAACGGGGACTCAAGTTCGACAAGCTCGATTACTTTGTCCAAAATTGGAAATCGTTCAGGCAAGGCCTAAAACTTATGTCGAATGTCATCACCAACTTGTAGAAGCAGTAGAATCGTGCCTCCATATAGACGAGGTGCTTTCCATAGATGAAATGATCTGTGACCTTCCTAATAATTTTAGAAAAGAAGACAGAGCCCGAGGCCTTGCCAAACATATTAAACAGACCATTGCTCGTAAAGTCGGTCAGTATTTAAAAAGTTCCATAGGCATCGCGCCTAATCGATTTTTGGCCAAGATGGCTTCTAATATGCAAAAACCTAATGGTCTGATTTGTCTACAAGAAGAGGACCTTCCAGAGGCCTTATATAAATTAGAACTACGAGACATCCATGGCGTAGGTAAACGTATGGAACAACGTCTTCGAGAATATGGCATTACCACTGTTTATGAACTTTGTCACACGAGCAAGGACAAGCTTCGTCAAGCTTGGAATGGCGTAGAGGGTGAGCGGATATTTCGCAACTTGCGGGGGGAAGAAGTTTATTATCCTCCGACAAAGCACACAACTATTGGTCACTCTCATGTTCTTCCTCCTGAGGAGCGCAACCGTAAACTTGCCTTTGCCGTGATTAATCGCCTCACACAAAAAGCTGCCATGCGCTTGCGAAATATGAGCTATATGGCATCTGCCATGCATATTTCTATTAAACACATCAATGCTCCCTCTTGGAGAAATGACATGCAATTCTTAGAAACACAGGACACTTTGGAATTCATCCGCATTCTTAATCTTCTATGGGATCGCTATCCTAGGACGACACTCAAACCACTAGCTGTTGGTGTGACCTTTTTTAATCTCACAGCGGAGAATAATTACACGCCTTCCTTCTTCTCAGAAACAGAAGTTTCAAAAAATAGAAAAACACTCCATAAGGCTATGGACGAGCTCAATACTAAATTTGGCAATAACACCATTTACTTTGGAGGAGCTTATGAGGCGTTACGCTCTGCCCCTATGCGTATTGCCTTCAACCACATCCCGGATTTAAAAATTGAAGATGATGGCCGTGAGGCCAAACAACGTTGTTAAGCTAGGGCTTTGCATGTCCAGCGTAGATGCTCAACGGTGCAATTTCGCGTTTTATGGCCAAGCATTGTAGCTTTCCCCACTAAGGACATGATGTTCACCTAAATAACCTTCTCAACTACCCGTGTCATTTGGCGTAGTTTTCTTTGTTTGGCGATGCGTCCTTCGCTTGGAGCTTCCGTAATATCAGAGTTCTCATTTACTGAGGAGTCACTTTTCTCCGTTATACCCTCTGGATGAGATTGCCTATCAACCACACGTGTGACTTGGCGTAGTTTTCTTTGTATATTAATGCGATTTTCAGCATCTGTCAGATTAGACTCTTTTTCAGCGTTCGTATCTCCCAGGCCTTGATTAAGGCTGTCACCCCCCAAGTCATTATCTTCCATGGAGACTTTGTTATCTTGATAGGAGAGGTGAACTTTAGTTTCTCCAATTTCGATCAAGTCATCAAAGCTAACAGCATATTTTTGGATACGGACATTATTAATCCTGGTTCCATTAAAGGAATCAAGGTCCTCTAGATAAATGGTATGATCTTGGATAATGAAATGACAGTGCTTGGTCGATACGGTTGGATCGGGTAGTCTAATAGCACAGTCGAATCCCCTACCAACGGTTGTCTTATCTGGCTGCAACGGCAATTTCTCACCCTCAAGCGCACCTTTGTCAACATTGAGATAGATCCTGACTTTAGTTAGGTCTATTTGCGCTTTGCGCGGTAGTTCTAAGCGCGTTGTTTTGGTTGTTAATTGCTCATTTCTTTTTTTAGACATGATTTCAACGCATTCTAAAACTCTTTCGATGGGGATCTTGATAGTTTTTTCTCCAGGTAATGTACATGACTCCCAATGCCATTCTGGTGATTGTAATGCTAAAATTCTCAATAATGAATGAAAGCCTTCTTCTCGTGCTCCATAATTATTTTCAGCATAACAATATCTCACATAGCCGTTTTTAATGTAGATAACACCGTTATAGTGCCCCTCATGAAGATATAGGATTCCCTCATCGTTCGATTCATTCCCAAGCATCTTTAATTTTTCTAAGACTTGTTCTCGACTATTCATAGTATTACATATCGATCAAATTTTTATAATCATTATATAGATCTTATAAATGTTGGGTTTAATAGAACAAGTATATTTTATTAGCATTGCTAATGAGCGCCACATGACTAGGTAGTTTCGGCAATAGATTTTGGGATATAAATTTGCCAGTGTATTGTCTAGTCTCTTTAGTTAGATCATATGTCAACAGTATAGAGTCTTCTAAAGGTACTACCTTATTGAGACCTGTTTCCCACCTCTATCTGGGAGAGTACTCCCCGGGCTTGATCGCTTTGCCCTCGCTTGCTTGTAAAGAGCTAAGCTTAGATCGATGCGATGGATACATCTTCGCAGACGCTTTCTTCCTTGAGGCTCCAGCTTTTAACCATCCCGTTGAAGTTCTATAACATAGTGTCGATTTAATTATAAGCACACGAAATCATCTCAGAAACGGGTTATATGATTTATTCGTATGAACTGGAGCTTGTCTCCATAAGGAAGTCAATTTCTTCGAATAAGTTTTCTATAGATGGATGACTAATGAGTGCCTCTGTAACTCTTGTGCATTCAATTTTAATATAAGATTCGCCTCCGCTGCTATATCCTATGGCCTCTACAATAGCGTCTGAAAGATGAATGATGGAGACTTCTTGCTGGAATTGGTCCGCCATCCCGGGATTGTGGTGATACCTCGCTACGGCTTGCAAAGCTTTGGGCATCTTCCAATGTTCTAGAACTGCCTGTGCTATGATAGTATGGTCAAATTTGAAGATCTCTTGCTCTGCATTTGAAGTGGTTAAATTTTTGCTGACGGCTAAATCCAAGCTCTTTACATAGGCTTCAGGAAATGCTTTGGCCATAATGATTTGACCAAGATCATGTATCAAACCTGCCACAAAATAACCCTCTAATGGGTTTATTCCCATGTTAGAGGCAAGGTATCTGGCGCTTACTGCGCAGGCTAATGCGTGTTTGCAAAATTTATTTATATCAAAGTGTTTCATATTAAATTTTTTAAAAGCATCTACGCAAGCGGTCCCCATCACGATCTCCTTAATCTCGTGCATTCCCATAATCATCATGGCTTGAGAGATTGATTCCACTTCCCGGCTCAGTCCGTAAACAGGGCTGTTGGCTATTTTAAGGATTTTTGCTGCTAGTGCAGTATCCTGCATGATGAGATCTTCAACCTTAGTGTAGCTGAAGTCTTCCTCGGATATAATCCTTTGCAACTCTGTAGCAACTCTCGGCAATGAGGGAATGTAACTACCTAAAAGCTCTATGACTTCTTGTTTGATTTTCTTGGGCTTACTCTTCATTAAGGCGCAAGAAGTACATCTTTTTAAGGTGTTTCTTTGTTGAAAGCTTGATAATTTCCCTTGTCAAGCTCTTGTCCTTATCGATAAATCTCTTAGCTATTGACTCGCGAGCTGATTTTACCTCTTCGTCACTATAAAATTTTTCAATATTTGGCATATCCACCAGAATAGTCTTCGCTTTTAGCTTAGAGACTTCTTCAATAACTTTATCATCAACAGAGTCTCCAATTCTGTATATTAGCTCTCCATTCATAGAATGAATATTTTCTCCGAGTATCATACCCTCTTTCAATTTGGTTTTCTTTACTCTTTGGAACATATGTACCCTATATGTAATAAAAAAATAAATTAGGAAGTAAATAGAGAAATTGCCTATACATACATGTTAGGGGTGAGAATAACTTGTCCTTTAGAGGTCAAATGGATACCAATTAGCTAGCTTTGAGCCTTTTTGGAATGTGCATCTTGAGAATGAAATGCAGGCTCTATCGTGTATTTTTTGTAAGGGAATAGAGCGCTATTTTTCTTGAGTTGCTGCACATGTGCTTTGTTTTCTAAATGCAAGCGGCGTGGAATTTTTTCTACCAGCCTAGGATTATGCTCCAAGAGTTCTTTTGCCTTAATTGGAGACCAGCCTTCGGTTACACCACTAAGTTCTAAATATAACTTTGCCAAGATATCGGAACCAAATGAAAGTGCTGCGGGACCTTGTGGTGTAGAAACCACTAGAGGCACTGGCACCCACCCCTCAATTTCCTCAGCCCCATGAGAATGCAAAAAGAAAATCATTACGAGAACAACAACTAGAATAACACCTGCCATTCTATATACTATTTTGTAGTATATAGAAATTAAAATCTTTGCATTTCAGGAGTATTGGGTTGAGAGATGCCAAATTAGCTCCTTTAGAAAGGAAAATGTGTTAGTGTCCAGAATAATGCTTTATCGAGTAGTGGGTTTCGTTTTTCTAGGCCTGGCCCTCACAGGTATTGCCCTACCGCTTCTTCCTACAACACCCTTTTTATTACTAGCTGCAGCTTGCTTTGCAAAATCCTCTCCAAAATGGCATCAATGGCTACTTAATCACAGAGCTTTTGGGCCAACCATTCGGCGCTGGCAGGAAAAGCGATGTATATCAGCAAAAGCAAAAGTATTGGCTTTAGTTTGCCTTTCACTATTTGGAGGTTATTCTATCTTCTTTGCGATTGATAATTTCATTGTCAAGGTAGTGGGTGGGTCAGTGATTCTTTACGGCTTTTGGTTTGTTTTAAGCATCAAAACATGCAAAGACTAGAACAGCAGAAATTACTGTTTATTGTTATCTAGTAATTCTTCACATTTTCTGACTAGACGATCTGCCGTCTTTGACCAAGTGTGTTGTTTCATGGTTTCTGCCCCGAGTAGACCTATTTCTCGGATCTCCTCCCTTTGACAATAGCCATAATTAATTTTTTCGATGAGCTCATCAATCGAAGCTTCCTGCCAAGTCACCGAAAGTGACTTCTCATAGTAGTCGGGGATTTCAACATTCTTTAGTTCTTTTAGTGAGATCACATTGGAATCATTGATAATGTCTAGATGACCTCCTGTCGCCGAAACGATAGCAGGTTTTCCGCAGGCCATATACTCCATTAGCACTAAGTTGGTGCCGCTTTCGCAACGGCTAGGGAAAATTCCCATGTCAGACTCGCGATATACAATAGGGCACTCCGTGTGAGCAGCTAGTGGCAAAACAAATATTCTCGAGGTATCGAGGCCATTTATCTTACATAAATGCAAAACCTTTTCCTCCCAATCTTTGCCCTTAAGTTCGAATTTAATATGTGGAGAACAGGACATAGTTTGGATGGAGTCTTTTAGGTAATTGTCCCACATAGTCACTAGATGAATATCGTCGTGCAGTTCTTGTATTTTTTTAAATGCTGCAATTGTTAGATCTTGCCCCTTGCGATATTCTATTTTACTGCCAGAGAAGACCACAAATGGCGAACTACTCTTTTTCCTGGATGGGTCCGAGCCATCTTTCTGATGAAACAACTCCAAATCAATCCCCTGTATTAGAACGGAAGTGTGTTTAAGACCGGCCTCTAGAGCCAATTTTTGACACCACGTTGAGCCTACGAAAATATGGTCATAGTATGTAGCATTTCTTATTGCTTGATCAGACAAACGCCCCTCAAAAAAGGTGTAACCGATATTTAAAATGCCTCTGGCGGCACTGCGTGTCTGTAAGTGACCTGCCAGCGCCATAAGATGTACTCCCGGCAAATTAGGGTTGTTCCAATCCATATGTTCTGGAGACAGAGAGATTACCTCGCAGCATTTAGCTAACTCTTCAGCCAAATACTTAGAGCAAACACCCCAGCCATAGTTGCCGGGATCAGCTAGTGACAAATAGATACGCAACAAAACCAAATCTAGGCTATAAAAAAATTATTCTAAAAGAGAAATAACAAAAAAAATTCTCCGTTGACCGCGCAAAAAATCAAGTGATAGTAGAGCCCTATATGCCAACAAAAAGATCAAGTCCACCCAGTATTCGGACTGCAGCTAAGAAATCTAATCCAAAGTATAAAAGAATTCTCTTAAAGCTGAGTGGCGAAGTTATTGCTGACGATGATGAGCACATCTCTTCAGAGAATACCGGCAAAATCGCCGACCAAATTAAGGAAGTCTATAAGCTAGGAGTTCAGGTTGCTATGACCATAGGTGGTGGCAACATATGGCGCGGGGCTACAGCCTCGCACGCCGGCATGGACCGCACCACCGCTGACTATATGGGTATGCTAGCTACGGTTATCAATGGTCTCCGTCTCCAGGAAGCCTTGGAACAAAAGGGCGTGCCGACGCGGGTGCAAACTGCTATCGAAATGAAGAATGTGGCAGAACCCTTTATTCGCAGACGGGCGATTAGGCATTTAGAGAAAAAGCGTGTGGTTATATTTGTTGGGGGCACTGGGAATCCCTATTTCTCTACGGATACAACAGCAGCCTTACGTGCGAGTGAGATAAATGCTGAAGTCGTCCTAAAAGCAACCAAAGTGGATGGTATCTATGATTGTGACCCAGTTAAAAATCCCAAGGCTAACCGTTTTCCTAAAATCTCTTATATAGATGCACTTAGAAAGCAGCTCAAGGTGATGGATTCTACGGCCTTTTCCTTATGCATGGACAACCGTATGCCGATTGTTGTATTTGATGTCTTTCGCAAGGGTAATCTCAAAGCAGTTGCCTTGGGCAAAAAAGTTGGCACACTGGTCGCTGATTAATAGGAAAAATTTATGGATACAGACGAAATCTTGATGCAAACGGAAGAGAAGATGGACAAAACCCTTCAAAAAGTGAAAGAGGATTTTCAAGGAGTTCGCACTGGCAAAGCCTCTCCTGCTCTCGTTGAAAATATTAAAGTAGACTGTTATGGCTCAACAATGCGTCTTAGAGAGACCGCTGGAATTACTACACCAGAGCCTCGGCTCATAATGATTCAGCCATGGGACGCTTCAAACGTTGATCCCATTCGTAAGGCAATTGAGGAAGCTAATATTGGAATCACTCCAATGGTTGACGGTAAAATCATTCGCCTTCCTATTCCGGAGTTATCAGAGGAACGTCGTAAAGACCTTATCAAAGTAGTTAAAAAAATGGGTGAAGACGGAAAAATCGCAATCCGTCACGCGCGCAGAGATTGCTTAGATCAACTTAAAAAAGAGGAAAAAGCCTCTACTATCACGCAGGATGATTTAAAAGTTTCTGAAAAATCGACTCAAGACCTGACGGATAAATTTGTGAAACAGATAGATGAGATGGTCGGCAGTAAGGAAAAAGAGCTGCTGACTATTTAAGCTAATGCGTTATTGGGATATACCTATTGCAGCTAGAGCTCGCGTTTTCAATATCTCCCTAGATTAAAATAAGATTAACTGTGACATTCCCAGAGTTTTATCGTATTGTAGAGTAATGGGTAGTTGTTTTTTCCGGTTCTGCACAATTCTAACTCTTTTTGCCATATTTGCTCTAGCTTCCTCGAGGGCTCAGTCACTGATTGATCCTATCCTAGAGCCAGAAAAAGACTCTGCAACTTTTGCCGATATCAGTGAGAAATTCATACGTAATATGAACCTCATAGCGACTATGGTTCCGGACCAGCCTACTGCCGAGATGATAACAATTGTCACAAAGCAGGCTGAGGATGCTTTAGGTTTTTACCGCACTAAGGGTGCTGGTGCTTATCGTGAGCGACTACGCCGCTACAATGAATCCCTTAAAACAAAAGATGGTATTCAAAAGCGTGACAAGGAGTATGTCGAAAAGCTCAACGATATGATTAAAAAGCGCGATTCAGATGGCCTTTTCAAAGATGCAAGAGGGAGAATAAAGCAGTCTATCAATCTTCTACAAACGACCATGAGGGAAAGTCCTATTGAGGAAGACGAATGGAAAGACTTCCAAAGGATTATTTCTAAGCACTTAAGACTCTACAGTCAGGCAATGGGTAAAGTTTAATGATCTAAAAAAGGAAACTTAACCTATGAAATCAAATCTTTTTTTGGTCTTGGTCGTTTTTTTAACAAGCCATCAAATCCATTATGTTTATGGACAAACTGCGAACAAGGAGAAGAAAATCAATGAGTTCATTGAGAAAGTTCAAGTGCAGCTGGTAAAAGCTCTAGACAGAATAGAAGAGATAGACAAGATCGTGGATCCATATTTAGAAAAAATAGTTCAACAAGAGTTCCTACTCAAAGCTTCCGAATATCAAATGCTCAAGAAGCAGTCCGAGAATGCATCTATTGCTAAAAAGTTTTTTGAGAAAGCTAATAAGCAACAAGACGACACTTTTTCAGCGACGGTTCAGTATCTTGATAATGCCTACGAAGCTTTAAAGGTTGGGGAACTCTGGATAGGCAGCGAAGGGTCACTTGTCGAAAAAGATGCAAAATTATTTAAGTATGTAAAATCTGAGGCGATTAAGGTCGCGGCAACTATGGAAGGCGGTGCGGAGATCCTAGAATTGATCAATGAACGAGACGAATTAATCTCGAAATTTGATAGGATATCCCCTTTATTCGACTATTACTTAGACAGGCAAGAGTGGTGGCAATACTATCAAGATTACCAGGACGAGTTAAAATATAATGACCGCTATGCTAAATTAAGGGAACAGATCAAAAATTGACCCTTAGTCCATCGTAAGCAAGCTCTATTTTATCAGGTAAATTACGATTTACGGTATCATAATCAACCCATTGACTCATATGGGTGAAATATGTTTGCTTGGCACCAACCCTCTGGGAAATCGCAGTGGCTTGATCTATAGTTAGGTGGGAGTTGTGTGGTTGGTGTCGCAAAGCATCCAGGACCAAAACATCTGTGCCTTTTGCTAAATCCAATGCGGTAGGAGTAACCTCATGACAATCTGTGTAATAAGCTAATTTTTTACCCGTGCTTTTTTCCTGAAAAATTAATCCAAGCACTTCAAATGTGCCATGAGGTAGTAAAGTTGAGCAGATTGTTCCACACGGTAGCTGGAGTTTATTAGGCATGTCCAGGGGCTTAAAAGCTGGGTAGCCTGTTATTAGTGGCCGATCAAGTATTGCATAAGCAAAAGAATCTCTGAGCCTTTGTAGACCGTCTTCGCAGGAATAAATTAACATAGCCTCACCATCTTTCATGGCAGAAAAACTTCGCAAGTCATCCATCCCCATGACATGATCTGAATGGCCATGTGTTAGTATCACAAAATCAATCCAGTTAATCTCATTCCAAATACATTGCAAACGAAACTCAGGTGAAACATCAATTTGAATATGGACACCATCCATAATCACGTGAGCGCATGTCCTAGTCCTCCAATTTTTAGGATTAGCTAGATCACAAAAATGCTTTTTAACACCAATCACAGGAACACCCAGTGATGTTCCTGTTCCCATGAAGACTAATTCCATAAGTGTTTAAAGGCTTCCACATCTTTGATGTTATCTAGTTTTAGGCGCTTCATCTGAAAAAAACTCTGGAGTAACTGTTTACATTCAAACTCCATAGGTCCCATCTCAACATGGAGTCTATGATTCAAAGTATCCAATAGATGTGCTTCCATAGCTCCTCCCAAATAACCCATTTTAGGATCGCTAACAGCATAATGAACTTTTTTAATCCTCGCCATAATACAGGCACCACTACACATAGGGCATGGTTCTTTTGTAACGTAAAGTGTAGCTTGATTAAGCCTCCAGTCTGCAATGGCATTAGCTGCTTTAGTAATGGCGAGCATTTCAGCATGGGCGGTAGGATCTTTGAGCGTTTCAACTTGGTTATAAGCAGAGGCGATGACTTTGCCTCCCATTTCTATCACAGCACCAATGGGCACTTCATCTCTACGCCATGCTTCTATCGCCTGATTATAGGCCATGGACATAAAATAAGTATGATCCCGGACAAGTTCGTCTGGGTACTTTTTTCGGAATGGGCATTCAATCATGACTATCTTTAATGGACGAGGGTTTTTAGGAATTGTCGGCTAACTTTTTTAAATAATCATAAGAATATAGACCAGAGTTATGTCCATCACTGAATTTAAATTGGACAGCATAACTCCCAACTATATCCCAACCGGTTACAGATACCCCAGGGAATTTATCCTGTTCAGTGCCTCCATATTGATTCCCTAGGAGATCTCTTTCTCCTTGATTTTCTGCACTTGGTGAATGAGCTCGTAGACGCTCCATGGAAAAGAAATCCTCGCTACCGTCCTCCCACTTGATGGCTACCTCATCACCTATCAGAGCGATGTTTTCTGGATACAACATAATGGAAACATGCCATGTGCGTATACAAACTCAAGGCCGGATAAAGACTTAAACCAGCCATCTAAGCGTAAACCCAGCAGTTTCTTTTTGGCCGGGTTCAATCCAGCGTAGGCCATAATGATGGTGAATGGCGTTTGGGAGGCCTAACCAAGGTTCAACACAGTAAAAATCAGACGAGTCTGTTTGAGTCCAGGTTGTGACTGCATACCATGGGAATCCTTCAGTTGCTAGGTCAAATAGCAGCTTGTAGGAACCATCTTTTTTTCTAAGCTCTGCATTAGGAACGGAACCCACTCCTCCTAGAATATGCATACGATCATTGAGATCTGGATCTGCTAAGCTCAGTATATTGTCATTAGGTTTAGAAAAGACAATGGAACCATCATCATTTTGCCGTGCCCACTTTTCTGCTATCAGATGTAACTCCCATTGCTCTCGCTCGTCATGAGGCACAGGGAAATAAAAATGGTGCCCTGCATAATAAGGCATCCGTTCATTTCCCTTATTTACTGTCTCAAAGACTACACGAACCGATGTTTCATCTAACTCATAAACAACATCGAATACAAAAGCGTAAGGGTAAAGTGCTTGTGTATCTTGATTATCTACTAATCTCATTCGAGTTGTAGAAGGATCATCATCTACAACTGTAAATGGTGCGGCGCGCGCAAATCCATGCATGGGTAAATCTCTAATTACGCCTGCCGTGTCTTTCCACTTGCCTATTTGCCCATCAACAAAATGTCTGGCAATGAAGGGGAACAATATGGGGTTGCCTCCGCGTATCTTAGGTGGATTGGACCAATCGGCATTTTCGGGCCAATGAATAACAGGCTTACCAGACACTTCCCACATCAATAATCTGCCTCCCTTTTCGGGGGATACGCGCAAAAGAGAGTTTCCCGTTTGTAATTCAATGACCCTCTGTCCTTGGAATTGCACTTCTCTACTCATTTAGGAACTCCCTTTGCATTTACTCACTTACTCTGTTACACCATAATAATAGCTATGGTCGAAACTTCAACACATGATACACCCTTCGCTTGGGGAGACCAAGAAACGCAGCATTTTTTCGATCTTACCCCCGACCGAATTTTAGAGGCCGTAGAAGCTGCAAATATAAGATGTACAGGGCGCTGCATGCCACTCAATAGTATGGAGAACCGAGTCTATGAAGTCGAAATAGAGCTCGCGGAGCCTGCGCCTCCCGATAACCCCAGCGAGGCCTTCCGGATAGTCAAATTCTACAGGCCGGGTCGCTGGTCAAGAGAACAGATTCATGGAGAACATCAGTTTTTGATCGATCTTGAGAAGGAAGAAATACCGGTTGTGGCTCCACTCCCATTCTCTAATGGCGAAACAGTTAGATTTATGCCGGAGTATCATATTTGGTACACCGTTTTTCCTCGAGTAGGTGGCCGCAACCCAGATGAACTCACTGATGAACAGCTCTCACAAATTGGGCGTCTTCTCGCGCGAATTCATATTGTTGGTGCTAGGTCTGAAGCGCACTCACGCATTAAAATTGGACCTGAAAGTTATGGCTTACAGAGCCTTGATTATCTTTTGGATGAAGGGTGGATTGAGGCTGATCTGGAGGACCATTATAGTGATCTTGTTGAAGAGATCTGCGAATTGACGCAACCGTGGTTTGATTCTGCAGACTATCAGCGTATCCATGGGGACGCACATTTAGGGAATTTACTCTATGGACGCCAAGGCTTTTTCTGGGTGGATTTTGACGACATGGTGCAGGGACCCGCCATTCAAGACATTTGGCTTTTGACACCAGGTCGAGACGAATATAGCAATCGCCAAAGAAATATTTTATTAGAATCCTATGAAATGCTGAAGACATTTGATTATGGGAGCCTAAGACTAACTGAGCCTTTGCGAGCTCTTCGATACATCCATTTCTGTGCCTGGATAGGAAAGCGTTGGGAAGACCCTTCTTTTCCTCCTAAGTTTCCAGAATTTGGAACGCGCTCGTTTTGGCAAGAGCAGATAGTAGACTTGGAGGAGTGCCTGCGAATGATCAAAGAGAAATCTTAGAGCATGTAAGTTTTAAAGTTCCGGAGAACTATTTCTTGCTTTTTTCATAGCATCTACAAAGATTTGTGCGGATTGCTTTAATTGGCTCCAATCTTTTTTCTCTAAAATATCTTTGCTCACTAAACTGCTTCCTGCGGCTACCGCAGAGCAACCTGCTTTAATAAAGGCACCACAGGTTTCGGGAGTGACACCACCTGTAGGTATAATTCTTAGTTGTGGTAAAGGTGCTTTTACTGCCTTGATATAAGAAGGTCCCAGGCCATCCGCTGGGAAAATTTTGATAAAGTCGGCACCAGATTCGTGGGCATTCAAGGCCTCCGTGGGAGTATATGCACCGCAACAGATAGGCTTTCCGTAGCGCTGGCAAATAGAGATGATCTCGGGACGAAAAACTGGGGTGACAACATACTCGGCTCCAGCTAAGAGCGCCATTCGAGCTGTGGTATCGTCGAGCACTGACCCTACTCCCATCAGGATTTGTTTGCCAAAATAATTAGTTGTCTCTTGGATAACACCAAGGGCATTTGGAGTAGTCATCGTTACCTCAATAGCGTGAATACCTCCTTCTATAAGAGCTTGGCAAGCGTCCGTTAGTTGGTTGGAGTCGTTTGCTCGAATAATAGCTATAACCCCGGGGTCTAGCAGCCTGTTAATAATCTCTTCTTTATGCATCTTTTCTATACTAAGCCCTAATTATGTCACATCAATGCTGTTTGCACTTGCTGGGCTCACAGATTGGCCACTATCGGCACTGGCGACGGCCGCAAAGCATAACTCCAGGCTTGGTAGGTTCTTGCGAGCGCTATTAAGGGGTTCGCGGTTTTCTTCAATAGCACAGAGCAATTCTCCCATGGCCCCAGCGAACCCGTCGTTGAACCAAGCGCCATCAAGTTCAACCTCAGCTTCGCCTGCCTCCGTGGTCAGCAGAATTTGATTATTCGCGCAGACCGGACCGGAACTGCGGTAGGTTCCCTTGGTTCCAGTGACAACAACCGATTCAGCAGGGCTAAATTTGGTGTGAGCTCGAAAGACAAGTGAGGCTTGACCTCCTTCAAATTGGATCAGAGATTGAGCACAAAGCGGGGGTTGGATTAGTTGTCCGAGAGCATTTTGCACCTGAGAGTGAACCAGTAACGCCTGGCGATCTCCAAATATGCAACGCACCATATCAAACCAATGGATGGCGAAATCGTAGAGAACGATGTGGTGAATTTTCTCGAAACGGGTGCCTTGAATCCAGCTATGATCCCAGGCGATCTGGATGTCACAACTAACAATTTCTCCGAGAAGCCCAGCGGCTACTGCTGACCGCAGATAACTGAAATAAGGAGCCCAACGACCATTTTGGTTAACAGCGAGTTTTAGTTTTTTTTCGTCTGCTAGATCCGCGAGCTCGTGACCAGCTTGGATGTCTGTTACAAAGGGCTTCTGGCTCAGCACATGTTTACCAGCTTGGAGAGCTTGGCGGATAAATGGCAAGCGGTGATCCGGGTGAAGGGCCAGGTCTACTACCGCTATAGAAGAGTCTTCAAGAACGGACTCTGGGGAATCCGAGACACTGGCTTCCGGAAAAAACTCATCCCTTAGTGCTTGGGCAGCTTCTAGATTGATATCGCTGAGAGTATGCACCGGAAATTTGTATGTCTGGTAAGCTTCCAGGTGATTACGAGCAATCCCGCCACAACCAATCAGGGCGATGGGCTGAGGAGAGCGTTTGGGAATAGCAGGCCGGTATGGTAGAACAGGTGCAGTTGTTTTTTGGGCCTCTTTTACTTTTAATTCCCGCGCATCATCTTTGTTACTCATGATAGAGCTCCTTCCAGACTCACGGTGCATCCTTCATCAATGCTCCGGATGGCACTGTCAACGATTTGCTGACCAATGCGTGCTAGCTTCGGGTTCAATGGCCCTTCAATTGGCTCGCCCAGGCTAATTTTTTTTAGAGCGTACTCGATGCCGTTGCTTTCTCCCTTGGGGAAAGGGTCCACAGCTTGTTCATAGCCTTCGGGTCGACCGCGAGTTTGAATACGAATGGTGGATTCATAGTCATAGCTGCTGATAGTTCCGTCCGTGCCTCGGATGATGAATCCACATTTCGGCTGTGGCTGGTAAGTCCAGGGGTCCGAGAATGTGCCCCACCGAGTCTCGAACTTGGAGAGATGCTCCCCATAACGAGCTAGCGTGATACTGTGCTCATCGACTTCAATTCCACTGGTGCCTGCACTGAGACAAGTAATGGCATCTGGCTTTTGTCCACCATTGAACCAGGTTCCAAGGGTGACACCATAGCCGAGATAGTCCCTCAGGGAGCCACCATCCGAATCTTTCTTATACCACCAACTCTCTAGTTTTTTTTCCGCAGTTGATTCGAGTTCTACTTTGTCTGCTCCGTGGTAAAGAGGTCCGCGGTTACCATCGTAATAGTGAACCTCAATGATGTCACCAATAAGTCCTTCCCGAATTAAACGATGGGTTGTGCAGTGACTTTCTACCCAGCGCAAAGGCCAGTTGATAATGAGTTCTTTGCCGGAAGCTTCGACGGCTGCAATCATCCGGTCAGCATCTTGCAGTGATCCTGCGAATGGTTTTTCCACAAAAATATGAGCGCCGAAAGGTGCTATACGCTCGACCCATGTGGCATGTTCCGCAGTTGGGGGACAAAGAATGACAAGGTCAGGCTGGGTTTCTTCCATGCATTGGCGCGCATCAGTAAAGACCCTAGAGGCGTCGAGCTTGAAATTGCTGATGGCTTCCTCCATACGCTCAGGTTTGGGGTCACAGATGCCGACGATTTCCGCGTGGGGGTGTTGATCAACGCACCGGAGTAGGTCACCCATGTGCATGTGGGAGAATTCGATTCCAGCTATTTTCCATGTTTTGTTCATAGTCTACTATCAGTTAAAGTTGTAGGTTTGAGCAGGGGTGTTGATAAAGATCTTTTGCCATTGTGGTTCTGTGAGTCCTCGCTCGTGCATCACTTTTGAAAATTCGTTCAGTAAAAAACTCAGTCCCGGGCCTCCACCATACTGCTTCCAATACGAAGGGCGAGCCGCATCCATGCCGAGCATGATTTGGTCGGGAAATTCCCCTATCAGTTCCATAACTAATTCGAGTGTTGGATTCGTTTTTGTTTTCCAGCGAAAAGCACTGTCATATTCCACACGCACACCAGTTTGTAGTATGTCTCTATGGTAAGCTGTCTCGGACTTGCGGTCGGTGTGAGAGAGAACAACTTTGTCAAGGCGGACGCCGTCAGAGGAAAGGAGATCAATTTGTTGGATTGCGCCTTCTCCCTGTTCAACATGGGTAAGTATGGGACACCCGGTTTTCAGATGAGCCTTGGCCGCCGCGGAGAATAGTTTCTTTTCATGGGGCGTAGGGCGCTGGCCTCCTGTAGCTATTTTGATCAAACCAGCTCGGTGTTTGGTGCGTTGAGTAATGGGTCCAGAGTAGTCGTAGCAGTCGATGCCATCTTCAATGTCGCGAATAAATAACTCAGCGATTTGGTCTTCGTTATAATGATGGCTCCAGTGTCCATCGTCGTAATATTTAGCCAGGTGTAAGCCTGTAGGACAAAGAATGTGGACTTTGGATTGGCGAGAAATCTCAGCTAACTTCAGGACATTACGCCCGGCATCACAGGGCATGGAATCAACCATGGCTCTCCCGCCGTCTTGATAAAATTGTTTGAGTTCTGCCGTTCCCTTCGCAACCGAATTGAGTCGAAATTCTGGAAAACGTAAAGTAGCCACACTTTCATCGATAATGATGTGTTCATGCGCATAACAAATCCCAAGTTTTTGCGGAGCTATATCTTCTAGAACGGTCCGGATCATGAACTGTTTCTTCCCTTGTAGCTGAAACGCTCGCCAGCCTGTAGTCGCGTAAAGGGTTGATTGAGTTCCCGACAAGATTCTTCAAATAACTCAGGTGAGGCCGTGTTGAACTCGAACATTTCGTAATGACAAGGAATGACTGTCTCGGCTCCGATATCTTTTGCTAGGCGGGCGGCTTCGGCTCCATCACAATTGCCAGCTACCCTGCGTTCCGGTTTATTCCCGTTAATGGGCAGGATAGCAATGTCTACGGGGTTACCGATCGCCTCCTTCATGCCCGTATAGGGAAGGGTGTCTCCGCTAAAGTAAATGCTCCAAGGACCAATTGTAACGACGTAGCCGAGGAAGTAGTGATTCCCTAAGTCATCGGTCTTTAAATCGTTATGAGCCGCAGGGACTGCTCGAAAGCATATATTCCCGCAGTTGACGGATTCTCCAGCATTCATCCAGCAGAAACCTTCTTCCCAATCTCCTAGACGGTCCATAGTGAGCTCTCGGATGGCTCGAGGCAGGATTAGCTTCATGCCCGGATTAGCTTCACGAAGTGGAAGCAGACTTCCGTGATCGAGGTGGTCCGTATGGGCATGACTTGAAGTAACTGCACGAATGCCTGTCAATCGTTGTGGGTCAATGACTTGCTCCGTCATGCGGACATGCGGCTTGTCGGTCTTCGCATACTTTTGGGTTAGTGTTTCGGAGAGATAGGGGTCGAAGAGAAAGCGATCCCTGCCATGGCGAACTAGGAAGCCACTTTGGCCCAGCCACCAGAGATGCAGCCTGTCATCGGGAGCGGATTCGATGTCAGCAAGCAGGACATCATCTTTCTGTAAAGCCTGGATCATAAGGCTGCTATAACTTCTTAAGGACTTCGTGAACGCCAGCTACCATATTCCTTAATTTCTTTTTAGAAGCCCAGCGAGCAGTTTGGCTTAATCCACAATCCGGAGCAAATACTAGCTTTTCCGCGGGTGCGTGTTGAAGGCAGAGTCGAACTCGATCAGCAATGTCCTCCGGAGTTTCGACGTAGTAACTTTTAACATCGATGATCCCGACGGCAACGTCCATACGTTTTGCAATGTCGCTAATGGCTTCGATTTCAGCAAACTCACGACTAGCCATTTCCACATGCATCTCATCAACGTGGAAATCGAGAAAGTCTGGAAACATAGGACCGATCCTGCGCAGACCTACTGCGTGCCCTTTGAAATTTCCAAAGCAGAGGTGAGTGCAGATACGAGCTTTTCCACGGATCGGCTCGACTGTGCGGTTAAAGATGTCGACAAATCTAGCCGTATCTTCCCTGTAGGCATAGCAACTCATTGATGGCTCATCAACACAAATTTCGGTACAGCCTGCCTCCACTAATTTCTCTAACTCATCGCGAATGAATGGCAGGAGTGCTTCGGTGATGGCCCAGCGGTCTGGGTATTGGTTATTTGGAAGGAGCCGACCACTCATGGTGTAGGGGCCGGGAATCGAGGCCTTAAGAGTGGCAGTCGTGTCCCCAGCCAGCTGTTTTAGGCGCTCGAATTCTTCCACAGCACCAAGTCCGCGAGGAGCAGCAAGGCTGCCAGAGATCTTATGCTTTCCTCGTTGATCGTGGGCAGGCGGTCCGTGGAGTCTAGGGCTTTTGGACTCGAGCTCAATTCCTTCGATATAACCGTAGAACGAGAGATTGAAATCAAAGCGTGTTTGTTCGCCATCAGTAACAACATCCAAGCCAGCAGATAGTTGATCATTGAGCGCGGCAATGACAGCATCTTCCTGCATTTCGGCGATATCCGAGGTTCCAAAGGCGTTGAGGTTCTGACTGGCAAATAAAAGCCAGGAGGGGAAGGGATAACTTCCAATGACAGAGGTGCGAAGGGGGTTTTCTTTCATGTGTTTTTAAGAATTTAGTTATTAGACCAGCCGTCCGGGCTGGTGTCGGCGATTGATTTCGGATAGTCCAGGACTGCGCCTTGACTAAGTAATGTATCCTGGAGTTGTTGGTTGGAGAGGTCGCGTGGCGTACAGTTGCTTTCCATAGCCAGCGCACTAGCGGTGCCGCAGGCGTGCCCCATGGTCATAGTCTGACCCATGGAGCGGCACGAAGCATGAGCGTCATGAGTGGCACTAAAGCATCGACCACAGACCAGTGCTTGGTCAGTTTTTTTAGGGATAAAACAACGAAAGGGAACTTCATAGACTCCACCTTCGGGTACATAAGCCCAGTGGGTCTCCTCCTGGCCATCATTCGAAGCACGGTGGTCCTCAATAGGTGCACCGCAGATCAAGACCTTATCCTCGAAACGCCCTCGACTTAGACAATCCTCACGAGTGAGACGGTATTCTCCGTAAACTCGGCGGCTTTCCCTAACGCCTATGCTAGAGGAAAGTCCAATGATATTTGATTTGCCAAAGCCCGGTACACAATCGCGAAGAAATTCCTCGTAGATAAAGGCCTGCCGGCGACCTTCCTGCTCAGCACAAGTTAGGTCGATCGAATCGATTCCAGAGAACCCGGCAACTCGGACTGCTACAGTTGAGACGCAACCTGCAACATTCATAGGATGCACGCTTCCTGCTTTGCGCGGCAGCGGGTGAGTACCTTCTTCTAAGGCTTCAGCCATTTTTTCCATCAGAATTTTTTTTCCGCCCGCCTGGTTATATGCTTCTAAATCCACATTAGCCATTCGGAATGTGGTGGTCATAGTCTGGGAAGGTTCATTTTCTCCTGCACGTTCATATGGAATGCCTCCCAGGTGACAAAAATCCGCGTCGCCGGAAGCATCAATGTAGTGACGGGCCCGGATCCGCCCGAATCCCTGTTTCCCGTGAATGATGACGGATTCAATACGATCGGCCGATTTCTCAACCTCGACTAGGGTTGTGTGCAAACGAGTGTTAACGCCTGCTTGGTAAAGGAGACGGTCCCAAATCAGCTTCAAGCGTTCTGGGTTATAGTTGACACCAGTTCCGGCACCATAAGTGTTAGGACGCAAGAAAACGGCGCCTACTGCATCAAGGGCATCGACAACTTGCTGCCCGATACCACCGACGACTTTGCGCGGTGAGTCCCCTGGGGTAAAGAATCCATAAAAGGTGTCCAATGCTTGCGTAGAAATACCTCCGGGGAAACCTGCGCGGTCAATCAAGGTCACATCAACTGCAGCGGTCTGGCGTGCTGCTAAGGCAGCACTACAGCCAGCAGATCCCCCACCGACAACCAGGATATCTGTCTCAGCAATGAGGGGGATTGCGGATGTATTTAGAATGTTCATCGCTTAAAAAACTGTTTTAAAATTTTGTAGTACATTCTAATCATTACCTATATTTTCGTAATAGCTGGCAATGCGATGCGCATGTTCGTCATAGGCACTTTCAAATAATTCCACCGCGCGTTCCTTGCCCACAACGGCGCCGGCGCTAAGGACTTTCGGAGGGTGTCCTGCGGCAGTTAGGCGCTGAGCCACTTCCGCTTTGATGCAATTGATAATCAGGCATCCACCCACTGTCGAGCCAGGCGCGACCGGAGTATCGAGTCCTTCGACTTGCACCATAGCGTCACCAAGCGGTGCTCCGGTATCAAGCACAATGTCTGAGAAGTCCTGGAGTTTCTTGCCATCTGTCCTTTTGCTCTCACTGGGCTCGGAATGCTGCTTACTGATTAATCCAACAACCTTAACCTTACGCTTCTGAAAAACTTCAGCCATCTCGATAGGAACGATATTACAGCCACTAGAGGAAATCACTAATGCGCTGTCTTCTTTTGACAAATCATAGTTCCTGAGGATCCGTTCAGCAAAACCGGTGACGTTTTCCAAGAACATCGCTTGCCGTTGGCCGTTGGCACCAATGACCAAGTTATGGAAGGAAAGAGATAACTCAACGATGGGGTTGAATCCAGGGAAGGAACCGTAACGTGGCCACATCTCCTCTGTCATCATCCTGCTATGGCCGGAGCCAAAGAGATGGACCATTCGGCCAGCTAAAATGGTTTGCGCAAACAGGTCAGCTGCTTGCTCGATGGTCTTTTTTTGGGAAGTCACGGTCTCGATGAGACCCTGCGCTTTCTCAAGATACTGTTGGGTGGGTGTCATGGGCATTCTTGTTAAGGTTTTCAATAAAATTCGGGATATTCTTGAGGCGGGGAGGCTCAGCGGTGCGAACATAGTAACCTGAATAGAGGACGCCTAACTTGAGGGCTTCCTCCGGGGGAAAGCCTAGTGCAAGGCCGAGGCAGAATCCAGCATTGAGGTGATCACCTGCTCCTGTAGTGATTTTCGGTATGGCGGTGTGTGGGCCCGCAATGGACCAACTTCCATTGGCAGAGGCGCAAGCAGCGAAATGTACTGGATGACCCATGGCAATAGTGATTTCTAGTTCAGCGCGAATAGCCTCCAGTGAAGCTTTCAGAGAATCAGGCTCCGACTCCGGGGGTTGAATTTGTAGGGCACGGCTGATTTGCTGAACTTCATTTAGGTTCATGCCAAGAACGACTTGGCCAAATGTTTCAAAGGATCTAATGAGTTGGAGGACGTTTTTAAGCTCGTCCAAGGAATGCATGGAGGGGTCCGCCAAGTCAAAGAAAAAAAGACGCTCTTGGTTGCGGCCCAATGGAGGTAAGATCTCTTCTACAAACCAGGAGAGAATGGATTCCCATCCGGGAAGACAAGTCCAGTTGAGGAGTGCGCAGAGGTGAGACTTCCGCACCATCTTTTTTATGAGACTTCGATTTAAGATTTTGTCTAGTGTCTCCGCATTAACTTGTTCGTAGTTGGTAAGGGCGGGTAGCATGACTTTACCGTTGTCGAATTCAAGGGCATGGGTCACTGCTGGGTTTGCAATGGAATGAAACGCTATCTCTGATGCTAAAGGGATGTAAGAAGGGTGTAGATCTGGGTAACCTACTGTGCCTATATAGTCGACCTGAACACCTGATGAAGACAAAGCCTTGGCCATAATAGGGCCGTTACCCCCAATCTTTTCTTGTTCGATGACGATTTCAATGAGAGCGCTTTTTTCATCCGCAGCGATGATACGTTCCCCAAAGTCCCTCATTTTCTTAAAAGGGCTAAATTGAGAACCTGTTCCTTCCCGGGACTGGACGGGCTTGCAGATGACATCCACGGTGCCATCGAAGCCTAACATGGCCTGGAGTCGCTGGGTGCGCTCTAAAGCAGCTTCAATGGGTTTCAAGAGAGTTTCGTAGTTGCAGGACATAAGGCACTGTTTATCCGTATTGACCCTCTGAGACAGTCCATCCGCCATCGACAGCAAAAACCTGCCCGGTAACAAAACGGCTTTCCTTAGATAAGAGGTAGGTGGCCAACCCGTCTAGGTCTTCAGGACAGCCAATGCGCCCTCCATCCAAAGGTTGCTTCGTTTTTATAAATGATTGAATTTCATTGTCGCCAGCAGCACGTTGGGCCATCGGCGTTTCCACTAACGCGGGAGCAATGACATTGAATCGAATATTTTCTTCGGCGTAATACGCTGCTGTGGCCTTAGTAAAGCCAATGATGGCCGCTTTCGCGGCAGCATAGACGTGAGTGGAAAAATAACGTGGTGATGGCGAATATCCTAAAACCGATCCCATATTCAAGATTACTCCAGGTGCCCTGTGATCTCGAAAATAGCGAACAGCAGCTCGGTTGCTGAGTATGAGTGATTTGAGATTAAGATCGAGGGTCTTCTCAATTCCTTCCTCAGTTATTTCATGGAGTGGACCGTCGCCGAAGCGCCTCCCACTTCCTCCGGCAACATGATAGAGCCCATCAAAACGTCCAAAGCTCTCGAGGCAGAGTTCGATTGCGCTTGAAGAGGTTTTGGGGTCTATGGCATCCCCGCTAACGGCTTTGCATCGACCGCTTTGAATCCGATCGACTTCTGCTTGGGCCTGGGCAACGCTCTCAGCATTACGCCCAAGGACAATAACGTTGGCACCTTCTTTTATAAACCGTCGCGCAGCTGATAAGCCAAGGCCTGTGGTTCCCCCTATAATTACCAGTGCAGTTTGGTCTAGAGAAGGTGAGGTCATATTGAAAGGTTAATAAGTTAAGCTTAACCCGCATGATGCCATAGAGACTTAAAGATCTGGGCATGATCCTGGTTCCAAGAAACATAGAGTTCCCTGGTAGCAGTGCCTATGGACACGTCTTCAAGGATTCTTTTTTCTATGTGGCTCAAGCAATTACGCATCTCGTTCAACTTCTGTTCTAAAATCCTGCTTTAATTTGAAATAGCTGCTAATCGTGACCTTTGAATTCTGCCATGGCAAGTTAAAAGTCCCATCCGTAGCTACATCACTTAAACAAGCTACAAAGGTTTTAATCTCTCGCTGATACATTCTCATGCATAAGGATAGCTTTTTTATAATGGTGTAAGATCCTATCTCCAGCGAACGTTTCGTTAATGTAGAGGATTTCACCACCTTTTTCCGGTGACGCATTTTTGTGTGATTTGAGGCGTAGGATTAAAACAGTTCTTTTTCTTAGAAAGCGAAGACATATAGTCTGTTATGCCTTACTCAGCATTTATAAGAGGGATCTTTTTATCATTCCCTTTTCAAGCCATGTTTTTGGGGCTCTATATCTTTGAAAATGCTTGGGTAACTATCATTCTGTATCATTTTCTGATGTTGCTCGCTATGAGTATTTCGCTAAGTAATGAAGACTTTTCTAAGATCTTCAAGGGTCTCAATCTTCCAAGTTGTTTATTAATTGGCGGTATTTATTTACAAGCTGGACCGTGTTTGTTTTTTATTCACAAGTATATAGATACGTCATCATGGTTATCAATCTTATCAGAATGGGGATTGAGTGGTTGGAGTCTAGGACTTTTCATGCTCTATTTTTTTACGGTTAATCCAGTGCTCGAGGAGTCCTTTTGGCGCAACTTACTAGGAAGTAAAAGTAAAAAATTGATCATAGAAGATGTCCTTTTTGGCACGTATCACTCCATGATACTCGTTCATTTTGTCCCAGTCTCTATTCTTTTAGTATCAGTGAGTGCTTTGATCATTGCCGCGTATATCTGGCGTCAACAAACAACCCGGTTGGGTGGGACTCTGGTTCCTATTATGACTCATGCAGCAGCAGATTTGAGTCTTATTATGGCACTTTGGTATATAGCAAAAACGACGGCAGCGAGTTGAGAACAGTAGTCTTATGGGAGAATAAAACCTCCAACAGCATAAACCCTTAGATTTGATAATGATAAATAGAAACTTAAAAAATCCGTCTTGGATATAGGCCTCTGGAATTCTCTCTTTTCTTTGCGGCCTAAGTTTTTAGGCATCTCACTGAAAAATAATTACTTCATCCGGGTCTAATTCGTGAAGAGTCTTTTAGTTCGAGGGTTTGAAGACTTCGAATGATTTGCTAAGAAGCCTGTTTCCTTCGAGCCAGTACTCAAAGGTCCACTTGCCGGGCACTAATTCCTCATGTTTCTCCAAAAGGTAGCCAGTTCCTCCTACAACCGCGCCATGAAGGACTTCATAGTTTTCCATGTATTCGTGGCCAGTGCTTGCCACGCCAGTTTTAGAAGTAATAGAGGGGTGCTTAATGACTCGACGTAAAGCAATTTTTTCTCCGTTTTCGTACCTATCCAATCCAAAGACAGCAAAGCTAAAGCCAAATCGAGTGCCGAGTTTAGCCGGGATTTTATCAGTCTGTTCAATAAACCGGGGGTAGCCAATATCGTCACTCTTTTGTGATGTCTTGCCATCGGATACCTCAGGAACCATTTCATAAATTCCATAGCTGATGATATGAACTGGTTCTTTTAGCGGAAGAACTGAATTTCCATAAACATTAGATAAATAGCTATTTAATAATAGAAAGGATAAGAAGAAATTAATTACGACTATTTTCATATTATGCATACTCTCCGGTGATTTTACATTATAGCACTCTGTCAAGTAACTGGTCATAAAGAACTCATTTTTAATGCCTCATAATACGATCTATTAAATAATATGAACTATTTCTCTAAGAAATTAGCGAAGTCATACGTTGTTACTTTGAATGGAAGGTATAGCTAAAGGCATGACTCACAATCATAAGCCAAAAAAGCAACAATGGATTTCCCAATTGGCTACAAAAAATGGGGCTGTGCTCCTTCGTTATGCAGAGTCACTCTGTAAAAACAGAGCTTGGGCAGAGGAAGCAGTTCAAGAGACATTCATGAAGTTGATGAATGAGGAGTCTAAAAAATTAACCGGACGTGAACGTCCTTGGTTGTTTCGGGTTTGCCGCTCAAGAGTCGTCGATATTACAAGAAAAGAAAATCGTATGACATCAATCACCGACAATAAACTTGATCTTGAGCCTGACAAGGGACTAGACCCTTCGAGGCTAGCCGAACAAAAAGATTCGCACAAATTACTAGAGCGGCTTATGTCAAAGCTACCCGAGCAGCAAGGTGAAGTCCTTCGTCTAAAGTATATGGCGGGTATGAGTTACAAACAGATTTCAGATGTTACAAGTCTATCTGTAACCAATGTGGGATTTATTCTTCATACGGCACTCAAAACTTTGCGCACAGAAATAAAGCTTAATCCAGAAGGTGGCTTAAAATGAAAAAAAATTTCACCAGTAAGATAACATCAGATGATCCAATTCTCACAGCTTATGTGCATGGTGAGATTAAGAGTGAAGAGGAATATAGTAGAGTAGAAAAAGCCCTATTCCGCAACCCTGAACTTAGACGAGTAGTAGAAGAAATTGAAGTAGCTGACAAGCAATTGAAAGAGATTTTTGGTGCAGAAGATTTGCCAGAACTACCAGATAGCTTACTCGACAAAATTAACAATCCAGCTGAAACAAAAGCAGCCATAAAGAACAATTCGTCTGTAAAAATGGGCAAGCTGAAGTGGCTCTATTGGGGAGTTCCAACAGCGGTTGCAGCCTGTTTGGGACTGATGTTCTTTACCAGTAATCTAAGTAAAGTGGGCTATGCACCAATTGATAAAGCTAATTCTATGAAAGAATCTAAGCCCCTAAATAAATTACCAACAAAAGACAGTGAGGCTACAGCTAGTAAGAGTAGTCTCCAGAATAATAACATAGCCAGGGCAGGAATAGTTTCGAAATTAGAAAATATTGAGAGCCCTGTTCTGAGGCCGCGAATGGAAGAGGGCCCAGCAGTAGATGCCATGACTTCAAGAGACATAAGCAGTAAAAACGATAAGGATTCCTTTGAAGAAGTAGCTCCGTTTGTTATGGAGTCTACGGAGCCGCCAATGAGCAAATCTCCTGAGAATAGGAGGCTAAGCAAGGAAGAGCTGATAAAAAGGAGCAGCGACCTAGAACATGAGGTGACTTACGGAAGGCAAATAATAGCAAAGAAACTCGAGCATATCTCGCTGCGTGACCAGTGGAATCGTGAAGGATATGATCATATAGAAGAGAACAGCTTTACTTCTCCTCAAGTCGAGCCCTTATCTACTTTTTCAATCGATGTAGACACCGCATCATACGCCAATGTAAGAAGATTTATTGAGATGGGCGAGCTGCCTTCACCTGATGTGGTGCGTTTGGAAGAATTAGTGAATTACTTCGCATATGGAGACTTGGCGCCAAAGGATAGCTCCAAACATCCTTTGGCATTCTACACTGAAGCTGCACCAGCTCCATGGAATGAGGATCATAAGCTTCTGCGAATCGCAATGAAAGCTAAGGAAATGGAATGGGATGAAAGACCAACTAGTAATTTGGTATTTTTAATTGATGTTTCAGGTTCTATGAGTTCGGGAAATAAGCTCGATCTGGTAAAAGATTCCATGAAGCTCTTGGTCAATAAGCTAGATGAGCGTGACAGAGTAGCCATTGTGGTCTACGCGGGATCAAGTGGACTGGTTTTGCCCTCTACACCTGCTGATCAGCAGGAGAAAATATTCTCGGCATTAAATGATCTCAAATCGGGTGGTTCTACAAATGGCGGAGAAGGGATTAGCCTAGCATATAAAGTTGCTGAAGAGCAGTTCATTAAAGATGGAAATAACCGGATTATTCTTTGTTCGGATGGGGACTTTAATGTTGGGGTTTCTGACAGAGGTCAGCTAACACGTCTGATTCAAGAAAAAGCCAACAAAGGAATTTTTTTAACCGTATTAGGCTTTGGAATGGGTAACTACAAAGATGATATGCTAGAAACGCTCTCTAATAAAGGTAATGGCAATTATAGTTATATTGATAGCAAGAAAGAAGCACGTAAAGTACTCGTTGAGGAAGCTATGGGAACACTCCTTACAGTCGCTGAGGATGTGAAAGCACTAGTAGAGTTTAATCCCTCCCAAGTCCAAGCGTATCGTTTACTCGGCTATGAAAATAGGAAGTTGGCAGCTCAAGACTTCAATGATGATAAAAAAGATGCTAGTGAAGTAGGAGCAGGTCATTCAGTTACCGCGTTTTATGAGGTAGTGCCACATGGTGTTGAAATTGATCTGCCCAAAATTGATAAACTGAGCTTCACCAACACAAGTAAAACAAATGATAGTAAAGAATGGCTTCATGTTAAAGTCCGCTACAAGCAGCCGGGTAAAGATAAGTCAACTCGTTTGGATATTGGCCTTGAAGAGAAAAATATTCACAAAAAAGTATCAGAGGCTAGTGAAGATTTTCGTTTTGCTAGCTCAGTAGTCGAGTTTGCTATGGCACTACGTCAATCTAAGTATCTCGCAGAGGGTTCCTTAGAGAAGGCACTCGAGCGGGCTAAACAAAGCACGGGTGTAGATAAAGGAAGTCATCGACATGAATTTGTGATGTTAGTTCAACAGGCACTCAATCTCAGTCGGGATCCTGATCATAAAAAAGAGTAGATTTGCCAAAGTTACGAGGTTCTGTTACTGCCTTAATCTAGATCATTTTTGGGGATGATGGCTTAGTGTTTCTGAGCAAACGGTAACTCAATGTTGCACTTGAAAGAGTAAGCCTTGATTGACTTCATTAACTTTTTCTGACCCGCAAAGTTGTTTAACAATCTCGAAAGCGAATTCAAAACTAACGCCTGCACCTTGAGCCGTGATAAGTTTGCCATCTACAGAGATTTGCTCCTCGGTTCTGGTTCTAGGCAGTTCATTTACTGTCGTGGGATGGCTTGTGAAAACCTTACCATCTAGTATGCCCGCTCTATGTAAGGCAAGGGGTGCTGCACATATGGCAGCTAGCCATCTTCCTTCAAGATCTTGTGCCTTAAGCTTGTTGATGAGTGGTAGGTGGTCACGTAGATGATCAGCACCTGGTCTGCCTCCTGGTAAAACAATAAGATCAAAATCTTGGTCCAAGACATCCTGAAGTAAGCTGCCAGCTAGATGCTTTGTCTTTCGAGATGCGGTTACAGTTCCATGTTCCAAAGAGGCAACGATGACATCTATTCCAGCCCTTCGTAGCACGTCGATAACAACTATGGCCTCTATTTCCTCAAAACCTTTAGCTAGTGGGATGAGTGCTTTCATTATAGAATCATTTATTCATAGATATTTTTTAGATCTCGGTGCAATGTGTCAAAGTTATGATCATCAACGGCAGGAGTAGAATCCTGTTGGCAAGGATCTTCCTTCAGTTCTATCCAAGACTTGCATCCTCCATAGGATTTGTCGTAGTTGAGCTGTATAGGTCTATTTAAATTATAACTTCGAACCAGTGCTAAATGAATGGCCCTAGCATTGTTATATTCAAAGCGCTCATGAATAACTTCTTCTTTCCATATGTGATAGGGGCTTAGAGCTAACACTTTTTCCCAGTCTGTAAGAACGCAGGCGTGAATTACCTTGCAGACAGTCTGAATTGAGACGTCTTGTTTATCATGGCCCTCTAGAGCTTTACCATCATTCCAATTTGTCAATTCGTGCTGTTGATGGAAAAGGGTCGGGTAAAGAGAAAATAAGGAGTGTTTGAATTCAAAACCTTGTTTTCCTTCGGCGATACCGCCTTTCCTAAGAATAATACTTTGCTTTCCAATGCGTAAGGCCTCGCAAACCACCTGCCATTCTTTGAAGGCTATTTTGCTCACGTGTTCTTACCTTTGTCGTCATCAAATAGATGCATATTTTTAGTGAAGTAGTTGAGGCCGGAAAGCAAAGTAAAGAATAATGTAATCATCATAAGAGGTATGACAATCCATTCTCTGGCTGCTGCACTATCTATAAATTGCCAGCCTATATCCTCTGAAGCCTCTAATATTAGAGCTACTAGTGCGGTAACTATTTGTGAAATGGTTTTATGTTTTCCAAGTTTTTCCGCAGCTAAAATAGTTCCTTTGGCAGCTGCCAGCATGCGTAAGCCTGTGATGAGAAATTCACGAGTCACAATACATACTACTACCCATGCTGGAGCCATACCGATGTCAACAAAGTGGATATAAGCCGCAGCAATCAAGATCTTGTCGGCAAGCGGGTCTAAAAGCTTCCCAAAATCTGTGATAAGATTCCACTTTCTAGCAAGATATCCATCTAACCAGTCGGTAATGCTAGCAATGATAAAAATACTTAGTGCCGCTAAACCGGTCCAAGGATAGGGGAGCTCCAGTATAACAGTAAATAGCCCGCAGAGAATGAGGCGTCCTACAGTAAGCTGGTTGGGTAGATTCATGAGCTGCCCTTGTAAGATTACAGTTCCTTAGGCAAGCGTAGTCGTTTCGGCTCTGCTTTGGGGTAGGACCCTTGATTTTCCTCATTTAACCAGATATTGACTACGGATGCGTCTCGCATCGTAACAATAAAAGCCTCTGCAGCCCAGGGAGCATAATCAAGTGGGGGTATCACAGCGCCTTCGTCAATATGGCCTTCAAAAATGGTGTGCTTCCTTTCATTTGACATGCCTTCTACTCGGACCCAGCGCCTCTTCTTTTCAATGCCATTGGCTATGCTAAGCCTCAGTGAGTGGCTGATAAAGGCTGGTGCCGCTGGTTTGACCATGGGAACGGCTGGAGCTGCTTTGGGGACTTCTACGGGTTGGGCTTTGAGCACTTTATCCTCTACAGGTGCTTCTCCAATAAGATCGTCTTCACTGAGGGTTAATGTTTGCGCCAGCTCTATAAGCGGACTTTGCTTTGCTTCTGGAAAAAGTTCCGGCCAGATACGATAGAGGTAAAAGCCTAAAATTACTGCTATGAAAAGGCCTGCTGTAAGAAACATGAGCAAGCCAATACCTACGGGGCTTACTTTGTTGGGTTGCTTACGTTTAGGAATAGCCTCAAGATCCTCAGCATGTAGTTCGCTAAGGTCTAATTCCTCATCTGTATTTCCATCAAAATCACGTAATAAAGACCAAGGGTCTAAACCTAACTCTTTCGCGTAGATGCGAACAAAACCGCGGGCGTAGGCAACGCTGGGAAGGTCGTCAAAAGAATTGGTTTCCAACTTTTGCAAAGCATCCTTTTTAATTTTAGTCCGCTTGGCCGCTTCCTCGATAGTCCAGTTGCGAGCTTTTCGTGCTGACTGTAACCGCGATCCTACATTTCCATTATCCATTTCCCGACTCATGACGTTCTTAAGTATCAAGATCCATTAAGATTTCTCTATCACGGGCCCCCTCGCGAGGTCCTACGACTCCTTGTATTTCCAGTTGGTCCATGACCCAAGATGCTTTGTTGTATCCAATCCGTAAACGTCTTTGAAGCAAAGAAGTGGATGCTCGTTTTTCTTGGCGTATGACTTCTAGGCATCGCTCAATAAGAGCCTCGTCCTGGGGAGAACGCTCCTCTTGTTCGGGAACATCTTTCCTTAGTTTTTCGTGAATTTCTTCATTAAAAATCTGCTCTGAATCATTACCTACAAATTCTACTACATCCTTCACTTCTTCTTCTGAAACAAAAGCTCCCTGCGCTCGCACCACTTTTGAAGAGCCAGGTGGTAAGTAAAGCATATCGCCCTTACCAAGCAAGTTTTCAGCGCCGTTTTCATCTAGTATGACTCGAGAATCGAGGGCACTTGGCACTTGAAAAGCAATTCGGCATGGGACATTTGTTTTGATAACCCCTGTAATTACAGAGGCTCTGGGTGTTTGAGTAGCGATGATAAGATGTATGCCAGCAGCCCTCGCTTTAGCGGAGAGTCTGGCAATAGCTAATTCAACATCCGCAGAACTCGTTTGCATTAAATCTGCAAGCTCATCGATGATCACGACGATATAGGGCATATGCTCGGGTTGCTCCTCGGTATTAGCTGAAATATCTGTCATGCTTAGTAATTCGCCGCCTTCTTCAGAACTCGCTAGGTTATCTGCAGAATTAGAACTGGCAGAGATTTCAGTTTCACTTTCCTTCTTGCGGCGTTTAGCAAGTTTATTGTAAGCAGAAACGTTTCTAACACCCGCTTGTGCCATAGTCCGATAGCGCTTTTCCATTTCATTGATTACCCAGCGCAAGGCGACTAGCACCTTCTTTGGCTCTGTTACAACAGGAACAACCAGGTGGGGCAAGCGATTATAAACCTGCAGTTCAACGACTTTAGGATCAACAAGAATAAGCCTAAGGTCCTCAGGGCTGAAGCGGTAGACTAAACTCATGAGAATGGTATTAACACAAACAGACTTCCCAGATCCTGTGCTCCCTGCAATGAGTAGGTGAGGCATATCTGCTAGGTCCGCCACGATCACTTGTCCATAAACATCCTTACCTAATGCAATAGGTAGCTTGGCACGGGTTGTTTTCCATAATTCTGATTCAAATAACTCACGTAGCACAATCATGAGTTTTTTCGAGTTTCCTACTTCAATGCCAACAGTATCCTTGCCTGGGATAGGTGCTAGTATATTGATTCGTTCGGCTTTAAGCGCGCGGGATAAATTCTTGGACAAACTGGAAATTCTTTCAACCCGAATGCCTGGAGCAGGGTAAACTTCATAGCGAGTGATGGTAGCACCCTTGGTGATATTGCCTGGCTCAACCTCAATCCCAAACTGTTTTAAAGTATGAACAAGGATGTCCAAGTTGTTAGTCATTTCATCGCTATCTTTACCCGCGTTTTGGTCTCGCTGTTTAGGAGTTAGTATGTCGAGGGACGGCACCTTGTAGTCGTCATAAGTCTTTAAGGTAACTTCGGGTATCGGGTCTATTGTTGAGCTGGTAGACTCTGTGCGAGTAGACTCAGACTTCTTATTGTCTAAGGATTTGGAAGCAGAGATAGATTTTTGGGGATCTTTTTTACGAAGTTTAGACTCTGTATAGGCGTCTTCTTCCTCGGAAATATCATGAGGTTTTAGGGCCTTTAGGCCTTCCTTTTCCAATTTTTTGCGAAGTTTCTTTTCTTGCTTAGCCAATTTTTTGCGCTCTATTTCGATACGCTCTATGGGGTCAGCAGACTCTATTCTGATTCGCTCTCGCTCCTTATACCAAGCAAAGGATAACTCCCATATAGAGATGGCGACTTTAATGGGTTTAATTTCAAAAAGTAAAATCAAACTACTAGCGTAGATGGTTGATAATAAAATTGCTGCTCCAACTGTGCCAAGTGCTTGGGAGAGAAGTCTATCGGTAATAAGCCAGCCTAAGGCGCCTCCAGGAGGGACATCCTCAATCATTCCTCCCAACAGGGGTTCAGCAAATTGAATTAAAGCCGCGCCACTAATAATCATAATAGCGAGCCAGATGGCTTTGAACCGATAATCTATCTGAGCGCCAAGAACTAGAGCAATGCCGGCAAGGATCATGATGAAGGGCACTAGATATGCAGCCAATCCTATAGAAAGAAAGAGTCCAGCAGCCACGTAGGCGCCAACAGGTCCGATAAAGTTGACCTTGGGGTCGTTAGCGGGGGAGGTGAAAAAACCTATATCTGAGCGGTCATAGGATACAAGTGCCAGAATCAATAATAATCCTAGTCCCGAGAGAATAATCGCGACTGTGTCTTGAATAAGTTTTAACTCAACCTGTGCTCTGGGCATAAAGCTACTTACCGAATTATTTATATCCCCTGTCGGGCGAATTTTCAACATATCCAAGAACTCCGGAGAATCTTCGAGTCTTCTAGTAAAGTTGCAGAACGGAATAAATGCAACCCTTTGCTAAGAAGCTGTGAAAAAAGTCTCAAGGAATTAAAACCTATGGCAGTTCGGCTTTATAAGGTTACTTGGCTGCTAGATAAAGAAGGGCTTCTTTAGAGCGAACTAGCATACCCTTTTCTAGGACTACTGGAGTAGCAAAGAAGTCTTCTTCCTCAAGATTATAATGAGCCAAACGCTTCTTTGTCTGTTTTGCTTCGTATACAAAGACTTCACCGATTTCAGTGATACAAACAATTTTACCATCTGCCATGATGGGTGAAGCATATAAATACGCTTCCGTTTCTAATTCGTCCTGCCATATAACCTTGCCGTTACTGGCGTTGAAACAAGTGAGCACCTTACTTCGACCATCTAACACATAAAGTATGTTGTTGTGTACGATAGGCGTGCAGGCATCTGGGATAGCTCCTTTATACTCCCACAGCTCCCTAATAGCTCCACCGTCTGAAGCTACTTGATAAGCCCGGAGCACTTGGCCTCTTGGAAGAGGGTAAAAAATGGTGTCATCTTGTACACAGGGAGTCGCGACTTGTCTCCAGTTGCCATACTTTTTCAAAGTAATCATCTGCCTCCACCCCTCTTTGCCGTTTTCAAGAGAGTGCCAAGTAAGGCAGTCACCCCCAGCTAGGAGGATGCCATCATTGTTCTGATATTTCATTGGCAGTGGAGTGCTGTAGGAGCGAGGGCTCTCCTTTATAGCTTCTGTAGGTCGATCGATTTCCCACAGGGTTTTACCTTCCTTAGGGTCTAAGGCTAAGAGGAATGATTTTCCATGTTTCACTTCCCGCAAAAGAGCTATGATGAGTTTATTATCTTGCAGAATTGGGCTTGAAGCATAGCCGAAGTTATCTATGAACTTTCCGTAGTCTTTGGAAAGATCTCTCTTCCATATCAACTTTCCATCCTGGTCTAATGCAGCTAGATTTCCTGTAGCAGTTAGAAAATAAATATTCTGACCATCAGAAACCGGTGAGGGCGCTGCGGTGATAGATTTCCTCATATACTCTTTACCGCTCCCGAGTCTGTATTCCCAAAGTTTTTTCCCATCTTTGAGGTCTAGTCCCATGGCTAAAGTTTTCTTCCCACTGTCGCTTAATGAAGTAAGAAAAACTTTATCCTTAATAACTACCGGTGTGGATAAGCCAGGTCCCGGTAAAAGGGTTCTCCATGTTAACTCCTTGTTCAAAGGTATTCCACTGCCTTTGGATACGCCTGTGTAATAAGGACCTCGCCAGTTTAACCAGTCAACTGTATTTGCATCAGTTGAGCAGGTAAGCCAGGGGAGTATTGCGAATACGGATATAAGTCGGTGTATCATAGGGTATAATTGGCCAGTAAATAACTAAGACGCACACTATTATGCATGCTTAGAATAGCAAGCATTAAACCCGTATGATGTCCCTAGGGTCTGCTAGAGGTACCACCTTTCTAGGACCCATGTCCCACTGCTATCTGGATGAGTACTCCGCATGCTTGATCGCTTCGCCTTCCCTGACCTGTAAGGTCTAAGCTCTGACGAAGCGATTGATACATCTTCGTCGACGCTCTTTTTTAGTGGTGCAAGCTTTTACGCATCTCGTTCAACTTCTATGACACCAGCTGGTTTAAAGGGCCTGGTCATATTCTTCTTCGATGGAAGTCTCCTCAATGATAATAGGTTCACGAATCTGGTTGAGTTGGGCAAAATTGCGCACTCTCTGCAAGACGACAGGTGTAAGCGTATGGCCTGCTCCGACTAGCTTAAGGCCTTCCAAGGTTTGCAAATCATCGAGTAGAACATATCCAGGCTTTAGGTTCTCAATGATGACCTCTGCCCTTGGTGCTTCTTTTAAGTATCTTTCTAGCCAAGAGTTAGTGCGCTCAAGTAAAGCTGGATCATACCAACCCTCTCGAGCTTTAATATAGTCTAATGCTTTTGGTCGAGTCATGTCCATAGATTCCATGGTTTCCACCTGAATAATATCTTGTAGCAATTTTATAATTCTTGCGCCTAAAGGAATATCCTTACCTGATACACCATCTTCGGGAAAGCCAGTTCCATCGAATAACTTGTTTTGATACAGAATGATATGAGCAATCTCATCAAGTCGTGGAATATTTTGGAGAAGGTTTGCACCCAATTCTGGCATGCGCCGGATCATATCTTTCTCCGACGGGGCTAGTGGCTCTCCATCAACATAGCGTTCGATGACATCTGGTGGTATTGCCATGTAGCCAATCGAGCTCAACATAGATGCTACTTCGAGCTTCCAGGTATCTTGCAGTCCGAGTTCTCTAGCAAAAGTTCGAACATAATCTCTTAGTTTTTGCGAATGCCCGAAGGAAGGCGGCTGAAGCATGCAAAGAATATCCGTCAGCACTTTGACGGAACCTTTCAATGTTTTCTCTAAAAGCTCGCGCTCTGCCGATATGAGGCGGTATTGTTTGATCCCGCTATCTAAGGCCATAGCAAGCATTTCGTTCGGACATGGTTTAGTTAGAAATTGGTAAACATGCCCCCTATTAACAGCGTTTATGGCTGTAGATTGGTCGGTATTACCTGTAAGCATGATTCGTGAAGTATCGCTATGCTCTTTATGGAGGGTAATTAACAAGTCTAAGCCAGACATTTCTGGCATTTTCATATCTGCAACGACCACGGCATATGGCCCTTTTTCTTTAATGGCAGATAATGCCTCTATTCCGTTAGGAGCGGTATCGAACTGATAACGATCTCGAAAGTTTCTTTGATAGGCTGCTAGAATCTTTGGATCATCATCGACATACAGAATTTTATCGGTCATCTCTCTCCCTCAACATGATTAGCAAGGAGAGTTTTAGGAGAACGCTGGTTCCTCGCCATTTCCTTTTGTATGCCAACAGGTAGTGTCATGATGAAAATAGTGCCCTTGCCCTCCTCGGTTTCAAAATCTAGCGAGCCTTCATGCCGGTCTAGCACAATGGTTCTAGACATAGCCAGACCTTGACCAGTTCCCTCTCCCACCCCTTTAGTTGTAAAAAAGGGTTCAAAAATTCTGGGGCAGTGCTGTTCGGGTATTCCAGCGCCTGTGTCGCGTATTCTCATCTCGACATTATTACCCAAATACCTGCTGCGGATAGCTATGGTTCCTTTCCATCCCTTGTCATGCAAAGGCTCTGCGTGCTTGACGGCATGTACCGCATTGGTAATGAGATTTAGCACGACTCTTTGAATTTCATCTGGCACACAGTCAATTAATGGCATGGAGGGATCTAGGTAGGTCAATACCTGTGCGTGATGCTTCCATTGCGTGCGGGTCATCATAATGGCTCCCTCAATGGCGCGATTAATATCAAAGCGAACTTTTTTACCTGTGCCAGGATGAGAAAACTCATTCATGGTTTTGACTATTTTGGTGACATGGTCGATCCCTTCGAGAGAGTCGTTTAAGGCTCCCGGCACTTCAGATTTTAAGAAATTCAAATCAAGATTTTCAATGGCTCTGCGGATTTCATCTAAACTGTTTTCTTGCCCTTTGGAGGCAAGAATTTTGAGCTTGTCTAGAATCTCTAGAGCTTCATTGGCGCTTTTTTCTAAAAAACGCAAGTTCTCGTGCACGTATTGAATGGGAGTATTTACCTCATGAGCAACGCCCGAAGCCAAGCGGCCAATTGACTCAAGTTTTTGTGCCTCACTGAGCTGTCGTAGGACTCGATTATGCTTGGTGACATCTCTAACCCAAACCATGAATGAGATCACTTGATTGAGGCGATTGAGCACTGGGAAGGCTTGGAGGCTTAATTCTCTAGGCCGTCCATCAATGCCGATCCAACGGCATTCATAGTCACCGGCAGCAGCGAGATCAGCATTTTCAATGACCTTGGTAAACTCTTTATAAAGCACCTCCAATCGGCTCATTTTCTGCCCCTCAAGAGTCTCAGGAGTGGTTTGTAAGAGTAATGAAAAAGATTTATTGCAGTAGACGATGGAGGGATCAGTCTCATCAGAGGTGAAAATCACAACACCATCTGAGGCTTGTTCGACAGCGCTTTGAACTAATCGCAGGCTATCTTCAACCTCTACGAGTTTCTTTTCACGCTTGAGTTGCTTGAGAGTTCGTTCAATAACAGCGGGGATCATCTCAATTAGCTCGCTGGTCTTTACCAGGTAGTCAGCTGCGCCATGTCTCATCCAATCTACAGCTAGAGCAGTATCTGAGAGTGCGGTAATAAGGATGAAAGGAACGGCACGATTGGATTTATTTAGCCTATCTACAAGATCATCCGCAGTAATGTCAGGTAAACCTAAGTCTAATAGAAGAAGATCAATATCCCCCTGCAGTATGTATTCTAGAGCAGCAGTGCCCTCTTCGAAACAAATGAGATCTATTCCCAATTTTTGAACTGCACACTTCAGTACTCTAAGAAAATTGCGGTCGTCGTCTACCGCAACTACCTTGACATGGCCCCAACTCCCTGTGTCACTCTCTACTGCCATTAGCTCCTCTAGTAGTGAGACATTTTATAGTACACGCTCGCTAAAGAGTTTCTGATTTTGAAGAATCAACGGACTCCCTATGGGAAGTATCGACCAAAGTTAGGCAGAGATTAGGGGCCCTTTGGAGGAGTTTGTTAAACGGGAACAGTTTTTAATTTCCAGACCTTCTCTGCATACTCGCGGATGGTTCTGTCGCTTGAGAAGAAACCAATGCGAGCCGTATTTAAAATAGCCATTTTAGCCCAGCGAGCTTTATCTCTGTAAACTGTATCCACTTCCAGTTGCTTCTGTTTATAAGATTCAAAATCCGCCAAAATCATAAAAGGGTCCCCACCAGTAAGAAAACTGTCCCTCAGAGGACTCAAAGCACCGTGTTCATCAGGAGTAAAATAATTGGAGCCAATCCAGTCAACCAATGTGCGAATCTCCTCGTTTTGTTGATAATAATCATGGGGATTATACCCCTTTTTCTTGAGCTCTGTGACTTCCTCTACAGTCATGCCAAAAATGAAAATATTCTCATCGCCGACCTGCTCTTTGATCTCAACATTAGCGCCATCAAGGGTTCCAATAGTTAGCGATCCATTCAAAGCTAGTTTCATATTACCTGTCCCTGAAGCTTCCTTGCCTGCGGTGGAAATTTGTTCTGAAAGATCCGAAGCAGGTATGATTCTTTGAGCCAGAGAAACTCGATAATTAGGTAGAAATATAACTTTGATCCTGTCCTTCACCTTAGGGTCATTGTTGATCTTCTCACCAACTGCATTGATTGCCTTAATAATACACTTGGCCAGGGCATACCCAGGTGCCGCCTTGGCTGCGAATAGGTACACTCTTGGTTGAATATCTAGATCGGGATTTTGAAGGATACGGCGGTAAGCAGAAAGAATATTCAGCAAGTTAAGGTGTTGCCTTTTATATTCGTGCAAACGTTTGATCTGGACGTCGAATAACGCATGAGGATCTACGACGACGCCGCATTCATTTTTAATGATTTCTGCTAAATCCACTTTATTTTCGTGTTTTGTGGCCATAAATCGCTCTTGAAAAGAAGCATCATCGGCAAAGGGTTCTAGTTTTCTTAGTTCGTCTAAATTTCTTGCCCATTCCGTTCCTATGTGTTCAGTGATCAGAGTAGATAGGCGAGGGTTACAAGCCTGAAGCCATCTCCTAGGAGTGATACCATTTGTGACATTGACAATTTTGTCAGGATTTAGTGATTCAAAATCTGCGAAAAGAGTTTGCTTGAGAAGTCTTGAGTGAAGGGCAGCAACTCCATTAACGGTATGGCTACCTACCACGGCCAAGTAAGCCATTCGCACCATTTTTTCTCCGGATTCTTCGATGAGTGACAAGCGGCGTTTCATTTCATCGTCACCTGGCCATTTTTCTTCTACTTCTGCGAGAAATCTTTTGTTGATCTCATAAATAATTTGCATGTGTCTTGGCAAAACTTTCTCAAAGAGACCAACACTCCATTTCTCTAGGGCCTCAGGTAAGAGCGTGTGATTTGTATAAGAAAAAGTACTTGTCACGATAGACCAAGCTTGTTCCCAAGGTAGCTTGTCTTCGTCATGGAGTAGGCGCATGAGTTCGGCAACTGCTATAGCTGGATGTGTATCATTGAGCTGTATAGCGACTTTTTCGGGGAAGACTTTCCAATCCCGGTTAGATTTATGAAATCTTCTGACAATATCTTTCAATGAGCAGGAGACAAAGAAATACTGTTGAACTAGCCTAAGCTCTTTCCCATTTTCCGTGCTGTCGTTGGGATATAAGATCTTCGTGATCGTTTCAGCAAAATTCTTATCTCTAACGGCCTCGCTGTAGCCGCCTTGATTAAATGCAGCAAAATCAAAATCCTCGGTTGACCCAGATTCCCATAATCGCAAAAAGTTTACAGTAGGAGTCCCGTAACCGGGAATAGGTATATCATATGGTGTTCCTAGAAGTTTCCATGTGTTTACCCATTTAGCGACATAGCTCCCCGAATCATCAAAGATATTTTCTACATTGCCATATAATTCTACTGGAATCGCGAACTGAGGTCGGCAAATTTCCCAGGGCACACCGAATTTAGCCCAATCATCGGGTAATTCGACTTGATGTCCGTTTTGAAACTCTTGCTTGAATAAACCATATTCATAGCGGATGCCATAACCAATAGCGGGGTAATCCAATGTTGCTAAAGAATCCAAAAAGCATGCGGCTAAGCGGCCTAGTCCCCCATTGCCTAACCCCATGTCATATTCTTCATTTCGAGCTCCCTCAACATCAAAACCTAATTCTTTCATAGCGGTTTCCACTTCTTCATATACTCCCGCGTTGTAAAGTGAGTTGGTAAAGAGTCGCCCCATCAAAAATTCTAGAGAAAGATAATAAACCCTGCGCACGTTCTTCTGGTTATGGACTGCTTGTGTGGCAATTAAACGCTCCACAATGCGGTCTTGAATAGCGCTACAGGTTGACAAATACCAATCACGCCTTGTTGCGGTATGCCTATCTCTAGCTAGTGTAAATTTCAAATGACGGAGAATGTCCTCTTTAAAGACTTCCGGGCTATTTTCTAAAACCGAATGAAAAGACGTATCTGTACCCATGATTGTCTTTTAACTAGCGGGAGGCAGGAAGTCAAAGAATTAGAATCATGGTTCCGGCAGAGGCGTTGGTTCCGCATGAGGTTCAGGCGTGGGGTTTTTGTCTTCAACAACAATCTCTATATCTAGGCCCTCATTAGAAAATTTTTGATTTACCAGAGTGATTGTCACCGGGAGATCTAGTTTAGCTTTTAGTCTGTGTGTTCCAGCATGAGTAATAGACGAAACATCTAATGGAAAACACTTCAGTCCAGGACTCTGCTCGAATTTTAAGTCGCGGACTTCGGCAAACACTTGGGGCCTTAGGAGTTTAATGGAAACGAGTTTTAAAGATTCATTGAGCTCTGTAATCTCAGGAGGCTTCACATCAAGTTGCAATCGTTTGATTTCCGCTAAAACTAAGCTGATAGAGACTGGCTTGATATCTGTGATCTCTAACTCGGCAGGTAGATTTTTAACCATGTCCTTGGAAAGATTGATCTCATGGGCCTGGTCACTAGCTTTATATTGAGATATATCCAAAGTTAGAGTGAGTTGCTCAGGTATCGTAATGTTTTCAGGATATTGGAGCAGAACTTCGCACTCACTAGGAGGGGTTTCGCCCGCAAAGAATAAATTTTCTGGCTTACCTGTGTAACTAATGGCCACTTTGACTAGCTTGCTGGCTTTATTCTGGCTGGCTAATGCTAGCTCAACTTTGCGCTTCTCTTCAATTTTATGTCGCTCTATTTGAATGCTTCCAGCAAGTGATATACCACAGGCAATAAGCCATAGAAGCAAAGAGACCATAATGGATTTCTTAGTCTTTGATTTGTTTTCGCCTATTTCCATATAGTCAATAAGCGAAGACTCCAAATCTTCCTCCGTCTTGGATGGGAGTACTTTCAAAGCACCTTCTTTGGCAAAAGATACGGATCCTCTTTCCTCCGAGACAACTATAACATGAGCATCGGAGCGTTCGCTTAGGCCTAGTGCAGCCAAGTGCCGTGTTCCAAGTTCTGAGTCAGCACCCTCGGCCGAGGCTAAGGGCAAGACAGCTCCTGCACGAACGACACGGTCTCTATTGAGTAGGACCGCGCCATCATGCCTTGGGGATTTAGTGTTAAAGATGGACAGTAAGATTGTCTTACTGAGTCTAGCATCTATTTCCTCACCACCACTAAGGAGGCTTTCAACGCTGTCTGCCTGAGGTATCACAATTAACGCGCCTCTTCTTTTCTGTGCCAGTTCAAACAAGGCATCGGATAATTCCCTGATGACTTCAAAAGTAGCTTCTGCTTTCCATCCGAAGATATTCCCATGGCTAATAGCTTGGTGGATGCGACCTAATTCAGGTAAGAAGGAGAGAAAGAGAATAATGAGAAGTGGTCCGGCAAGGGCCAGCATTAAGTAGAAGGAAAAAGGTAGATCAAAGTGAGCGACTAAATAGCCACTACATACCAAACCCAACAAAGCTACTACAAGCCAGAATAGGCGGTTGTAAGTAACAAGCCACCCTAATACCATCCTTAGTAACAGCGCGCTTATCGCTATATCTATGGCTATTTTCCAAATATGTATACCATCCATATGGTGTTTCTCACAAGCATGCTAACCAGCAAATACTAAGGCTACATAAATACCCAATTCTTAATCAGTAAGTATAATAGATATCGTAGACGTTACAACCATCACGCATCAACAAAGTTTTATATGGCAAAGAAAAATAACAATGGAATATGCTATAGAGCTCTACAAAAGGAGGTGATGTAAAATTGAAAGAGTTAACCGGACAGGAAAAACCTTTCCAGATAGCTAGATAAAGCCTAAGTCCTTTAGATCTTTAAAATTGCTCTGCCCTGACGAAGCAACCATCTCGACCATAAATTTAAGTAGGCTTACTTCCCAAGCGTCGTCCACTCCCTTCATAACCACTGAGAGAGGGTCATTCTTAGACTTTACCTCGGTACAGACTTTTTCACAGACTTCCTGAATGGGCTCGTGCAGTTGGTAGAATTTCAAATCTTTCTTGGAGAGATTGAAGCCATACTGTAATACAGCAAGCTTGCGCAACTTTGGTCCTAAGGCATCGACAAAAGCTTCACCTTCTTGGCCAAAACCTTCTAGTAAAAGTTTGGACATTTTTTCGGGAGTAATGATATCGGGCTTTTCTGCAACTATCTTGCCCTGGCGAACATTGGAGTGGTTGATGTTGTCCATCTCCTCAGTGACTAAGTAGTAGTTCAAAATAGAGGTGCCGAATGTCTCGAGACGTCGCTCAGGTTCGAGTAACATCTCAGTATTCTCTAAGGCATAGTGGAAACTGTCTAAATTCCGCATATTATTTAAATTTACAGCAGATCTTTGGATTAACCATCAATTTCTATGAAAATCTCTATAAAGCTAGACAGCCATTGGGCTTCAGCTAGAAGTTTTCAGAGATATTGAAAAGTAAATGAAATAAAAAATTTATGCCAATACTTGCCACGGACCTTGACCGAACCTTATTTCCCAATGGAAAACAGCCATATGACGATTCAATGGCAAAGCTTAAGGAGCTTATAGAGAGGCATAAAATGACGTTAATCTACGTTACAGGTAGGAATGAGCAACAGATTCGAGAAGGGATGTCTTTGTACCACCCTCCGCTACCTAGCTATGCAGTTACTGAAGTGGGTACAAAGGTCTACCAAGTAGATACGGCAAACGGAGAGTTTATAGAAGAACTAGGTTATATTGAAAAGATAAGGCTTCTAACTCCCACATGGGATATAGATAAAATAAAGGAGGAACTTTCCCAAACAAGGGATTTGAGACTGCAGGAGGCACACCACCAAAATGACTTTAAAGCAAGTTTTTTCATTGATAACCTTTCTCAGGCGAGGTCAGTCATTAGCAAAGTGCGTCAGGTCATTGGTCGGCTCTGCTCAGACGCCGATGTTACCTACTCAGTTGATGAGATGATTGGTATTGGATTGTTAGATATTATGCCCTCAAAGGCTAATAAAATGGAAGGTCTTGAATACCTTCGTCAAAGGAAAGGATTGTCCAAAGAAGAAATTATCTATGCGGGCGATTCGGGTAACGATATTTCTGCCCTAACCTATGGTTATCGTTCCATCTTGGTTGCTAACGCGATTGATGAAGTAAGGCAAGAAACTAAAAAAGTGGGAGAATCTAATGGTGTGATCGATAAAATATACTTCGCCGAAGGCAAAGACGGATTGAATGGGTGTTACGCTTCAGGGATTATTGAGGGCCTCGAACACTTTGGTTTCCTCTAATCGTTCATTAGTATTTCGATTAGATGAGGGACTGCAAATTTGGCATAGAGCAACTCTTAGAAACCGCTCCATCCGTTAGCTTTTTAACAATTGCCAGATACTCCTCTGCAGTAGAAAGAGTTTGCGTCTCACGGCGCCAGACCTCTTTCTTTGGAAAATGCTCGCTATAACCAGTAAGCATTTTTCGAAAATGCAAACAAGCATCCATTTCTCCATAGTACTTAAGTGCTAATGCAAAGTGCTTGTGCATAAACATGATACGTTGTTCTAGTGTCGGTTCAGGAATTAGTTCTCCCCTGGTTAAGTAATGCAGGGTTTGCTTAAAAAAAAATGGGTTAGCTAATGCTGCTCGGCCTACCATGACTCCTTTACAACCCATTTCATTAAGCATTCGATTAGCATCTTTGGGGGAATGAACATCTCCATTACCGATGATAGGGATACTCTTTACAGAATCTACTACGGCTTTAATTCCTTCTAAATTGACGTTCCCGGAAAACCCTTGCTCGCGAGTTCTCCCATGGATGGCTATAGCAGCTACCCCCATCTCTTCTAGTCGTGGTGCAATGCGATGGGCATTGATGGTATCGTCATTCCACCCCAATCTCATTTTTACGGTGACAGGTAAATGGACCGACCGAACAATAGCACCCACAAGTTCCTCAGTTAATTCCTCATCTTGCATCAAAGCGGCTCCGCCACCTTGTCGAGTAATCTTGTCAACTGGGCATCCCATGTTCAGATCGATGAGATCAATGCCTAGGTCTTCCAGAAATTTTGCTGCATCGCATAACTCTTGTGTTTTAGAACCAAATAGCTGAACGCCCAAAGGTCGATCCTGGCTGCAAGTAGATACCATCCGAATTCCTTTGGGGTTCATTTCCAACAAGGACCTGGCATTGACTAAGTCTGTTGTCGCAATAGATAAGCCCCCTAGTGATCGTATGGCTACGCGAAAAGGTAAGGTTGTGTAACCAGCCATAGGAGATAAAAAGAGAGGGGACTTCAAGCAAAGCTCCTTGAGATAAAGTGAGTAGGTTCCCTTCTTCTGAGGGATCTTTTCTTGGTGACTAAGCATCGAGTGCTGGTTGCTCGTTCATAAGGTAATCACCAATGATGAAGACGTAGAAATCTTTAAATCCAGCCTATATCTGTCTCAGTAGGTTGTGAAGGCTTCCGACTAGTAGACAGGATTACCCAAACCGCCAGCGCCACCTATTATACTACCGGCAGGACCCTTCCCTTCCCAACCCTGGGGTTTGTTCCAAGGAAGAGTAGAGACGCGTTCTTCTTCATCACCACTGGTTGTGGCACATGAGCAAAATACTTGCAGAAATAAAAATCCTGTAACACAAAGAAATATTCGAGATAACATACTACTAGTAACTTGTCAGAAAATGACTTGATCGCCAACCTGAATTTCACTTTTCACCCAATCAGGTAGTATGTCAGCAATTGCTGTATTAGCCTCTACGGAGACAGTGCGAACCTTGGCGATTAAATCATTCCCACGATAAACGGTAAGGTCAATACCATCCACCAATCTATCATCCTTACCCACATTGAGAACTACGAAATTCCATTCTTTGTTAATGGCGACTATTTTTCCGGATAGCGACAGAGGCGCGCGTTGTTCCTGAGATAGTTGCTCTAGCTCTTGAAATTTCTGAACTTTATTGCTGAGACTGGCTATTTTATCATCTAGAATATCTTTCTCTGCACGTAATATCTTGAAGGCTTCATTCCGTTCATCCAGTTCTTGAGCTACTGCCGCAGGGTCGCGTCCTTTTAGCGCTTCATCGATACTTTTAAGTTTGCCTTCAGCAGAAACAAGCTTGCCTTGCGTCTCTTCTAGCTGGCCGGTTGTTTCATCGAGTTTGCGTTTGGTTGCTGTGAGATCAGTTGTTAGTTTTTGGACATTGGATTGAGACGTATCGTAATCGGTTTGTAGTTGAGCATAGGCTTTATCTAGTTCAATTTTTTCGTCCTGAAGCTCCTGTGTAAAGGCACTAGCTCTTTGCAAAGTAGCATCTGGTTCACGAGGATTGGTCATAAAATCACCGGTGTAGCCACCCCAAACCTCCGCCCGTTTCAGCGTGGCCTCAACCTGGCTTAACTGCGTTTGATACTGCGTCTTCTTCAGACCAATCATAACGCCCAAAGCTATGCAACCCACGCTAATCAGTATCGTTAAGATAGGAAAGACTTTTCCCGAATTTGACATTATTAACTCCTGTATTCTCTCTATTTGTAGCTACTTACGTAGAATTCTATAAAACTGAATTTCTGTCAATTATAAACATTTACCATTTTGCGCGCCTGTGAACCTCACCAAGCGACTGCTTCCAATTTTGTCCCTGAAGCTCAAGCTCTCTCTTGAGCCAATCAGGGTCTACTGAGACGGCTCCAAGCGACTCAACAGTCTTCCTTTCCACTCCATCAGCGGTTACAACCCATACCAAGCTACGTTTGGCCTCTTCCACTTGAGCGGTTAGCCTCTCGATAAGTCCATCTGCAGTCTGGTGGGCTTTTGCATACAATATAACCATTTGTCCAGCCTGAGGCTTTTCGCATTGGCCTTGCTTACCATCAAACACGAGGGTCACCAACCAGTCAGTTGTATCGTGTAACTCTTTTAGACTGCGAATTAGAAGACTGCGAGCTTTTCTTCTATCTTTTTCATGAACACGCCGCAATTCGGGCCAGTGAAAAATAACACTGTGTCCGTCGACAAGAAGATATTGTCCTGAAGTCTCCATAGTCTGCCAAAATCAGAAATCGCTTTAAAACAAATTTTTCCTAGAAAACGGCGGATTTAGTTCCCAGTTAACTGAAGCCAAGGATTTGTGACTTATTTTCTAAGTCAAGTGAAAGAAAGAAAAAAAGCACGTGAGCGTAGGCAATGACCATCTTAGAGGATAGAAATAGGTATTGATATGTGACTATTTTTCTCAAATTGGTTTTTCTTCTTGTCTGTAGAATTCCAGAAGATCTAATAGCACAACACATGATCAACAACGGCACTACATCAATGGATTCAGAACTTCTTTGGAACAAGGTATGCCATGAGTTACAAAATTTAATTTCACCGGATGCGTATCAACGTTGGTTCTCTCCCATCACGGCTTGTGGCTATGAGTCGGGGCGTCTTACACTTGGGGTTGATAATTCCATCTATCAGTATTGGATAGAAGAAAATTATCTTGGCCAGTTAAAGCAAGCTGCTGAGCTTGTCATAGGACAGAATGTTGATGTTGTCTTCGAATCTACAGAATCAAGCCCCTCTCCTAAAGAAGACTCTCCAAAGACAGAAAATCCTATACCCGTAGCAGATGTGCAAAGCACTAGACATAAGGATTACCGTGCTAAACTCAAAGCCAATTATGAATTTAGGAGCTTTGTTGTAGGTGTAAATAATCAGTTTGCTCATGCAGCTGCCTTGGCAGTTTCTGAGTCACCATCTAAAGTATATAATCCTTTGTTTATTCATGGTGCTGTAGGTTTAGGTAAGACACATTTAATGCATGCGGTAGGCCATCACATTATTCAACGCAAACCGAGTGCAAAGGTCGTTTATGTAACCTCAGAGCAGTTTACCAACGAGTTTATTGATGCAATTCAGCACGGAGAGCTTGTGAAGTTTCGTCGCCGCTTTCGTCATGCGGAGGTGCTTTTAATTGATGACGTTCAGTTTTTTTCAGGAAAAGATCGCTCACAGGAAGAGTTCTTTCATACTTTTAATGCGCTCTTTGATGGTAATAAACAAATTGTTCTTTCCAGTGATGCACCACCTAGTGATGTGTCGAATTTAGAGCAAAGATTAGTGTCGCGTTTTGAATGGGGACTCACTGCAGAGCTGCAACCGCCAGATATTGAAACACGCTTAGCCATACTGAGGGCTAAGGCGCAAAAGATCAAAGTTCGTCTTGGCGACTCTGTCCTTCTATTTATAGCAGAGCGGGTGAAAGCGAATATTCGTCGTCTAGAAGGTGCGCTTAATCGTGTTGCCGCATGGGCTACGCTCAATGACCGAAAGATCACCCAGGAACAGGTAGAACATCTTCTAAAAGATTTTATTCAACAAGAAGCACGTCAGGTTATCACCATCGAAGGAATCCAAAAACGTGTGGCAGAGCGATTCGATATTCGCATGACTGACATGACCAGCAAGCGTCGACCAGCCAACATAGCGGTTCCCAGAATGGTAGCTATGTATCTAAGCAGAAGGCTTACCGCAAAGTCCTTACAAGAAATTGGAGATGCTTTTGGAGGACGCGACCATGGAACCGTTCTTCACGCATGCAAGACTGTGGAGGGCCGCATAAATAGCGACGAAAAATTTCGCCAGTCTGTAGACTACGTGACCACCAAACTTGAAGGTGTCAAATAAGCTTTGCTTGCTCTAAAAGCTCATGGCACACCTTAGTGCTGTCAAAATGCTTTTTGGCAAATGCTAGCGCGGAATCACAGTGATGCTTATAGTTTTCTTTCATTCTATCAAGGCACGTTAGACAGTCATTCATCGTGACAAAAGCAAAAACCCCCTCGCCGCTGGGCAAAACATCAGTCCAGCCTGTATCTTGAACTAAAACGGGCTTCCCCGCAGCTAGATAGCAAGCGCTCCGGCAGCTGAACCACCCTGTTCGCCCCTTAACAAAACCGTGCTTGGCGATACTCCATTCTCCATATGATGCCCCTATAAAATCACGGTAGCTCCAGTGATTTGGTATCGACTCATCAGGTTCCAGAATATGCCACCCTTTGCTTTTCAAGTGCTCTGTAGGCCTTTCTGCACCAACACCTTGACCCATGGCAACAGAGAAAGAATGGTTGGACTTGGCGGGTAATTCTTCAAATTTTTGAAACTCTTCGCTCTTTTGCAGATATGCTTCTCCCTCCCAGATCATAGGTTTATAGCTCATCCAATTCATAACCGTTGTCCACGATTCGCTAAGACTTGGGAATGAATTTTGTTTCGGTTCAGGAGATGCTTTAACAAAGTGGTCGCCTTCTCTTTTCCAATACTCAAGTGCAATGGGTTGGACGGTCTTTTTCCATTCAATGCCCGTATCAGGCGCCAGGCAGTCTGGCTCGCCTACTTTTAGTCCAAAGGTGAAATGCGAATCATGAGCCAGCAAACGCTTGGTATAATCTGACTTGGGGTCTCTACATATGCCGGCTTGGCAAAACATAGGGTCACCATCAATAAACATTTGGTGCTTGATTCCCAAATCATAGTGCTTAAGCCAACTCGCCGTAGAAACATTTACTAGCAAGTCACCTTCGCGCATGAGTTCCCGTGCCATGGTCTCCCCTAAGCCATGGAAAGATCCATCTGCTGCATTTCTATAAATCCAGCGGTCCTGTAGACTAAACTCACTCATCATTTTTGATAAAAAGTGCACGTTGTATGTGCAGTCCTTAGAAATGGTCTTATTGATCGGGTCGTAAGGCCAAGCGCCAGAGTCTTCCAGGTAAAAGACATCGTGCCCTAGATTACGAAACCCAATGACATACTGTATGTAGTCCCAAACGACACCGCCAAAGGGATATTGTCCAATCAATCCAGTCACAATAATCCTCATGGCATTGAGAGTATCAGGCTGTCTCAAGCTTGCTACTATAAAGCAAAGTTATGGGGCTAGTATTTATTGATGTATTCACACTTCCCTAATTCATGATCGCTCGCTAGCCTCCTCTTTCTTAAGGCTATGTCAGAAAAACTTACTCCAATGATGCAGCAATATCGGAAAATTAAGTCCGAGATACCTTCTGATGCTTTGTTACTGTTTCGTCTGGGAGATTTTTTTGAGATGTTTTTTGAAGATGCTAAACTGGGCGCATCTTTACTCAACTTAACTCTGACTAAGCGTAATGGGGTGCCTATGTGTGGTGTGCCACATCATGCTGCAGAAGGCTATATCGGCAAGCTCATCCAAGCTGGACGCCGAGTAGCTATTGGAGACCAAGTATCTGAGCCTAAGCCTGGACAAGTAGTTGACCGCGCGGTAACCCAAATTTTTAGCCCTGGCTCAGTGGTCGACCTTGAACTGACCCAGCCGAAGGAAAACCGTTTTCTGGCAGCCTATTTTAAAGCGGGCGCGAATTATGGCTTTGCCTATTTGGATATGACGACGGGTGAATTCCGCCTAACGGAATCGAAAGATCAGCGTAGTATTCAGGACGAACTTCTGCGCCTCCAACCTAAAGAACTTCTTTACCCATCAGACGCAGAAAAACCGCACTTACCTGAGGGAATTAATCCAGTTCTGACTCCCTATGACGACTGGGTTTTTGAGTTTGAGTTTGCTCATTCAACTTTATGCGAACATTTCAAAACGCAGTCCCTGGACGGTTTTGGTTGCGCGGATATGACATCTGCCACCGCATCGGCCGGGGCATTGCTTCACTATGTAACGGAATGCTTGCGTGGGTCGGCCGCACATGTTCGCCACCTTCGCCCATACTTAACGAATGACTTTTTGGTGCTTGATGCAATTACCCAGCGTAATTTGGAAGTTATCTCGCATCACTCAGGCTCCGCAAGTGACACCAGCTTGCTCAAGGCGATTGATCAAACAACTACAGCTATGGGAGGGCGAGAGCTGCGTAATTGGCTTCTTCATGCACTGAGGGATAAATTACAAATCCAAGCACGTCAGCATGTGATAAAGCGCTGGTTAGAGGACATCAGTCGGTTGGAGGATTTTAGAGAGAGACTTAAATCAGTTCGCGATTTAGAAAGGCTTATTTCTCGTTTCGCTCAAGGATCTGGCAACGCGCGGGACCTTCATTCACTGCGGCAATCTCTGGAACAAATTCCCGAATTGCAGCGACTTACTATCTCCCTGGAAACCCCTTTTACGGAAAAGCTAAAAGACCAACTTACGCCTATCCCGGAATTGGAAAAACTCATCTCAGAAGCGATTCATCCCGAACCGCCACTTGCTATCAAGGAGGGATCTTTGATCTGCGATGGCTATCATGCGGATGTCGATGAACTTCGTTCGGCAACAAAGGATGGAAAGGCATGGTTGGCAAAATTTCAGGCCGACGAGCAAGAGCGCACAGGTATTAAGTCTTTGAAAGTCCGTTTCAATCAAGTCTTTGGCTATTACATTGAAATTACCAAATCTAACTTGGATCAGGTTCCTGCTCACTACATCCGCAAACAAACCATGGTAAATGCCGAGAGGTTTATTACGCCTGATTTGAAGGACATAGAATCTAAGATACTAGGGGCAGAAGAACGTGTGAAGCAACTGGAATACGAACTCTTTCTAGAAATTCGCGACAAAGTTGTAGAGGCTACACCTAGGATTCAATTGCTAGCTAGGGCAATAGCACAGTTAGATGTTTTGGCATCTATGGCTACTTTGGCGAGATTGTACAACTACCGCTGTCCCGTGATTTCTAACAACGGGAAGCTGGAGATTATCGAAGGTCGCCATCCCGTATTAGAACAAATTCCTTCGTCAGATAAGTTTGTTCCCAATGATGTGTTACTAGATGATGGAGATAATAAGCTAGTCATTTTGACAGGGCCTAATATGGCGGGTAAAAGCACATATATACGACAAGTAGCTCTCATCGCTCTCCTTGCGCATACTGGGTCCTATGTGCCAGCCGAATCAGCATCGGTTCCTCTGCTGGATCGTATTTTTACTCGGGTTGGTGCGAGTGACGACCTATCACGTGGCCAGTCAACCTTCATGGTGGAGATGAATGAAACCGCTAATATTTTAAATAATGCAACAGAGCATAGCTTGGTTATTTTAGACGAAATAGGGAGAGGAACATCCACCTTTGATGGTCTTTCCATAGCCTGGTCTGTTGCTGAGTATTTGCACAATGAGCTTAAAGCTAAGACGCTCTTTGCTACACACTATCACGAGTTGACGGAATTATCATTATTGCTTTCTGGCTGTAAGAACTACAACGTGGCCGTGAGGGAATGGCATGATCAAATTATTTTCCTACGCAAGATAGTTCCTGGTGGAACAGATAAGAGCTATGGTATACAAGTAGCACGCTTGGCAGGTCTTCCTAAAATTGTTTTGGAACGTGCGAAGGAAATCCTGCGCAATCTAGAGGAGGAAGAACTAGATGCTACAGGTAAGCCTTATCTTATTTCTAAACAACAGTCAAATGAAGCCTCGCAAAATAAAAAAAAGAAACGAGCTAAGCAAAAGGAATATATCCTTCCAGAGCTCGATCTGTTCAAGCGAAGTTAAACGGATAGGGCCTAAAGGCGCCAGTGCCTTGAAATGATATGGCTACATACACCACAATTTTAAATGCCAGTATACCGGCTTTTCTTATCATAGGGCTGGGCATGTTGTTGCGTAAGCTAGGGGTCATCAAAGAAGAAAGTAATCAGTGTTTTTTGAGTCTCTTGATTAATTGCTTGATTCCTTGTTTAACACTAGATGCCCTGGTAGGTAATGAGAGATTAGAAAATGTAGAGATACTAATTTTAACACCACTGGTAGGATTTCTAAGTGTTGCTCTGGGTTTGGGTGTGGGGATAGTTTTAGCTAAAGCAGGAAAGCTCAAAGAGCCTGCGCAGATCAATGCGTTTGCCTATTGCATAGGCGTTTATAACTGGGGTTATATTCCCATTCCTCTCACCCTTGAGCTTTTTGGACAAGATACAATGGGCGTGCTCTTTCTTTTTAATATGGGTGTGCAACTGGCCATGTGGTCTATTGCGCTTGTTCTATTAACGAATCACCAAAAGGGAATAAGGAGCAATAGTTCACATATGCGCTCATTGCTCATACTTTTACTGAATCCTCCAATCTTAGCTATTTTTATTGGACTTATGCTCAATGCTACCAATGCGGAAGCTTGGCTTCCCAAAGCCGTGCAAAGTTTTCTATCTATAACTGGAGCAAGCTCTATACCCATAGGCTTATTACTGGTTGGAGGATCTTTTATAGATGTCTTTCGCAAGTCTTCACTACTAAGACCTATAAAAGTAGGAGTCCTAAGTTTGTTGGGTAAATTAGTAATTATTCCAGCAATCCTCTTACTACTGCTTGTCTTGGTTCCTCTTCCTCTGGAATTACAGCGAGTCTTGGTAGTTCAGGCAGGGATGCCCTCGGCAGTAATGGCCATCATTTATGCCAAGCACTATCGAGCTGATGAGCAAGCCACAGTACAATGCGTTGCCTATACGTCGCTCTGTAGTCTTATTACCATTCCGCTTTTTATTCAATTTGCTTGTCAGTTGCTCAATATTTCTATTTTGCCAGCAAATGGATAAAATAACCCTCTGTTTGATAATGGACTGTGGTGCTTGATTTTTAAGAGCATTGGCCGATATTTAAAGTAAGCATTCATGACTGACACGATGGTAAAAACAAAAGTTAACTCCTTCATGGAGGACATCTGTCATCGCAACCCCGGCGAAAAAGAATTTCATCAAGCAGTGCAAGAGGTGGTGGAATCTCTGATGCCCTTTGTCTTAGAAAATCCAAAGTATTTAGAAGCCAATCTATTAGAGCGACTCACAGAGCCGGACCGCATCATTATTTTTCGCGTGTGCTGGCAGGATGATAAAGGAAATATTAATGTGAATCGTGCCTGGCGTGTGCAATTTAATAATACGATTGGGCCCTACAAAGGTGGATTACGTTTTCATCCCACGGTTAACCAAAGCATTTTAAAGTTTCTTGGTTTTGAACAAACTTTCAAAAATAGTCTTACAGGTCTTCCAATGGGGGGAGCAAAAGGTGGCTCAAATTTTAATCCCAAAGGCAAGTCTGACAGTGAGGTCATGCGGTTTTGCCAAGCTCTTATGACAGAGCTTCATCGGCACATCGGAGAACATACAGATGTTCCTGCGGGAGATATGGGAGTAGGCGCAAGGGAGATCGGTTATCTATACGGACAATATTTGCGGATACAAAATCGCTTCACTGGGGTGCTTACCGGAAAAGGACTAACCTTTGGTGGAAGCTTAGTTCGCAAAGAGGCAACAGGTTACGGCACGGCCTATTTTATGGAACATATGCTTAACCATGTGGGTGACACAGTAAACGGTAAAACCTGTATTGTATCAGGTTCTGGCAATGTTGCTCTTTACTGTATACAAAAACTTAATAACCTTGGTGCAAAAGTAGTTGCTTGCTCCGATTCCACAGGGTTTATCTATGATAAAGAAGGCATCAGAGAGCAGAAACTTGATTGGCTAAAAACCTTAAAGGAACAACGACGTGGTTCTATACGGGAATACGCAGATCATTTTAAATGCGAATTTTATCCAGGCAAAAGGCTTTGGTCTGTGCCATGTGAATTAGCATTTCCGTGTGCCACCCAAAACGAATTAGATGAAAGCGATGCCAAAACACTATTAAGCAATAAGTTGATAGGCGTGGCAGAAGGTGCCAATATGCCTTGTGTTCGGGAAGCGGTCATTGAGTTTCAGAAGGCGGGCGTGCTGTATGGCCCAGCTAAGGCAGCCAATGCTGGAGGGGTGGCCGTATCTGGTCTTGAGCAAAGCCAGAACGCTCTTAGAATTTCCTGGCCTTTTGGAGAAGTTGACACCCGGCTACAAGAAATCATGCACAATATCCATCACAAATGTGTGAAATACGGCACGCTTGATGAAAGCAAGAATCAAGTCGATTATGTCAAGGGAGCGAATCTAGCGGGTTTCATTAAAGTTGCTGATTCTATGTTGGCCTACGGGGTTACCTGATTCATCCATCCTCCTACGTGGCTACTCTTGCACCCCCTCTTCGAGACCAACCCATCACCTCACGACTCCTGCCACCCCGTCATCCTCCGGCTCGACCGGGAAAGCTAAAAAATTAGTGCGGAGCACCCTACTGCTTAGATCGGGGCTAGTGTCAGGGGATCAAAGCTAAAAAATTAGTGCGGAGCACCCTACTGCTTAGATCGGGGCTAGTGTCAGGGGATCAAACCCAGTCCTTTCAACATTTTCAAAAACACAAGAGTTCACCCCGGATCAAATTTAAAAGCATCAAAACTCATGTAAGCACTTAGCAATTAGGAGATTAAGCATTGATGCAAATACCGAAATAAAATTTTAAAATAGATAATATTATCCAATAACGCAACTTCTGTTTGACAAAGTAATCGCGATTAACAATTCTGTCCTTTTGTGTTTGTAAAAAGATTTACCCACCCATCCAGTCAAAAAATGATCACGACCAAAACCAATGAAAATGATGAGAGCAAAAAGAGAAATAGGCATTAACGTAACAAAGTGGCTACTTCTGCTGGCATTAAGCATGTTCATAACCTCTGCATCTGCACAAGTATTGCAGTATGAGTTTGAAGAAGACACGGGCTTAACCACCAGCGATTTGACTGGAAACGGATACACCGGCCACCTCATGGGGGGAGCCGCTTTTTCTTCCGGAACGCATCCCAGTAGCGGAGGCCTCTTGTTCGATGGGAGCAATGACTATGTGGCTATTAACAACCTTTTCTATCAAGGGACTAACTATGCGGCTTTTTCTGTGAGCTTCTGGATGAAGACCACAGACAAGGGCAGCCAAGTGATCGCTTCCTTTGATCGGGATGAATATTGGCGAGTGGAAATCAATGGGCCAAGTGCCGGTCAAGGAGATGTAGGCTTTACCGTAGCCACCACTTCGGGG